>CAIRXZ010000189.1 GCA_903882645.1 uncultured Acidobacteriia bacterium | reverse complement strand
CAGCCACTCCACGCCCATCCATGCCAGCCCCGCCGCGGCAGTCGCCACGTGGGTGACAAGCATCGCCATGCCCGCGCGGTCGCCGCTTGCCACAGCCGAGCCTGCGTTGAAGCCGAACCAGCCGACCCAGAGCAGGCACGCGCCGATGAAGCTGAGCACCAGATTGTGCGGCAGGTTCTTTTCGTGCGGGTAGCCGGCGCGCTTGCCGATGTAGAGCGCGGTGATCAGCGCGGAGAATCCGGAGGTGACGTGCACCACGGTCCCGCCGGCGAAATCGAACACGGGGAACCGGCCGCCCTGGAACGCGTTGAGAAAGCCGCCGGCGCCCCAAATCATGTGGGCCACCGGGAAGTACACGAACAACGCCCAGAGCGTGGAGAACACCATCATGGCTTGAAAGCGCACGCGCTCGGCGAACGCGCCGGCGATCAGCGCCGGCGTGATGATGGCGAACATGAGCTGATA
Source organism: uncultured Acidobacteriia bacterium (assembly GCA_903882645.1). Classification (GTDB taxonomy): domain Bacteria; phylum Acidobacteriota; class Terriglobia; order Bryobacterales; family Bryobacteraceae; genus BOG-224. The sequence goes on along the minus strand of CAIRXZ010000189.1, from coordinate 29,401 downwards.
GATCATGAACGTCTGGTGGGGAATGGTGGGGGCGTAGAGCGCGTTCGGTTCGGCCCCCACGCCGCGCAGGAACGCATAGCGCAGGCCGCCGATGAACGGGTTGCCCGGCGCGAACACCAGGCTGTAGCCGCAGACCGCCCACAGCAGGGTGATCCACGCCATCATGGCGAAGCTCTGCATCATGGTGCCGAGCACGTTCTTCTTGCGCACCAGCCCGCAGTAGAACAGAGCCAGGCCGGGACCCGTCATCATGAGCACGAGCGCGGAGCTGACCAGCATCCAGGCGTTGTCGCCGGCCGATTGAGAGGCGGCCACCGCGGCCTGCAAGGCCCGCAGTTCGGCGCGATCCCCTTGCGGCGCTTGCGCCAGGGCGGAGGAAGCGAACACCAATAGTCCAGCGAACACACGATTAGACAACTTGGTCTCCTCGACGTGGAGATAGAACCCGCGAACGGGGCGGATACATCACAAGGTAGAGGATGGCGCGCCAGGGGGCCACAAGAAAAACTGAATCCGCGCGATAGAAAGAATTTATGGCCGGAGAATCGCGGGCGGGAGCTATTCGTGGCGCAAGGCGACGGCCGGGTCGACCCGCAGGGCGCGGGAGGTTGGGGCGAGCGTCGCCAGAGCGGCGACCGCCGCAAGCACGCAGGCCACGAGCGCGAAGTTCATGGGATCGGCCGGACGCACCTCCGGAACCAGGAACATCGATAGCGGCCGGACCGCAACCACGGCTAGCGCGAGGCCGATTACGAGTCCGACAGCCACCAGCCTGAGGCTCTGGCCGGCGACCATCGCGAGGACGTCGCCGGGCGTGGCGCCGAGCGCGACGCGAATGCCGATCTCGCGAGTCCGCTGTTGAATGGCGTACAGCAGCACCCCATATAGCCCGACGGACGCCAGCAGCAATCCGAACAGCGCCATCGAGCCTAGAATGCCGGCCCCCACGCGGCTCGGCATCAACGCCCCCGAGAAGATATCGCGCGTGGCCCGGGTCTCCACCGCGGCCGACGGGTCCATCTCCGCGAGCGTCTCATCCACTTTGCGGGCCATGGTCTCCGGCTCGCCCCCGGCGCGCACGAAGAAATGCGCGTAACCTCGTACCGGTTGCTGGAAAAAGGGCGAGTACAGCGCCATGGCGTTCTCCTCCCCCAGGGTGACGTACTTACTGTTGCGCGCTATGCCCACGACTCGCGCATCGCGATTGTCGGGAAAGCGAAGGATGTGGCCCACCGGGTTGGCGTTTCCGAACAATCGTCGCGCCAGGTTCTGGTTCAGAATCACGACCTCAGGCGCCCCCGCACGGTCCGAATCCGCGAACGCGCGGCCTTGCAGCAGAGGAATCCCCATGATCCGAAAGTAATCCGGTCCCACGGCGTTGAAGTTGTACTGGACGCGCACCGGCCGGCTGCCCGCGTCCGGCCGGAGCGGGCTCGGCCGGCCGAAAGCCAGGAACGGGTTCAGCGGCACGGCGGACGCCGGCGAGGCCGCCTCAACCCCCGGCAGCGCGCGCAGGCGTTCGAGCGCGGCGCCTACGAATTCCCGCGGGTCGGACGGACCTTGTACCGTGGCCTCGACCGTATGAGCCGTGTCGAACCCCGCGTTGAACGACGTGGCTTGGATCAGGTTGCGAATGAATAGCAGCCCCGCGCTGAGCAGTACGATGGATACCGCCAATTGCCCGATCACCAGCGCGTTCCGCAGGGCGCCGCCCGCCGGTCCGGTTTGCCCGCCCTCCTTGAGCGCGCCTCCGATTCCCGCGCGCGTACCCCTGAGCGCCGGCGCAAGCCCAGTCGCCAGCGTTATCACAAAGGCGATTATCACCGAGTAAGCCAGCAGCATGCGATCCGGTTGGATAATCAGCTCGATAGGCAACGGCGTCGGGATGTGAAGCCCGCTCAGCAGCCGGGTGAGCCAAAGGTTGAGCAGCAGACCGGCGCCGGTTCCGAGCAACGCCAACAACAGGCTCTCGGCGAGCAATTGCCGAACCAGGCGGCCGCGGCTGCCGCCGAGCGACATGCGGATGGCGAACTCCCGCGAACGGGTGAAGGCCCGCGCAAGCAGGAGGTTAGACACGTTGGCGCACGCGATCAGCATCACAATCGCCGTGACAATCACGAGCATGGCGAAGAACGCAAGGGCCGGCATGGCGACCGGACCGCCCTCCTGTTGAAGGCGCTCCAGTCCGCCGACGGCGGTGAGCCTGACCTCCTGCGTCCATTTGCGATTGACGTCCGGGTACACGCGATCCAGCTCGCGGCAGACCGGCTTCAGGCGGGCATAGGCCGCCTGTCGCGTCATTCCCCGCGGCAGCCGCGCGTAGAGCATGACCTCGCCGGGGTCCTTGGTCAGGTAAAGGTCGGGCGTGAAACCGAAGCCGGCCAGCATGCGGTGGTCGCGCGGCAATACGCCGACGACGGCGTACGGCTTGCCATCCAGCACGAGCTTGCGGCCGACTACGTTCGGGTCGCCGTTCAGTCGCTTTCTCCAGAACCCGTATGTCACCACTGCCGCGTCGGTCTCGCCGCGCTCGATGGGCCGCCCCATGGCGACTGGAATGCCCGCCACCTCGAAGAAGTTTTCGGTGACGTGAGTGCCAGCCAGGCGATAGGAACGGTTGCCGTCGCGCCAGTTCACCACCATCTGGATGTTCATCCCGGCAAGCCCATCGAACGTGTGCGACTCCTCCAGGAAACGATACTGGGACATAGGAACCCAGGTGTCGCCGCCCACTGAGATCTGTATCAGCGACTTCGGGTCGCGGCAGGAAGGCTCGCTGAAGAGCGCTTCCCTGGCGACGCTGAATATCGTGGTGTTGGCCCCGATTCCCAGGGCCAGCGAGCCAACCGCCGCCAGGGTCAAGGCAGGATTGCGCCGCAACGCGCGCGCGGCGTAGCGAAGATCGGCGCCAAGGTCCTCCAGCCAGCGCACTTGCCAGACCGAGCGCGTCTCTTCGCGGCTCCGCAGCGTGGAACCGAATTCCCGCCGCGCTTGCAGCAGGGCCGCGGCACCCGGCAGGCCGGCCTGTTCCAGTTCGTCCGCGCGGGCCTGGATGTGGAACTGCACCTCATCCTCAAGTTCCCGATCGAACCGCGAACGCCGGAACAAATACGCCAGACGGTTGCCGATTTGGTTCCAGAACGCCATGGAGGTCTCCGTTCAGGCGGCGCCCATCACAAGCTGGATGGCGCGCACCAGGCGATCGAATTCGCCCGCTTCCTTGTCGAGCTGTTTTCGGCCTTCGGGCGTCAGCCGATAGAAACGCGCTTTGCGATTGTTTTCGGAAACGCCCCACTCGGACGCCAGCCAGCCTTTGACCAGCATGCGGTTGAGCGCGGGATACAGCGATCCGTCTTCGATGCGGAGACCCTCGCGGGAAGCATCCTTGATTCGCTTGACGATGGCGTATCCGTGAAGCGGGCCGTGGCTGAGGGTCCGCAGGATCAGCAAGTAGAGCGTGCCGGGGAGTAGCTCGGGGATGGGATTCGAGTCCATGTTTCCCTGTCCAGACTAGGTATACAGCAGAAGGGGGAGGGATGTCAAGAACTTCCGTGGCACATTGATCGCCTGCCGTGAGACGGTTCTTCCGCCCCTACGGGGCTGGCAGCGATCTCCAGGGACGGCGGCTACTGCGCCTGCCGCGCCGGGGCTGCGGCCGGCGGTTGCGCCAGACCGCCATCGAGCGCGGCCATCGCGAGTTTGGCATCCGCCAATTTGCGTTCGGCATCGACGACGTACTGGAACGGGTCCAGGCCTAGCTTGTATTTCTGCTGCTCCGCGTCAAGGTCCTTGGTCGCGTAGTCTATTTCCGCTTGCAGCAGCGCCCGGTATTGCGCGCACGCCGCCAGAGCCGCGGGCGTGCGAGCGCAGGGGGGCGCGGGCGGAATCAACCCGGCGTCGAAAGCGGCCAACCGGCTCTTCAACCTCGCGAGATCCGCCTGGACATCGTAGGTATCCAGCACGGAGATTGCGCCCAACCGGTACTGCTGCTGAACAAAGTCCACGTTGTGCTGAAACTCCTGGATTTCTTCCTCCAGTAACGCCCTGTACCGGCGGCGCGCCTCCGCGGTTGCGGCGTCAACAGGGCCGGCGGCTGGCTGCTGGGGGATCTTATAGGTCTTCGAGAGCTGGTTCCGGCTTTGGTCGGCGAGTTTGGTTTGGTCCGCGAAATCCCGGACCACCCGGCTATAAGCCGCGATGGCTTCTCTGGTCTTGCCCTGCTTCCGGTAGCACTCGGCGATGCGGAACAGGGCGGTCGCGGCGGATTTGCGGTCCTCGCCGTACTGCGCCAGCACGGATTGGTAGGACTGAATCGCGGCGTCCAGGTTGTGGTTCGCGTCTTCTTCGACGATGCCCTTGCGGAGGGCCTCCGCCATGCGGTCCTGGGCGCGGCAGAAGGCGGGGGCGGAGATCAGGAAGGCCAGCGCTAAAAGCGCGGATGTTGTGCCTTTGCGGGCAACCGCTCCCTTGCGGTCGCGGCTCTGACTCGGGACGTCGCGGCTCCGCCTGTCCTGAGCGTCGCTTGTGGTTCCAGCAAAACAAGGGCCGAGATGAGTCTCGACCCGGCAGGCAAGAGTGCCCGCGCCACGGGGCTTGGTCTTCATGATTCGCTCCTACCGCTTGGGCGAGGCCGCCAGCGCCGCCCCCTGTTGCGCCGTTTCAAGGTCGAAGGCGGCCAACTGCTGGCGCAGATCCATGATCCGCTCCTTGATCGTGGGAATCCGATTATCGGCAGCTTGCGCGTTTGCCAGATCCTCTTGGGCCTTCTCGAGCCCACTCCTGTAGTTTTCCCTTTGTATCCGTATTGCATCCCCTTCCGCCAAGGGGCCTTTCGCGGCCTGCTCCAACCTAATGTCAAGCGATCCCATTTCCGCGCGCCATTGCGCCACCAGGTTCCTCAGCATGGGAACCTTCCCGCCGGCGGCTTGCGCCTTTTCGAGATCGTCCTCCGCGTTCTTGAGCCGCTCTTCGAGCACTCCTCTGACCCGGCGCCGCGCTTCCGCCACGCCCGCGCTGTCCGCTCCGCCTGTCTGCTGCCCCTTCGGGAGGTGACTCCGGCTCTGCTCCGCCAGCTTGGTCTGGTCGGCGAATTCCTGGACCACCCGCTTGTAGGCTGCCGCGGCCTGGTCGTTCTTGCCCTGCTTCCGGTAGCACTCGGCCAGACGGAACAGGGCGGTCCCCGCCGATTTCCGGTCCTCGTCGTATTGCGCCAGCACGGATTGGTAGGACTGAATCGCGGCGGCCAGGTTCCGGTTGGCATCTTCCTCGACGATGCCCTTGCGGAGGGCCTCCGCCATGCGGTCCTGCGCGGGGCAGAAGGCGGGGGCCAGTATCAGGAGAGCCAGAGCAAGCAGTGGGGCAGCTTGGTAAGCCGCGCGGCGGTTGCCAACCGCCGCGCGAGCCGATTGACAATCGGCTCGCGCCAGGTTTCCAACCTGCCCCACATGCGCCAATGTCGTCTTCATGGTTCATTCTCCTTAACCGCATTCTGCCGGAGACCGGCCCCGGAATTGTCAGGATTGTGTAAAATCGCGCGACCCGATTCGAGCCGGTAGCCCACGCCGTGCACCGTGACGATCCAGCGCGGTGCGGCGGGGTCTGGTTCCAGCTTGGCGCGCAGGCTCGAAATGTGGTTGTCCACGGTGCGGGTGGTCGGGAAAGCCGTGTGGCCCCAGACCAAGTCCAGGAAACGCTCTCGCGTGACCGGCTCGCCTTCCGCCTCGGCCAGCAGACGCAGCACGGCGAATTCCTTGGAGGTCAGGTGGATCGTTCCCCGGCCGCGCCGGGCGGTCAACCTGGCGAGATCGATCCGGATATCGCCCAGCGTGAGCGCGGTCACGGCGCGGCGCTTCCCGCCGGTCCGCCGCAGCAGGGCGCGAACGCGCGCCAATAGTTCGTCCGTGCTGAAGGGCTTGACCAGGTAATCGTCGGCGCCGCTATCGAGGCCCGTCACGCGGTCGCGCACCTGGGCCTTAGCGGTGAGCATCAAGACCGGCACGGCGATCTCCAGGCGGCGCAGTTCGGCGCAGAGGGCGTAGCCATCGAGCTTGGGGAGCATCACATCGAGCAGGATCAGGCCGGGCTTCTCCTCAATGGCCCGCTCAAGCCCCGTTTCGCCGTTGGAGGCGGTGAGGACGCGGTAGCCTTCGGCGGTGAGGATGTCCTGGAGGGCGATGCGCATGGGCGGTTCGTCTTCGACGATGAGGACACGCGGCATCATAGCGGCAACTCCAAGGCGAAGCGGCTGCCCTCGCCCACGGCGCTTTGGACGATCACCCGGCCGCCGTGCGCTTCGGCGACGTGCTTCACGATGCTCAAGCCGATTCCGGCGCCTTGCGTTTCGCGACGCAGTTCCGAGCCGTGACGATAGAAGAGATCGAAGATCTTGGCCTGTTCCTCCTTCGGGATGCCCTCACCATGGTCCTCCACCCACAGGCGCGCCATCGCGGGTTCCACAAGCTCGATTTCAACCTTCACCTCCGCCCCGGCCGGCGAATGCTTGATAGCGTTATCGAGCAGGTTCACGAGCGATTGCTCCACGGCGTGCCCGTCCCAGCACGGCCGCAAGTCCGCCGCGCCGGAGGGCGGCTCCTCCAGCGCGAGGCGCACCTGGCGCTCCGCCGCGCAAGGCTCCATGAGCGCGACCGCCTGCCGCGCCAATGCCACCACATCGGCGGGCTCGAAGCTGTACCGCTTGCGGCCCTGATCGATGCGGGAGAAATCCAGCACGTTCTCGACCAACGAAGAAAGCCGCCGGCACTCCTGGACAATCAGGCGGAAGTAGTCCCTTTGCCTGGCTTCATCGGCGATCTTGCCCCGGTCGAGGCTCTCCGCCATCAGGCGCACGGCGGCGATGGGCGCGCGCAGTTCGTGCGACACGCTCGAAACGAAGTTCGACTTCATCTCGCTCAGCAGAGCCTGCCGCCGGGAGTTCCGCCAGAGGCCCGCCAGACCGGCCATGGCCGCCGCAGCCGCCGAGAGAATCAGCCCGGCCGTCAGCCACGTCCGCCGCCGGTAGCCGGCGTAGAGCAAATCCGTGTCCGAAAGAACGATGTCGAGCGTGAAAGGATGCGGCGACCCCGTTTCCAGGCGTCCCGGCGCGGAGGCGAGTACGGGGGCGCGGCTTTCGCTGGCGGGCGCCGGGGAATCGCCGGAGACGCGCCGGCGCTCCCCGCCGATTTCGACCACGGCGCCGGCGTAAGCCGGGAGATCCATGCGGCTCTCCCGCAAGGCATCCAGCAACAGTCCTTGGAACTGTCGCCACGCCGGGAGCACCACCCTCCATCCGCCGCGAATGGGATTGCAGAGGGCGAGGTATTCGCCGGCGTCCGGCCGCAGCCAGATCTCGCGAGGCCCCGCCGCATCCACCAGCAGCGGTTGCAGCGTCCGCATCAGCGCGAGCGTTTTCTCCCGCGCCGCCCAACCTGTCTTGAGCTGGCCGATCGGGAATCCGGCCGCGGCTTCGAGCAGCTCCGGCGTCAGAAAGGAAGGGTGCTCGAGAACGGCGCGGGTCAACCCGGCCAGCAGCGCGTCGGACATGCGGCCGGGGCCGGCATGGCGCAGGGCCAGGAGCAAGGCGAGATCCGCCACGGGAGCGCCCGACTCCGCGTGTGCTCCGGCGGCGCTTTTCGCGAGGTCCACGCACTTTTGGACGAATCCCGGCGTGGCGGCGCCTTTGGATTCGAGAACCAGCAAGCCAAATTCCGCGTTTGCCCTGGCCTCGCTGGGCGTCAGGCGGCCGGGGGGTTCGGGCAGCCGGGGATAGTCGGGCGGCGACTCGATCCGGCCGTCGAGGATGACGCCTTCCGGCGGCGCCGTCTGCGCCGGGCGGCTCTTGAGGATTTCGCCCAGGCGCTCGCCCAGGCGGCGAGCCAGTTCGGGCGCAAGAACGCGGGCCCGCTCGCGCGCCTCCTGCTCGATGGACGCCTTGTCCTCACGCAGGTAGTAGAACGCGACCCCCGACAGGATCGCCACCGGCAGGACGACCAGCGCCGCCTGCCAGAGCAAGGCGAGATCGGGCCAACGCCGGCTCTTCATCCGCGATCGGGTTCTCCGCAGTCCTAATCGTAACGCGGCGATACGGTCCGGTTGTCACGGTTTTGTCAGGTTATTGGTTGTCCCAGCGCCCGCGCTGGCGCAGCCTCGCCACTTCTTCCCGCGCGAGCTCCTGCAAGCGGACGATATCCACCTTCGCGCTGCGGTTGAGGGGCATGGCGCCGGGTTCCAGAATGACGTAGTGCAAGGGCCGCATATATGAGGTGAGCGAGCGCGCATGGCGGCGCAGATCGGCCTCCGTGAGTTCCGCGCCCGGACGCTTTTCGACGAATGCGACGATCGCTTCGCTCCAGGCGGCGTGGGGATGGCCGACCACCCCGGCGCTCGCCACCTGTCCGGCCAGCGCGGCGATGTGGGCTTCCACATCGCCGGGGAAGACCTGGTATCCGGCGGGCTTCAGCACCCACTTGGCGCGGCCCGCCAAGCGCAGCCCGCGCTCGCCGATGCGGCCCATGTCGCCGGTGTACAGCCAGCCGTCGCTCGCGAGCGTGGCGGCCGTCGCTTCGGGATCGTTCATGTACCCGAGGAAGCTCTGCGGGCCTTGGAAGCACACGTGCCCGATCTCGCCGGCGGGCATCTCGTTGCCAGCCACGCCGTCCGCGCGCATGGGCTGGCGAATCGACATCCTGTAAGCCGGCATCGCCCACCCCACGCCATCCGCCACGGCATCGGCGTCCGGAGAAAGCGGCGTGTAGGTGCAGAATCCCGAGGTCTCCGTGAGGCCCAGTCCGGTGGCGATCCGCGGGGCCATACGCAGCATTTGTTCCAGGAACGCTCGCGGTGCGGCCTGCCCGCCGTACACGGCCGTGAGGAGGCTACACAGATCGCGCCGCGCGTAATCCGCCGCGCGCCACTCCATCTGAAACATGGCCGGGATCTGCCCGATGAGCGTCACGCCGTACCGTTCGATGGCCTCCAGCGACTGCGCGGGGTCGAAAACCTCCAGCGTGACCGCCGTCGCGCCGGAGAACAGGGTCGTAATGAGCACTTCCGCCTGGCCGCCCACATGCGACGCCGGCAGGTTGCAGAGCACTCTCTGGTCCGGCCCGAAATCGAACGCTCGGGCCAGACAGAGGTTCTGGCAGGCGATGCCGCGATGCGAGAGCAGGGCCGGCTTGGGCGAACCCGTCGAGCCGGTCGTGAAAATCGCCTGCGCGGCGTCGCGTTCGGCAACGCCACGACCCTCGGCAATGCCCCGTAGGGGCCGGGCATGCCCGGCCCGCAGCACCTCGCCGAAACTCCGCGCCCCCGGAATACACTCGCCCGCCGCCGAAAACTGGATCAGATGCTCGATGGAATCGCACCTCGCGCGCGCGGCTTCGCCAAGGGCCGCGAAATCCACGCTTCCGATCCTGCCCGGAAACGCGAAGCCCTTGGCGCGCACCAGCGCCAGGCAGCGCAGCGCCTCGGCGGGCTGCAAACGCAGGTCGAGCGGCGCGTGAATCACGCCCAGGCGGAAGCAGGCGTACTCCAGGAGGATGTGCCCGTCGAGCAGCGGCAGGGAAGCCGCCAGCACGTCGCCTTTGGTAAACCCCATGCGCGCCAGCTCGCCGGCGAGCGCCATAGAGCCGTCCCTCAGATCGCCCCACGTGAGCCGCGTACCGCGCGTCGCGTTGAGGACGGCCGCCTCAGTGGGCTTGACCGCCGCCCAGCGGTCCACCGCGGCGTGAATCAGATGGTTGCCGCCGCTCTCGAACTCCTGAAGCGTGACCTGGGGAATGGGTGGGGAGGACATAGGTTGCGATTTCCGCCGTCTCACTTCTGCCTTCAGGCTCCCGAATCCCGCGGGGATTTCAAGGGCGAAGCCCCTGTCTAGATCTTCTCCCACTTCCACAGGCTGAAGCCAAACATCCGGTCCACCGGCTTCCCGGCGCGCTTCAGATGCAGGATGATTTGGCCTCGGTGGTGCGCCTCGTGCGCCAGGGCGTAACCGAAGAAGGCGATGGGTCCGCGTTTGTAGACCTTGATCTTGCCGCTCCTCTCCGCTTCGGCGATTACGCCGCCGAGCGCCTTTCCGGAGGCCTCCAGCGCGTCTTTCAAAACCTGTTGTGTGGCCGACCCTTTCTCGATCTTGCTCAGGCCTCGGGCTGCCGCCGGCGCGATTGGCTCCAGCCACATGATCCGCACATTGTGCAGGTGGGCGAACTGGTCCGCAATGCTGCGCGCGCGGGGATTCGGGGCCAGCGCCAGTTGCTCTTCGCTGAGGTTGTCAAGCAGCATCGGGTTCACGCGATTATTGAGCAGCCACGTATCCGCAAGCGTGTAGACGGGCGGTTGGCCGGACATGGGAGTCATGATAACGCGGACCGCGCCGCGCGGGGCAGCGCCGCCGTGGTTGCGACCGGTCTTCTCACGCCCGCCCCTCGAAGCTTGTTAGAATACGTCACGTTGGGCGGAAGGGACGGAAAATGAAACAACTCAGGATTCTGATGCTATTGACGCTCGCGGGCGGTCCAATTCTGGCCGCCGGCCTGACGGGCGACTGGAAAGTCGACGGCGATGTCTCCGGCAACCAGGTGGCGTTTGTTTGCTCGCTGAAGCAGGAAGACGCCAAACTCTCCGGCAAGTGCGTGTCCGGGACGGGCAGCATCGACTCGGCTGTCACCGGCAAGGTCGACGGTAAGAACGTCACCTTCCAGTTCGATTTCGATTACAACGGCATGGCGCTGACGATGGCCTTCGCGGGCACCCTGGAATCCGATGCCGCCATGAAAGGGAATATCGACGTCATGGGCGCGGCGGGCGGTCCCTTCACAGCCGTGAAGAAGTGAAGGGCGGCCGAGCGGAGGAACCGAGATGAAGCTCGGATTTGTCAGCGCGATCCTGCCGGACCTGACGCTCGAGGAGGTCGTCGCCTTCGCTGCGGCCGCGGACTACAAGTGCGTCGAGCTCATGTGCTGGCCGGTGGGAAGGAGCTATCGCCGGTACGCGGGCGTGACCCACGTCGATTGCGCCAGCCTGGGCGCGGACGAGGTCGAACGAACTCACGACTTGCTGGCCGCGCACGGCATCGAAATCAGCGGTCTGGGGTACTATCCCAATCCTCTGGCGCCGGACCGGGCGGAGGCCGCGGTCTACATCGCGCACATCCGCAAGGTGGTCGCCGCGGCGCGCATGCTGGGCGTCCCAGTGGTGAACACGTTCATCGGGCGGGATTGGAAGCTGTCCGTGGAGGACAACTGGCCGCGCTTCCGCGAAGTCTGGCCCCCGCTGGTGAAGTTCGCCGAGGACCAGGGCGTGCGCATCGCCATCGAGAACTGCCCGATGCTCTTTACCCAGGACGAATGGCCCGGCGGCAAGAACCTGGCCCGCAACCCGGTCATCTGGCGCCGCATGTTCGAGGAGATTCCCAGCCCCAACTTCGGCCTCAATTACGATCCCTCCCACTTGGTGTGGCAGCAGATGGACTACCTCAAGCCGCTTCGCCAGTTCGCCTCCCGCATCTTCCACATTCACCTGAAGGACGCGCGCGTGGACCGCTTCCGCCTGGACGAGGCCGGCATCCTCGCCACCCCGCTTGAGTACCACACCCCGAAACTCCCCGGTCTTGGCGACATCGACTGGGGCCGTTTCTTTTCGGTGCTGGGCGACTCAGGCTACCAGGGCCCGGTCTGCGTGGAGGTGGAGGACCGCGCGTACGAAGGCGCACTGGAGACGCGGAAGGCGGCCCTGCTCCAGTGCCGGCGGTTTCTGGCGCAGTTCACGGGGTAAAGGCCCGCCCGCTACAATCTAAGGGTGGCGGGCGTTTATCTCTCATATCCCTTCTGCGCGCAGAAGTGCACGTACTGTAACTTCGCGTCGGGCGTCTTTCCCGCGGACGTGGAGGCGCGATACGTGGAGACGCTGAAGGCGGAGATCTCGAGGCATGCGTGGGAATGGAAGCCGGAAACCCTTTACCTGGGCGGCGGCACGCCCGGGAACATGCCGGCCGGCGTGTTGCGCGGGTTGCTCGAGACGATCCCCGGAAGGCCGTGGCTCGAAGCCACCATCGAGGCGGCGCCGGGATCGATCACGCCGGAGCGCGCCCGCTTGTGGGCCGATTGCGGCATCAACCGCGTGAGCCTGGGCGCGCAGTCGTTTGTGGATAAGGAAATCGGGCGCACCGGGCGCAAGCACACGGCGGAAGTCGTCGCGCGGGAAATCATGGTTCTCCAGGCGGCCGGCCTGGGCAATATCAACATCGATCTCATCGCCGGGCTTTCGGGCCAGACCGCGGCGAGCTGGCGGGAGTCGCTCGACTGGATCGAGCGGTTGGGGCCGCCGCACGTCTCGGTCTACATGCTCGAGGTGGATTTCGATAGCCGCCTGGGCAGTGAGATCCTGCTTGGCGGCAAGCGCTACGGGGCCGCGCAAACGCCGAACGAGGACAAGGTCGCGGCGTTTTACGAGACGGCCGTGGAGCGTCTGGCGGGGATGGGGATCGAGCGTTACGAAATCTCCAACTTCGCGCGGCCGGGCTTCGAATCGCGGCACAACTTGAAGTATTGGAAACTGGAGCCGTACGTCGGGTTCGGAGCGGACGCCCACTCGTTCGACGGGCGCACGCGGATGGCGAACCCGGAATCCGTGGAAGAGTACAACGCGGGACTGGCCGCTCCGGAGCGCGTCCCCGCCCGCGTCGATGAGGAGCGGTTCTTCGTGGGCTTGCGGCTGATGGAGGGCGTCCGCCCGACGCCGGACGAACGGCGCCGCTTCAAGGAGCCTATACGCCGCTTTCGGGAGGCCGGGTTGCTCGAAACCAAGAATGGCGTCCTGCGCCTCACCGATCGCGGCGTGCTGCTCTCCAACGAAGTTTTTCAGGACTTTCTCGACCTATGATCGATCTGCGAAGCGATACCGTGACCAAGCCGACGCCGGAGATGCGCCGGGCCATGATGGAAGCCGAGGTCGGCGACGACGTTTACGGCGAGGACCCCACGGTCAACCGCCTGGAGCGGCGCGCGGCCGAAATCGCCGGCAAGGAGGCGGCGCTGTTCGTCCCCTCCGGCACTATGGGGAACACCATCGCGGTCAAGCTGCACACGGAGCCTGGCCAGGAAGTGATTTGCGACTCGCGCTCCCACGTGCTCGATTACGAGCTGGCCATGGTGGCTTGGTTTTCCGGCTGCGTGATTCGCGCCGTTCCCACCGAGGACGGCATTCTTTCCTGGGATGCCGTGCGGCGGCGCATCCGGCCGCCGGGGCCGCATTGGGCGCCCACCGGCCTGATCGAAATCGAGAACACCCACAACATGGCGGGGGGAACTGTCTATCCGCTCGCAACCATTCGCGAGATCTGCGGCGGCGCGCACGAACGCGGCTTGAAAGTCCACATGGACGGCGCGCGGGTGTTCAACGCGGCGGAGGCGCTGGGCGTGGCGGTCAGCGAGATCGCCGCGCCCGCCGACACGGTGATGTTCTGCCTATCGAAGGCGCTGGGCGCTCCGGTGGGGTCCATGCTGGCGGGGCCGGCGGATCTCATGGCCAAGGGCCGGCTCCTCCGCAAACGGCTGGGCGGCGGCATGCGCCAGGCGGGCGTGCTGGCGGCGGCGGGCCTGATCGCGCTCGAAGAATCGCCCAAGCGGCTGAAGGAGGACCACGCCAACGCGCGTTTTCTGGCCGAAGGACTGGCGCGGATTCCGGGCATTCAAGCCGAGCCGCAAAAGGCGGTCACCAACATCGTGATTTTCGACGTGAGCGGCACGGGTCTGGCGAGCGCGGAGATCAGCGCGCGCCTGAAGCGCCGCGGCGTGCTGATCAACGGCGTGAACGACCGGCTGATGCGCGCCGTGACGCACTATAACGTCAGTAGTGCGGAATGCGCACAGGCCTTGGAGGCGCTTTCGGCGGTGGTATCATAGCCTTTAAACTCCGCATTTTGCGATCCCGCGCGGCCATCGGACGGCGCCATGCGCCGGTAGGGTGTCGCGGCGCGGACGATGGTCTTTTGTTTGCACTTGTTTTGAAAGATGGCAGGCCGCAAGAGGCGATGGCCTGCCCGGCTGGGAGACTGGTGAGGTACATGTTGCAGGCGGTTGAGAGACTTCTCCGGGGCGGATTGGTCCTGCTGGCGGCAAGCGCGGCGGGCATGGCGCAGCAGTATTCGATTTCCACCGTGGCGGGGGCCGCTCCACTGGCTCCGCCGGCCACGATTTCGGCGACGAGTTTCTCCGCCGGGCTGCCCGCGCGCGTGACGGCGGACACGTCGGGCAACTTCTATTTCAGCAGCCTGAACTGCGTATTCAAGGTGAGCGCCGGCGGCGTCCTGACGCTGGTGGCGGGCACTTCGCACGCGGGCTTCTCCGGCGACGGCGGACCGGCCGTGAACGCCCAGTTGAACGCGCCCCAGGGCTTGGCCCTGGATTCCGCAGGCAATCTCTATATCGCCGATTCGTTGAACAACCGCGTACGGAAGGTGTCGCGCGCCGACGTCATTACCACCTTCGCCGGGAACGGCGATCCTGGAAACGCGCCCGTCGCCAAGCCGTTCAGCCCGCCCGGGCCTCTGCTGGGCGATGGCGGGCCGGCCACGCAGGCGAATCTGCACCTCCCTTCGGGCGTGGCGGTGGATTTGTTTGGCAACAGCTTCGCGGCGCCGGGCGCATGTCCCACGGGTGGCTGCGTCTACATCGCGGACACGAGCAACAACAGCATCCGGATGGTAGGCACGGACGGTATCATGCGCACCGTGGCGGGCGACACTTTCGCGGGGTACCAGGGCGATGCGGGCTACCCCGCGCCCCCTGCCGCAGGCACTACACCCCCTCCCGTCCCCTCCCATCCGGCCAGCCTCGCGGAGTTCCGCTCTCCCGAAGATGTGGCGCTGGACTACTCCGGCAACGTTCTGATCGCCGACTCCGGCAACTGGCTGATCCGCAGAATCACCACCGACGGAAACATCAACTACATCGCGGGCGACGTCGTCGCGGGCGTCGTCCAATACAGCAGCTACTTAGGCGATGGCGCATCGGCGCTGCTGGCGGGGTTGAACCCGCCGTTCAGCGTGGCGGTGGACAACAACACCGGGACCGTCTACTGGGTCGAGGCGATGGGCAGCCGTCTGCGGAAACTCGACTCGACTGGCAGCGTCAATTCGATCTGCGGCAACCTTGGCAACGGCCCTTTCGCCGGTGACGGCGGACCGGCGTCCCTCGCGACGCTGAACATGCCCACGGGCGTGGCCGTGGATTCCTCGGGCAACATATATGTCGCGGATACCATGGACGGCCGGATCAGGGAGCTTTTCGCCGGCAAGGGGACCATCAATACGGTCGCGGGCAACGGCGTCTACAGCTTTGCGGGCGACGGGGGACCGGCGAGCCAGGCGCTGATGGACCTTCCGCAAGGCGTTGCGGCGGATGCGGCCGGCAACATCTACGTTTCCGATTCGGTCAACAACGTGGTGCGCAAGTTCGCCGTGGGCGGCGCGATTTCAACCATCGCCGGCTCGGCCGCGCAATTGAACGCGCCCGAAGGCTTGGCGGTGGATCAGCTCGGGAACGTTTACGTTGCCGATAGCTTGAACAATCGCGTGCGCAAGGTGTCCGCGGCCAACGGCACGATCTCGACGTTCGCGGGAACCGGCGCGGCCGGCTCGACCGGAGACGGCGGCGCAGCCTCGAGCGCGCAGTTGAACATGCCCTTCGGCCTGGCGGCCGATGGGGCCGGCAATCTCTACATCGCCGAGTTCGGCGGCAATCGCGTGCGCAAGGTGTCCGCGGCCAACGGCACGATCTCGACGCTGGCGGGCACGGGCGTCTCGGGGTATTCCGGCGACGGCTTGCAGGCCGTGAATGCGCAGTTGAACGGGCCGAAGGCGGTAGCGGTGGATGCGGCGGGAAACGTGTACATCGCGGATACGAACAACAACGCGGTCCGCATGGTTACCACCAAGGGCGCGATTTCCACGGTGGCCGGCAACGGGCTTGGCGGGTATTCGGGAGATCTCGGGTTGGCGGCCGCGGCCCAGTTGGCCAACCCGTCGGGCGTGGCGGTGGATTCGGGTGGCAGCCTGTACATTACCGACGGCAGCGTGCGCGTCCGGAAGGTCTTCCCGGGCGGTATCGTCATGACGGTCGCCGGCAATGGCAGCCGGGGGTTCTCCGGGGATGGCGGCGTGGCCGCCAACGCTCAGCTCAACGGACCCGCGGGCATCGCGGTTGGCGCGGCGGGCGCTCTCTACTTCGCCGATTCCGGCAACAACGCCATCCGGATGCTGACGCCCCTGAGCGCCACCATGAGCATTGGAGCCGTCACGAACGCCGCCAGCAACCTGTCGGGGCCGATTTCGCCCGGTGAAGTGGTGGTGATCTATGGCTCCGGCTTGGGGCCGTCGATACTGGCGCCGTTCCGGCTCGACACATTCGGCAATGTGGCCAGGAGCCTGGCGGGCACGACCGTTCTGTTCAACGGAACGCCGGCGCCGGTGATCTACACAGAGAGCACCCAGGTGGCGGCCGTGGTCCCTTATTCGGTGACCGGATCGGCTGAGCAGGTGGTCGTTCAGTACCAGGGCCAGTCTACAGCCCCGGTCGCGGTATTGCTGGCCAGCGCGGCGCCGGCGCTGTTCACCCTGAACTGCTCCGGGACGGGACAGGCGGCCGCGCTGAACCAGGACGGCACGGGGAACGCGCCTGGAAATGCGGTCAAGATAGGGAACTCGATCACGCTATACGAAACCGGTGAAGGCCCGACGAGTCCCGCGGGAACCGATGGATTGCTGGGCTCGGCGACGCCGCCGGCGCCGATCCTGCCGGTGACGGTGACGATCGGCGGGCAGACCGTCACGCCGCAATCCTACGGCGGCGTGCCAGGCCTGGTGGCGGGCGTCATGCAGATCACCGTGCAAGTCCCGGGCGGCATCGCGGCGGGGAACGCCGTTCCGGTGGTGGTGCAGGTGGGCAATGTTTCGACGCAATCCGGCGTGACGATCGCGGTAGGAAACTAGCCGGCGAGACTGGTTTTGGTGGCGCGGACGATCGTTTTTTGTCGTCTGCGTTTGTTGCGCCCGGAAGGCAGACCACGAAGAACGATGGTCTGCCCCACTGATGGCGGGAAGATGGGGGCTGAAAGACGCAAACATGAACTACCGCAAACTTGGCAGAACCAACTTTGAAGTCGGCGGCATCGGTTTCGGAGCCTGGGGCATCGGCGGAATCCAGTGGCTCGGCGGGCGCGACGACGAGTCGCTGACGGCGCTGCGGCGCGCCATCGATTTGGGCGTCAACCTCATCGATACGGCGCTCGCCTACGGGGACGGCCACAGCGAACAACTGGTCGGCCGGGTGGTTCGGGAGGCGGGGCGCCAGGTTTACGTCGCGACGAAGGTTCCGCCCAAGGACCGCGTCTGGCCGGCGCGGCCGGGCGTGGGCATCGAGCGCGTGTTCCCGTACGACTACATCATGAGTTCGGCCGAAGAGAGCCTGCGCAACCTAAGGCTGGACGCGATCGACCTGTTGCAGCTTCACGTGTGGAACGACGAATGGACCGATCGCGACGAGTGGCGGCGCGCGTTCGAGGATCTGAAACGTTCCGGGAAGGCGCGCGCCGTGGGCCTCTCGCTCACCGACCACGATCCGGATTCCGGCATCGGCGCGATCCGGACCGGTCTGATCGACGCCGTTCAGGTCATCTACAACATCTTCGACCAGTCGCCGGAGAGGAACCTCTTCCCGCTGACCCTGAAGGAGAACGTAGGCGTGCTGGCGCGCGTGCCGTTGGACGAAGGCGGGCTCACGGGGAAGATCAACGGAAACACGAAGTTCCCGGCGGGCGATTTCCGGGAGTTCTATTTCAAAGGCGACCGCAAGCGGCAGGTCAAGGAGCGTGTGGACGCGTTGCTCCAAGACCTTGGCGGCGGCGTGGACCTGCCGGCCCTCGCGCTGCGGTTCTGCCTGGCGCACCCGGCGGTTTCGACGGTAATTCCCGGCATGCGCGCCGCGCGGCACGTGGAGGCCAACGCCGCGGCGGCCGGTCAAGCCCCGCTCGCGGCGGAAACCATCGCGGTCCTCAAGCGGCACGCCTGGGACAGGAACTTCTACCAGTAAGGGCGGGCGCCTACTCCGCGTACTCCAGCACCAGCAAGGTGATGTCGTCGGACTGTTCGGCGCCTTCGGTGAAGGCGGACACGGCTTGATCGATGGCGTGGTGGATGGCCTGGCACGATTCGGCGGCGCGCGCGGCGACGATTTCCTTGAGCCTCTTCCTGCCGAAGAACTCGCCCGCCGCATTCTGGGCTTCGGTAACTCCGTCGGTGTAGATCACCAGCTTGTCGCCGGGGTTTAGCCGGACCTCCGCCACGGCGTACTCGGCGGACTCCACCAAGCCGACCGGCAGGCCGGTGGCGTCGAGGCTGGCCGGCGGGCCGCCGGCGCGCGCGATGAGCGGCGGGCAATGCGCCGCGTTGACGTAGCTGAGGCGCCCGTCGCGGTCCAGCAGGCAGTGGAAAATGGTGGCGTACTTTTCGCCGCCGGTGCGCTCGAGCAGGAAGCGGTTGATCCGCTCCATGCGCCGGCCGAGCGCGGACGGCTGTTCGCTGGCGGTGATGAGGGCGCCTTGCAGCAGAGCGGCCAGCAGCGCGGAGGCGGGACCTTTGCCCGAGACGTCGGCCACCACGGCCGACCAGCAGTGCGGGTTCACCTGGATGACGTCGAAGTAGTCGCCGCCCACCATGCGCGAGGCCACGCTGCCGCCGGCCGCGCGCAGCCATCCCGCGGCGGGCAGCGAACGTGGCAGGAGGCTCTGCTGGATGTTGCGGGCGATGCGCAGCTCCTCGTCCAGGCGCTGCTTGGCGCGCTCCTCCTCGAGCAGGCGCGCGTTCTCGAGCACCGTGGAGGCCTCGATGGCGAGGGTCTGGACCAGCTCGCGGTTGCCGCCCGCCAGGTCGGCCGCGGCCACTCGCGAATCGAGGTAGAGGAGGCCCACGGTTTCGCTGCTCGCGGAGAAGACGCTGGTGACATCGCCCTGTCCGGTGCGGACACGCACCAGCGGGACGCAGACGACGCTGCGCAACTCGAGGTCGGCGACGCTGTGGGACGCCTGGGCGTCATCGCCGCTCAGAGGGTTGAAGTTCATGTGGAGCATCTCGCGGCGGCGCTCGAGCGCGCGATGCAGGACTTCGCGCGGGACGCGCAGGTCGCTCACCGCGAGGCGGCGGCCGTCGCTGCGCCGCGCGATGCGGGTTTCGAGGCGGCCCTCATTGCGTAAAAGCAGGAAGCCGCGCTCGGCGCCGGTAACGGCGAGGGCGGCATCCACCACCGAGGCCAGAACGTCGTCGATGGAGAGCGAACTCTGCATGGTGCGCGCCAGTTCGAGAATGGCGCGCAGCTTGGCCATGCCGCCGCCCGCGCCCGGCAACGGCTGGACGCCGGACGGGGCCGCGCCCGCCTGGCCGATCAGCCGCTTGAGTTCGGCTCCGTCCAGCGCGAAGACGAGGGCGTAGCAATCCTGCGCGCCGAACTCGATCTTGTCCGAGTCGCGCAGCGCGTGGCGCGCGACGCGCCGCCCGTTCACATAGAGGCCGTGGCGGCTGCCGCAATCCTCGACGACGTACTCGCCGCCCTCGACGACGATGCGCGCATGGGTGCGGGAGATGCGGCTGTCGCGGAGGACGAGGTGGTTCCCGGGATTCCGGCCGATCAGGAAGGGCAGGGGATCGATGGGCGCGCTGGCGCGGTGTCCGTTCGGGTCGACGACTACGAGCGACGCCGGTCCGGCGGGCGGAGGCATTACGCGGGCCGCGAGGGCCGTGGCGCGCGCCGGCCGGGACGCGCCGCGGCGGCCACGGAAGCTTCCGAAGGAGGCTCGGGAGGCTGGCTGCGCAGCGCTTCCACCTCGCGCGCGCGCAGCGTCTGACAATGCGCGCAATAGCCGCCGACTTCGGTGCGCGCCAGCAGCACCTGAAATCCCAGGTGCGTCTCCACCTGCTTGCGCAACCGTTGCAGCGGCTCGCCGAAGAACTCCTCCACCTTGCCGCAGCGCAGACAGATGACGTGGGCGTGCTCCTGCTTGAGGCGCGTTTCGTAGTAGTGCTGGTCCCCGCCGTAGTGCATGAGGTCCAGCTCGTCCACCAGGCCGCCGGTCTTGAGCATCTTCAGGGTGCGGTAGACGGTGACCCGGTTGATCCTGGGATCGCGCTCCTTGGCCAGTTGGTAGAGCCGCTCGGCGTCCAGGTGGGCGCCGGTTTTATCGATCAGCTCGAGCAGAATACGGCGCTGGCGGGTCAGACGGACGCCCCGCTCCCGGAGGGAACCTTGTATGGAGTCGAGGGTCATGGGGATGATCCAATTCTAGCGCAGGGCCGGGCGTGCCTCGTGGAGTGGGCTTTTGGCCTGCCATGCCGGCGTCCGTGCCGGCATAGACGCTGGACCACAGATACCCCTCGGCCGTGGCCGCCAGCCCAGCCCGAACCCTCGAGAAATGCCGGCAAGAAAGCCGGCATGGCAAGCCGGAGGCCCCCTCCGCGGATAGAACTACAAATACGCCATCGTCTTGACGCCGGAGATGTCGAAGCGTTTGCGGCAGCGGAGGTTCTTGCAGGCCGCCTTATCGTCCAGCAGGACCATGTAGCTCTGGGCTTTCTGGAAGCGGGCGCGGTCGCGTTCGTCGCCCCCCGGCGGGATGCGGTCCTTCTTCTTGCGGATCATCCAGCGCAGCTCGTAGGTATCGACGGTGCGGCAGTAGGGGCAGTTCAGTTGGGCGGGCTTGGTGGCCGGCTGATCGGTGTAAAACGCGCGCTCGTCCATATCAGCGCTCCTCCAGGGGTATCCACGTCTGGCCGTCGGGATTGCCTCGGTAGTCGGCCCGCGGGCGGATCAGGCGGTTGTTGCGGTATTGCTCCAGCGCGTGAGCGGTCCAACCGGACATGCGGCTCACGGCGAAGATGGGGGTGTAGAGGTCGATCGGAATGCCCAGCGAATAGTAGGTGGAGGCGGAGTAGAAATCCACGTTGGGAACCAGTCCCTTGACGGCCTTCACGGTCTCCTCCATCCGGCGTGAGAACTGGAAGAGCTTTTCGTGGCCGGTGCGCTTGCCGAGCTCCTCGGAGAGCGCGCGCAGGTGCGTGGCGCGCGGATCTTCGGTGCGGTACACGCGGATTCGCCGGCGATGACGCCTTCCAAACCTGCCGCTATGGTTCCCATGCCGATGCTTCTTCCGTCTTTGTTTATTCTATACCGGAGCCGTTCCGGACGCGGGGTCCGCAGCCCGGATGATACACTCGTGGGCGGAGAAGACAACTTGCGATTCGTCACATTTGAGAAAGAAGGCCGGCTGGAGCCCGGGATATTGGAAGGCGGCCGGCTGAGTGGCATCCGGGGCGCGGGGTTCGACAGCGTGGTGGCGCTAATCGCCGGGGGCGCCGACGCGATGGCGCGCGTGCGCGAATGGACCCAAGGCGCGGCGGGCGAAGCCTTCGACCCGGACGCCACGAAGCTGGCGGCGCCGGTTCCGCGGCCGCCCAAAATCATTTGCATCGGCCTGAATTACCGGGACCACGCGGCGGAATCGAAGATGGCGACTCCGGACGTGCCGACGGTTTTCGCCAAGTTTCCCACGGCGGCCACGGGACACCGGCGCGCAATCGTGCTTCCGAAGAACTCCACCAAGCCGGACTACGAAGCCGAGCTGGCCGTGGTGATTGGCCGCGGCGGGCGCCACATTCCCGAGGCGCGGTGGCGCGACCACGTCTTCGGTTACACGGCTTTCAACGACGTGAGCGCGCGCGATTTCCAGATGGCGACCAGCCAGTGGATGATGGGAAAGACGTTCGACACGTTCGCGCCGTTCGGTCCGGCGATCGTGACCGCGGATGAAATCGAGGACCCGCACGATCTGGACATTTCGCTCACCCTGAACGGCGAGACGATGCAGCATTCGAACACCCGCGAGATGATCTTCCGGATTCCGGCGCTGATCGCGCACCTGTCGAGCGTATTCACGCTGGAGCCGGGCGACATCATCGCCACCGGCACGCCCTCCGGCGTGGGTTTCGCGCGCAAGCCGCCAGTCTGGCTGAAGCCGGGAGACGAAGTCAGGGTAAGGATCGAAGGCGTCGGGGAGCTGGTCAATCCGGTGGTGGGGGAATAGGGGCGAACGAACCCCTACGGTGGACGCTCTCCGCCACGCTGTCATCTCGTTTCAGCCCCGACCGTGAGGGCGGGAATCCCTGATGAACGGAAGGCAGGCTGGGATGCCTGCCCCGCTTCAGTGCAGGCTGAATCTGACCGTGATTGGCTGGATGACTTCTACCGGGTCGCCGTTCAACAGCGTGGGCTCGTAGAGCCACTGTCTGACGGCATCGACGGCCGCTCGAACCAACAGCGGGGGGCCGCTCTTCACTTTCAGCTCGCGGATACGGCCGTCGGTCCCGATTAACGCTTCCAGCTCGACCGTGCCGGAAACATGCATCTGTTGGGCCATGACCGGGTAGACGGGTTCGACGCGGCTAACGAGGGTGGCCGGGCGCACCTTGCCTCCGATCCTTACGCGCGGCGGCGCGGAGGGAGCGGCAAGTTCGGCTGGCCGCTCGACCGCCGGCGCGGCGGCGACGGGCGCGATGACGACGCCCGTCGCCATATCGGGTAGGCTGTTCCCCTGGAAGTACGCGACGCCTCCCGGCGCGCCGGGGCCGGGAGCGGGCGGCGGGTCCACGATCAACACGGCTTCGGCGGGGATGTGGACCGGCTGGTAGATGGTTCGGCCGGACGACTGCGCTGGCGGCGCCACCGCCGTCCCGGCTACGGGCTGAGAGACAGGCGCAGGCGCCGCGGGTGCGCTGATCCACGCCATGACGGCTTGGGGTCTTGGCAGGACCGCCGGAAAGAACATCGGGACTACGATCACGCACGCGACCAGGAGCATCTGCCCCGTCATGCCGGCGCAGGTGGTCCATACGCGATGGCTCGCGGGGCCGCAGGACATTGTCGCCGACTCGAACATTTTGTTTACCTCCTCTCTTCCTCGCTTCCACCCGAATAGACACCAGACCGGTGGGAAAGTTCCGTGCGCATGCGCGGCATCCCGGGTATCATGGACTCGATGCTAAATCGCGATCAAGCCTGGGACATTCTCTGCGAGTTCACGAAGTCCGAGGGACTTCGCAAGCACGCGCTGGCGGTGGAGGCGTGCGTGACGGCGTACGCCCGAAAGCTCGGCGAGGACGAAAACAAGTGGTCGGAGGCGGCGTTGCTGCACGACTTCGATTGGGAGATTCATCCGCGGTTGCCGGACCACCCGGTCAAAGGCGAGCCGATCCTGGCGGAGCGCGGCGTGGACGAAGAAATCCGGCGCGCCATTCTCTCGCACGCGAACCATACCGGCGTGCCGCGCGTTACGCCGCTTGAGAAGACGCTGTTCGCCTGCGACGAATTGGCCGGCTTCATCACCGCGATTTCCTACGTCAAGCCGCGCCGCAGCGTATTCGAGGTGGACGTGGCGTCGGTGAAGAAGAAGATGAAGGACAAGGCTTTCGCGCGCTCGGTGAGCCGGCAGGAGATCCTGGACGGGGCGCAAGAACTGGGCGCGCCGCTCGAAGAGCACATCGAATTCTGCATCAAAGCCATGCAGGCGAAGGCCGGGGAACTGGGGCTAAAGGGCATTGAATAGCCGTCAGCCATCAGCTTTGGCCGGGCTCCGCTTCGCGGAGCGGCTGTGCGAGAAGCTGAAGGCTTAAGGCTGATGGCTGATGGCTGGTTGATACAACGCGGCCACCGCGCCGGCAGGGTCTTCGATCACGCAGTAGCGGCCTTCGCCGCCCATGCTCTGAGGAGGGGCGCGAAGCTTGCCGCCGCGCTCGATGCAGCGGCGAATGCTCTCGCCGAGATCGGCCACGGTGATGTAGATCAGCCAGACGGGCGGCAGGGCGGCGTTCTTGCCGCGGGCATGGCACACGCCGGCGGCGCTCTGCCCGTTGGCGGCGTTCATGCGGTAATCGTGGTAGCCGCCCATGGCGACGGGAGCGGGCGTCCAACCGGTGACGTGCTGGTAGAAATTGCGGATGGATTCGGCGTCCGGGACGGTTAGATCGATCCAGCCGATTTGCCCCAGCGCGGGCGCGTTCTCTGCGGCCATGCGGTCAAGTGTAGCGCAGAATTCGCGCTGTAGGGGTCGGGCATGCCCGACCCTTACTTGGCAGGCGGAAGGGCCTGCCCCACTTCAGCCCCGCTCGAGCATTCCCAGTAACTTTTCCTGGACGGCTTCGGCGGTGGGGTTGTCGGGGGCGATGACCAGGATGGTGTCGTCGCCGGCGATGGTGCCCACCACTCCCGGCCAGCGTTCGCTGTCGAGCGAAACCGCGACGGAGTTGGCGTGGCCGGGCGAAGTCTTGAGAATCACCAGGTTCTGCGCGATCAGCACGTCGAGCAGGAACTCGGCGGCGAGCAGGGCGAACTCCGGACCGGTCTCTTCGGGCGCCATTTCCTGGTAGCCTTCCCTGGTCTTGACCAGGCGCAGGTCGCGGATGTCGCGCGAGAGCGTCACCTGGGTGGCTGCAATTCCCTGCTTCGCCAGCTCATGAGCGATCTCCTCCTGTGTGGAAACCCGCTTGGCGCGGATCAGCTTCAGTATCTGGCCTTGCCGGTAAGTCTTGGTCATACGGTCATCTGCTCCAGCAATTGTTTGGCGCGCGCCAGCGCGGAGGCCACCGCTTCCGGTCCCGTTCCGCCCGGTATCTCGCGCGATTGCATGCCCTTGTTCGGATTCAGAAACGCCGCCATTTCCCGTTTGAACTCGGGAGCGAAGCGTTCCATCTCCTCCGCCGTCCAATCGGCGGGACGCTTGCCCGCGCGCACGCTTTCCAGCACGAACCGGCCCACGATTTGGTGCGCCTGGTGGAACGGCGTTCCGGCGCGCGCCAGCGCCTCGGCGAGGTCGGTCGCCACCACCCAGCTCTCCTCGGCGGCGGCCGCCGGCCGGGCGGGGTTCAGCCTGGCGGTCCGGATCACTTCGCGCATCATTTCGAGCGAGCCGCCCAACTGGTCCGCCGCTTCGAACAGCGGGACCTTGTCCTCCTGCATGTCGCGGTTGTAGGTCATGGGCAGACCCTTCATGGTCACCATGAGCGAGGTCAGGCAGCCCATCACCCGCCCGCATTTTCCGCGAATCAACTCCAGCGAATCGGGGTTCTTCTTCTGCGGCATCAAGCTCGACCCGCTGGTCACCCCGTCGGCCAGCTCCAGCCAGCCGAACTCCTCGCTGGAATAGAGGATCCAATCCTCGGCGAGGCGGCTCAAGTGCAGCATGGCGGCGGAGGCGGCGTAGAGAAAATCGAGCGCGAAATCGCGGTCGGCTGAAACGTCCATGCTGTTGGCGGTGATGGTATCGAAGCCGAGGTCGCGCGCCATGGCCTCGCGGTCGAACGGGAAACCGCTGCCGGCCAGGGCGCCCGAGCCGAGCGGAAGCGCATTGGCGCGGCGGCGCGCCTCGCCGAAACGCTCCCGATCGCGCGCGAACATCTCGAAATAGGCGAGCAGGTAGTGCGGCCACAGAACCGCCTGGGCGCGGCGCGTGTGAGTGTATCCCGGAATCACGGCGCCGGGGTGCTTATCCGCAAGCTCCAGCAGCGCGCCCATCACGCCGCCCAGGAACGCGCGCGCGCGGCCGCATTCCTCGCGCAGCCAAAGGCGCGTATCGAGCGAAACCTGTTCGTTGCGGCTGCGGCCGGTGTGAATCTTGTCCGCCACCGGGCCGGCGCGCTCCTTCAACTCGCGTATGACCAGCGTGTGGATGTCCTCGTCCGCCGCGCCTGCATAAAAGGACGGCGAGGAGGAATCGGCGCGGATCGCTTCGAGCGCCGCGACGACGATCTCGCGCTCCGCGGCGTTCAGGATGCCGGCGCGCTCGAGGGCGCGCGCGAAGGCTTGCGAGCCGCGAACATCGGCGTCGAGCAGGCGCCGGTCGAAATCGAGCGACCCCGAAAAGCGCTCGAAGATCTCCGACGGACCGGTTTCAAAACGGCCGCCCCAGAGCTTCATTTGGATTGCGCGGCCCGGGCGGCCCGCACCTTGATCGGCAGGCCGATCAGATTGATGAATCCGAGCGCGTCCTTCTGGTCGTAACTCGCGCCCATGGTGAAGCTCGCGATATCGAGCGAATAGAGAGAGTACGGCGAGGTCCGGCTCAGCGGCTCGATGCCGCCCTTGTAAAGCCGCAATTTCACCTCTCCGGTGGTGGCTTCGCTCACCTTCTCGAAAAACGCGTCGAGCGCTTCCCGGAGGGGCGTGAACCAGAGGCCGTTGTAGACCATCTCGGCGTATTCGAGCGCGCGTTGCTGCTTGTAGTGCAGCGTGTTCTTGTCGAGCGTGAGAGCTTCCAGCTCGCGGATGGCGAACATGATTAGAGAGCCGCCGGGCGTTTCGTAGCACCCGCGCGACTTCATGCCGACAAAGCGGTTCTCGACCAGGTCGATGCGTCCGACGCCGTGCTCCGCGCCGATGCGGTTCAGCGTTTCCAGCAGCTCGAAGGCCTTCATGCGCCGGCCATCGACCGCTACCGGCTCGCCCTTTTCGAAGGCGATGGCGACTTCGCCGGGCGTATCCGGGGCTTCGGCCGGGCTCTTCGTCAGCATCCAGATATCGTCCGGGGCGGCATTGGCGGGATCTTCGAGCGCGCCGCCTTCGTGCGAGATGTGCCAGATGTTGCGGTCGCGGCTGTAGATCTTAGTGGTGGTGGCGGAGATGGGAACCCGGCGCGCGCGCGCGTACTCGATGGCGTCCTCGCGGGATACGATATCCCATTCCCGCCAGGGGGCGATCACCGGGAGGTGCGGAGCGAGGGCCTTGTAGGTCAGCTCGAAGCGCACCTGGTCGTTGCCCTTACCGGTGCAGCCGTGCGCCAGAGCGTCGCAGCCGGTGGCGAGCGCCACTTCGACCTGCTTCTTGGCGAGCAGAGGACGCGCGATCGAAGTGCCGAGCAGATATTTGTGCTCGTAGACGCCGCCGGAGCGCACCAGCTTCCAGAGGTATTGGGAGACGAACTCCTCGCGCATGTCCTCGACGTAGACTTCCGAAGCGCCGGTCTTCCTGGCCTTTTCCTCAAGCCCGGCGAGTTCGTCGCCGCCTTGCCCGATGTCGCCGCACACGGCGACCACGTCACAGCCGTAATTCTCTTTCAGCCACGGGATGATTACGGAGGTGTCCAGCCCTCCCGAGTAGGCGAGAGCCACTTTCTTGGGTTTGAGCATAAGAAAATAAGCTATCAGGTTTCAACTTGCAGCCATCAACCTTCAGCCGTCAGCCTTCAGCCAAACTGGTTTAGCTGAAAGCTGATAGCTGATAGCTGACAGCTTCTTACAACATCATCAACAGCAACGCCTTCTGGGCGTGCAGCCGGTTCTCCGCCTGGTCGAAGACCGCGGAGCGCCCGCACTCCATGACGGAATCCGCGACCTCCTCGCCGCGCTTGGCGGGCAGACAGTGCATGAATATGGCGTCCGGCCGCGCCAGCGCGAAAAGACTATCGTTGACCTGGTAAGGGTGAAAGGCCCGCCGGCGAATGGCGGCTTCCTGCTCCTGGCCCATGCTGGCCCAGACGTCGGTGTATACGGCGTGCGCGCCGCGGAGCGCTTCGGCCGGCTCGTGCACGATGGCGAGCGAAGCGCCGACAGCCCCGGCCAGACGCTCCGCCTGGGCCACGATATCGGGGTTCGGCGAGTACCCCGCCGGGCACCCGAGAGCGAAATCCATGCCCAGCCGCAGGGAGCTCAGCATGAGCGAGTGGGCCACGTTGTTGCCGTCGCCGATGAACGCCAGCTTGAGGCCCCGCAATTCGCCGAAGCGCTCGCGGACGGTCTGCATGTCGGCCAGCGCCTGGCAGGGGTGGAACAGGTCGCTCAGGGCGTTGATGACCGGCACGGAGGACCATTCCGCCAGTGCGTCGATGGTGGCTTGCGAAAACACCCTGGCGACGATGCCATTCACCCAGCGGTCCAGGTTGCGCGCGACGTCTTTCAGCGGCTCGCGGACCCCGATGGGCGCTTCGACGAAGATCGAATCGCCGCCCAACTGCTTGATGGCCAGCTCGAAGGTCAGGCGCGTCCGCAGCGACGGCTTTTCGAACAACAGGGCGATGGATTTCCCGGCCAGCGCCCGGGTGTAATCCTCCGGAGACCGCTTGACGGCGGCCGCCAGATCGAGCAGGCATCCGAGCTCCGCATCGGTGAGGTCGAGATCGCGGAGCAGGTCGGAGCCCTTGGTTTTCACGATCCGGTCCGGGCCCGAGGCAACAGGCATGGGAAGAACTTTCGCTGAATTTTTATTCACCACACTGAATAATCACACATTCTGGCCTCCGCGGTCAAGCGCAAGTGGTGGGCGGTACTGTCACGTGCTGCGTTGCTGGGGGTGAATGAATGATTATTCGTCCTGTAGAATCATCGAATTGCGAGTTTCTCTATAAAGGTCTTCGCGGTGTCAAGGAAATTTTTTTGCGAAAGGTCGGATTTCCCTTTCGTCCGAAGGCGATAGGTATTACTCTTTACCACATGGCCGATGTTCAGGGTGTCAGGGTTGCCCTTCGCTATAAAGGGCCGGACGTTGATTCTGGAACAATGCCAGCCGATGACGTTATTTCTGCCCTTCAGGGCTTTGCTGGTGCTTACGGCAAGATCGCCGTTCAATCAGATCCAGAGACGCAACATCAACTGCGGGTGGTTGCCATTAAGACCTCCTCGTTTGAGTTAGCGATCAGTGCGGCTGTGCTTATCGCCGCGTCCGACCCAGGAGCACAGTTGAAGACCGTTGAGATGGTCCGCAAGGTGACCTCCTGGATTGTGAGAACCGTAGGCGTCTTGATTGACGCAAAACGCGTTTCCAAAGGCAGGCCGCTAAACGTCAAGGTAGACGGGAAGAATAATACCGTCCTCATTATCGGCGCGGACAATAGCGGCACGGTCACTCTGGAGCCGGATCAGTTCAAACTCCTGGAGTCCAGAGTGCTTGATGGAGATTTAGATAGAATCGCTGCTCCGCTCAGGCAGAACTCCGTTGATCGCGTGGAATTGTCGATATCGGATCAGGAAACTCCCATTGCTGGTATAGGCAGCGGAGAGCGCGATTATTTTCGGAGAGAAGAAACGGTCACTACAACCACCAAAGAGACTGAGTTGAACGGCATACTCGTTTCCCTTAACAAGGAAAACAACCAGGGGACCTTTCGCCTGGTTGATGGAAGGCCAGTACACTACCACTACACCGGACCTGACGCGTTTCGCTTTCATCATGATTTCGCAGACAGAGGACTAGTATTACTACGTTAAGTGCTAGGGACTCCGTGAATGGCCCACGGCGGCTCCGCAGTAGGCGCAGGCGCCCGTCCACGTGAAGAGCAGGTATTGGATTTCACGCCGCGTCCTCGGCAGGGTCCACCCAGAAGT
>CAIRXZ010000188.1 GCA_903882645.1 uncultured Acidobacteriia bacterium | reverse complement strand
TGCCGCCACCCATGCCGCCGGCGGCATCCATGCCGCCGCCCATGCCGGGGCCGCCCATACCCGGGCCGCCCATACCCATCCCCCCGCCACGGCCGCCGAAATCGCCGAAATCTGCCATCCCGCCCATGCCCATGGCGGTGCTCTGGCTGCCTTGGATGACCATGGCCTGGTTGGCGCTTTGGGAAAGCTCGGCGTTCATCTCCGTGCTGATGTTGCCGTCCTGGCTGAAGGCCGAAGTTTCCGCCGACTGACTGACCCCGACCTGCTGGAACCCGCCCGCCGTCAGCAGCGACGGCCGTCCGTTGTTGGCTGCCTGGGTGGTTCCGCCCCGTCCGGCGGGGGTGGTTTGATTCCCGCCACTTCCGGCCGTCTGGGTGGTTCGGCCCCGTCCCGCGCGGGCGTTATTGGCCTGCTGGCCGGCGGCCGGCGCACTTGCAGCCGCCGGCGCCGAGGCAGCGGGCGTAGCGGCCGCGGCCGTTGCCACCGCCGCCGGGACGCTCGCGCCCGCTGGCGCCTGCGGGGCCGGAGCACTGGCCGCAACCGCCGCGGGCGCCGTTTTGGGCGCCAGTGCATCGGCAAGCTCGGCCGCGGACATAGCCTTCAGGTCCCATTCCGGACTGGGGGCGTCGAGCGCGACTCCGACATCGCGCGTCGCCGTCGCGAAGCCTAGGATCTCGATTTTGATGGTCCAGACGCCGTCGGCCAAGTCCGGGAACGTGTAAGCGCCCCGGTCGTCGGTGATAGTGACCTCTTTCTTGTCGCCCATCGACGCGGCTACGGTGGCCCCGGGAACCGGCAGGCCGCCGGACTTCACCAGTCCATGGTGTTCGGAAGCGAAAAGACCGGCCAGCGTAAGCCAGACGGCGATCAATCGCAAGAAGCAGTTACGGGTTCGTCTCAGTGGCATGGGAGTATCAACGTTGATGGCGCAAACGGGCTGTGGAAAGTTACCACCGGCAACCCAAAATCGCCCCAAAGAAAATAATGGAACTTATTGAACGCATTGGGTAATAATTAAGAACTGCCCATGAAGATCCTTATCGACACCGAGGCCGCGACACTCACCCGAACGGGCGGCGGCGAGGACTCGAGTGTGGGCCTTTTCACCAAAGCCGCGTTTGAGACGCTATCCCGCGAATGGCTGCGGCTAGGCTGGAACCTCCTCTACTACCACAACTTCAGTTGGTTTGGGCGTCCCATCCTGCAGTTGCCGGAGGACATGATGCGGCTCCAGGAGGCGGTCTACGCGCTGAAGCCGGGAGTCATCGTCGAAACCGGCGTGTTCCGGGGCGGCTCGCTCCTGTTCCACGCCACGCTGTGCGAGGCGCTGGGCGCCGGGAAGGTGATCGGCATCGACCGCGAGATCGCCCCCGCGGACCGTGAAGCCCTGCGCGCCCACTCGCTTGGCCCGCGGATTTCGCTGGTCGAGGGAGACTCAACCGATCCGCGGACGGTTGCGAGCGTGAAGAGCCTCATCGGTTCGGCGGAGCCTGTCCTCGTGATCCTCGATTCCGCCCACACCCGGGAGCACGTGGCGCGGGAGCTCGAATGCTACTCGCCCTTCGTGACCGTGGGATCCTACATCATCGCCGCCGACGGCGTCATGCGCGATCTGGCGGATTTGCCCCGGGGGATGCCGGAGTGGAAATCCGACAACCCCTTCGCCGCCGCCACGGAATTCGCCGCCCGCCATCCCGAGTTCCTACAGCAGGACCCGCCGTGGCTGTTCCACGATGGCGACCTGACCGAAAACGTGACGTACTGGCCCGGCGCCTGGCTCAAGAGAGTCGGGCCGTGACGGCCCATCCGGCGCTTTTGCCTGCCCAGTAGGGGTCGGGCGCGCCCGACCCCTCCGAAGCGTGATCGGTTCGATCAATCCCCGACGATGCCGGCTTCCTCTGGCACGGCGCTTCCGGATGGTGAACGGATATGGCCTAGCGGCATGAAAGGGAACGGCTTAAATCGTGCGGCGGCCTTCTGGACGCCCCCCTCGCGCTGTTATGATAAGTGAATGTCCAGCGCTTTTCCCCCCGCCGTGGATCAACCCGCTCAAGCGACCATGGACCTGGAGCGGGATTACCTCCTGCAGAACTACGCCCGCTATCCGCTCGTGATCGCGCGCGGCAAAGGCTGCTATGTGTACAGCCCGGATGGCCGCCGCTATCTGGACTTCATCGCCGGCATCGGAGTGAACGCCCTGGGCCACGCCCATCCGCGCATCCTCAAGGCGATCCGCGAACAGGCCGGCCTGCTGATTCATTGCTCGAATCTGTATTACAACCAGTATCAGGGTCCGCTGGCCAAGCGGTTGGCGGAGGTCAGCGGTCTTCAGCGTACGTTTTTCGCCAATTCGGGCGCCGAGGCCATGGAGTGCGCGCTCAAGATGGTCCGTGCCCACGGGCGCGCTCTGGACGCGGAGAAATACGAGGTCATTTCGCTCGATAACTCCTTCCACGGCCGCACGTTGGGCGCGCTTTCCATCACCGGCCAGGCGAAGTACCGGGCGGATTTCGAGCCGCTTCTTCCGGGGGTGAAGTTCGTCCCGGCGAACGACATTGCGGCGCTCGAGGCCGCTGTCGGCGAGCGTACCGCCGGCATCGTCCTCGAGATGATCCAGGGCGAGGGCGGCGTCTGCCCGCTAACCCACGAGTACGTCGCAAAGGCCCGCCAACTGGCGGATCGGTACAACGCTCTGCTGGTCGCCGACGAGGTCCAGTGCGGCGTGGGCCGTCCCGGAACGTACTTCGCCTATCAACGGTCCCTCCCCGTAATTCTGCCGGACATCCTCGCGGCCGCCAAGCCGCTGGCCGCCGGCCTTCCGCTGGGGGTGGTGGTAGCCAACGAGAAAGCCGCCGCGGCCATCAGGACGGGAATGCACGGCAGCACGTTTGGCGGAGGGGCGCTGGCTTGCCGCGTGGCCCTCGAGGTCCTGGACGCGATCGAGGAATTGCTTCCCGGCATTCAACGCGTGGGCGGCTACTTCCACGTGGTGCTGAACGAGCTGGCGCGCAAGCACTCGTTCGTGAAGGAGGTGCGCGGCTTCGGCCTCATGATCGGGATGGAGTTGGCGATCCCCGGAAAGCAGATCGTGGTGGACGCCATGGCCGAAGGCCTGCTCATCAATTGCACGCACGACACCGTCCTGCGCTTCCTGCCGCCCTATATCGTGACGGAAAAAGAAGTCGATCAGGCGGTGAAGGTGCTGGCGAAGCTGTTCGCGAAGGTGAAGTAGGCGCCTACGGCGCCACATCGACGAAATACCTGTCGATGTTGGGAAGCCAGAAGTCGGAAGACAGAATCCGAATCCCCCGCTTGTGTTGCGCATTCTGACTTCTGTCTTCCGACTCCCTCAAGGGCGAAGCCCTTGCCTGGAGTTTCTACATTTTCCCCGCGGTTTGTTTTGATTCGATTGCCCCCAGCGGAGATCCGCGGTCCCCAAAGTGAGTCTGTCTATATTGAGTTCTATTGACAGACCGGCCCCAGTATGGCA
>CAIRXZ010000187.1 GCA_903882645.1 uncultured Acidobacteriia bacterium | reverse complement strand
GCCTCGCCCTCCTCCATCGACGAGTTGTAGAAGGCGGCGGCGACGCCGTTGGCGAGTAGCGCGTCGACCTGGTCCTTCATCAGCGAGATGAGCGGCGACACGACGACTGCGGTGCCCGGGCGCACCAGCGCCGGCACCTGGTAACAAAGCGACTTGCCGCCGCCGGTCGGCATCAGGACGAAGGCGTCGCCGCCGCCGACCACGTGCTCGATGATCTCGCGCTGGAGCGGGCGGAACGCCTCGTAGCCGAACACCTCGCGCAGGACGGCGCGAGGATCGGCGCCGGGTATCCAGTCGTGTCCCACGCACAGAACGTACCACGGACAGGCCGCCGCCTGCCCCGGGGGATTCCGTGCCGGCAAAGGCGGGAGACCGCTACTGTTGCGTGGCGCCCTATTTCAGCCCGCGCTTCTCGAGCAGCGCGTCCACCTTCGGGTCGCGGCCGCGGAAAAGCCTGAACAGCACCGCCGGGTCCTCTCCGCCGCTCTTCGAGAGCAGCTCGCGGAACGCCTTCGCGGTCGCCTGGTCGAAGATGTCGCCCTTCTCCTTGAACGCCTGGAACGCGTCGGAGTCCAGCACCGCGCTCCACGTGTAGCTGTAGTACCCGGCCGAGTACTCGTCCGCCGAGTGCGCGAGGTAGGTCGTGCGGTAGCGGGTGAGAATCTCCGGGATCAGCCCCCATTTGTCGAGGCTCGCCTTCTCGAAGGCGTCGGCGTCCTGGATCTTCGGTTCGGTCATGGTGTGCCAGTCCATGTCCAGCAGCGCGGCCGCGAGGTACTCCGTCATCGCGAACCCCTTGTTGAACGTCCCGGCCTTGCAGATCTTGGCCACCAGCGCCTCGGGCATCGGCTCGCCGGTCTTGTAGTGCCGGGCATACAGCTTCAGGAGATCCGGCTCGAACACCCAGTTCTCCATAACCTAGTGTAGTGACTCATAAATAGCTTGACATATTGTAGATGCTGTGATCCAATGAGGCATGCGCGTTGCCAAGGCGATCGAGCTTACGGATGAGGATCGGAAGACGCTAGAACGGTGGGCACGAGGCCGCAGCACGCCGGCCCGGCTGGTGCTGCGGGCGCGGATCGTGCTCATGGCCACCGCTGGCGCGCAGAATCTCGAGATCGCGGGTCGCCTGGGCACCAGTCGGCAGACCGTCGGGCTGTGGCGGAGCCGCTTCCTCGCCAAAGGGCTGGAAGGCATCGCCAAGGACGCGCCCCGGGGTGGACGTCCGCCGCGGCAACGCCGGAAGGTGGAGGCGCGGATCGTGGAGGCGACGACGCAGACGAGGCCGCCGCATGCGACGCACTGGACGACTCGGACGCTGGCGGCCGAGCTTGGGGTCAGTCACGCCATGGTGCAACGGGTGTGGAAGGCGTACGCCCTGACGCCGCAGCGCCTGCGCAGTTTCAAGGTCTCGAACGACCCCCGGTTCTTAGAGAAACTCGAGGATGTGGTGGGCCTCTACCTCAACCCTCCGGAGCACGCCCTGGTGCTGAGCGCCGACGAGAAGTGTCAGATCCAAGCGCTCGATCGCACCCAGCCCGGCCTGCCGCTGCGCCCGGGCCGCTGTGGCACGATGACCCACGACTACAAGCGGCATGGGACCACCACACTGTTTGCCGCCTTGGAGCTGGCCGAGGGCAAGGTGATCTCGACCTGCCTGCCGCGGCACCGCCATCAGGAATGGATTCGGTTTCTCAAGCTGATCGACGGCCAGACGCCTCCGGAGCTCGATCTCCATGTCATCGCCGACAACTACGGCGCCCACAAGCACCCCAAAGTAAAGGCGTGGCTCGCGCGCCATCCGCGCTTCCACATCCACTTCATCCCGACCAGCAGTTCCTGGCTGAACCTGGTCGAGCGCTTCTTGCGAGAACTCACCGACAAGCGCATTCGACGGGGTGCGTTCTCTTCCGTCGCCGATCTGATCGCGGCGATCGAAGCCTACATCGCCGCTCACAACCAGCGCCCGAAACCGTTGGTATGGACCGCGTCCGTCGCCACGATCATGGCCAAAGTCGCCCGGGCCCGTACCAGCCTCGATACGACAAGATCAGCGTGAGTCACTACACTAGGT
>CAIRXZ010000186.1 GCA_903882645.1 uncultured Acidobacteriia bacterium | reverse complement strand
GCCCAAAGGCAACAAACTCAGCAGTAATCCCCAACTTTCGTCGGCCGCGTTTTCCATGCTTCCGCACCCTGAAATCAGAGTACGCAAAAAATGAATAGAAGTCAATCATTATCTTAGCGCTTATGGGGGCCCGCCCCACCACGGGCCGGTACCCAATAGGTGCGGGTTGCGCTCGGGTTTGTGGCGTCGGCATGCACTTCGACTCTTCCCCCCACCTTCGTGCCACGCACCCGTTCACCCCCTGGGTTTTCAAATAGGGCGGGAAAAGGGTATAAAGTTTAGAGGGATGTTGTGTCTCGACTTCCGGCGGCGGCACAACGGCCCGTGCATTCCTTTGGGAGGTGATCTTGCGTTTTCGTCTGTTCGCTGGACGCCCGCCTGCCCTCGGGCAGCCTTCAAGGGGGCTGAAGCGCCGTTGCGCCGCGCTCTTGTTGCTGAGTTTCCCCCTCATGGCCCAGGTCGATACCGGCGGGGTGTCGGGTTACGTTCTCGATCCCTCGGGAAGAGCCATTCCCAATGCGGCGATCGGGATCGAAAGCGTCGCGCGATCCTATGTTCGATCCGCGCATAGCAGCGCCAGCGGCTATTACGAATTCGACGGCCTGCCGCCGGCCGAGTACCGCCTCTCGCTGAGCGCGGATTCCTTTGCGCCCTTGAAGACGCAGGCGATTCAAATCGAGGTGGACCGGCGGGTCAGGCTCGATTTGCGCCCGAGCGTGGCGGGTCAGGGCACGCGGGTGGAAGTTGTTTACGAAGCCCCGGCGATCCCAACCGATTCGAGCGAGCTGGGAGCGGTGCTGGATCAAACTCTGGTGGACGCCCTCCCGCTGAACGAACGCGATTTTCTCCAGCTCGCAATGCTCCTGCCGGGCGTGGCCCCGCCGGTCCAGGGATCCCAACTCTCCACGCGCGGCGCCTTTGCGATGAACGCCAACGGAGCCCGCGAGGAAGACAACAACTTCCTCCTCGACGGCGTAGACAACAACGATTCCGACACGCGCGGATACGTCCTGGAACCTTCGGTCGATGCCATTCAGGAATTCAAGATCGCGACCAACTCCTACAGCGCCGAGTACGGCAGCGCGGCCGCCGGGCAGGTCAACATCATTACCCGCGGCGGCGCAAACGAGTTCCACGGGACCGTCTACGACTACCTGCGCAACCGGGACCTCGACGCGCGGAACTTTTTCGACGGAAGCGCCAAGCCCCAATACATAAGGAACCAGTTCGGCGGCGGTCTGGGCGGTCCGGTGGTCAGGAACTCAACCTTTTTCTACGGCAATTTCGAAGGCTTGCGGGAAGACCAGGGACAGACTCAGTTGGGAACCGTGCCCACGGCGGCCGTTCGATCCGGCAATCTTTCGAGTCTCGGGGTCGCGGTGGCCGATCCCTTCACCGGCATACCGTATCCCGGAGCGGTAATTCCGCCGGCGCTGATCTCGCCCCGCGCGGCGCAGGCGCTGGCGCTGTTCCCGCTGCCCAACCTGCCCGGCAATTCGGGGAATTACCTCGGCAATCCGATCCTGACCAACAGTCGGAACGAAGGCAGCGGGCGCCTCGACCGGCGAATCTCCGCCACCTCGCAGTTGACCTTGCGCTACACCTACGGCCGGCGCGACCTGTTCGAACCCTATACCGAGAATCAGACCGAGCTGCCCGGCTTCGGCGATTATGTCTTCGACCGCGGCCACAACGCGCTCGCTCACTACGAGCAGACGCTCGGCCCGGCCACGGTCAATTCCGTGCTGGCGGGATTCAATCGGGCGGTCCGGCGTATATATGTGCAAAACTACGCCACGAACGTGAATCAGTTGTGGGGAGTCAACTACCTTCCCACCGCGCCCCGCGACTTCGGCTATCCGGGGATTTCCGTCGTTGGCTACTCGCGCGTTGGGGACGTGGCGCCGCTGCCGATCGATCGCGCCGACAATACCTGGCAGTTCGGCGACAACCTCACGCTGATTCGCGGCGCGCACAGCATCAAGGCGGGCGGCGAGTTTCGCGCTCTCCAGGAGAATGGCTACGTCGAAGTCTATAGCCGCGGCCAGATGAATTTCACGGGCGCGCTGACAGGCTCGGGGATCGGCGACCTTCTGCTCGGGCTGCCGACGCTGGGCATCAAGTCGCAGTACACCGGGCCCCAGAGTCTCCGCACCAAGTCCGTGAGCGCGTACGTGCAGGACGATTGGAAAGCGACTCGCAATCTGACTCTGAACCTCGGTCTGCGATATGAATACGATTCGCCGGCCACCGACCCCACGAATCGCATGGCGACGTTCAACTTCGCGACCGGCCGGACGGCGCAGGTCGGGACCAACGGGATTTCGCGTTCCGGGACCCACGGTTGGGGCGGCGGCTTCGGCCCGCGCTTGGGCTTCGCCTGGTCGCCCATGGATCGTACGGTGGTCCGCGGAGGTTACGGAATCTACTACGACCCCGGCATGTTTGTGGTCAATTCGTCGCTCTACTTCAATCCCCCGTTCTTCACGGTATCCGTCTATTTCCCTTCGGATACGTCCCTGCTCACGCTGAATAACCCATTCCCCTCCTCCAACGGGTTCGTTCCGCCGGCGGCCCTGAGCATCGTCAGTCCCGATCTCAAGCCCGCTTACGCTCAACACTGGAACTTCAATATTCAGCGGGAGGTGGAGCGCGCCGGCGCATTCAGCATCGCTTACGCGGGATCGAAAGGAACCCGTCTGCCGCGCTCGCGCGATATCAACCAGCCGTTTCCCGGCGCCGCCGACTTATCGACGCGCGCGCCTTACCCGGCTTTCAGCAATATTCTCGAGACGGAGAGCGGCGGAAACTCGGAATATCAATCGTTTCAGTTTTCCTTTAAGCGGCGGCTTTCGCGCGGCCTCGCCATGCTCGCGTCCTATACGTTTTCGAAGTCGATCGACGACACGTCGGCGTTCCTGCCCACGTCTTCGGACCAGAACTTTCCGCAGGACAGCCATAACTTCAGGCTTGAGCGGGGACTTTCCAGTTACGATGTGCGGAACCTTGCGACGGTCGGGTTCGTGTACGACATCCCGGGCGCGCTGCGCTGGACGCGCGGTTTCGAGCTGAGCGGCGTCGTCACGGCCGAGGGCGGCCAGCCTTTCACGCCGGAGCTTTCCACCGACAACAGCAACACGGGGAATTCCGGGGGCAGCTTCGGAATCGACCGCCCCAACGCGCTGCGCAACCCGGCGTTGCCGAACCCGAGTCCGCAGGAATGGTTCGACGTCTCCGCCTTCGCGATTCCGCCGCAATATACCTGGGGCAACGCGGGCCGCAATATTCTGCGCGGACCGGGGCTCTTCACCGCCGACCTTTCCCTGCGGCGCGCTTTTGCGCTCCGGGAGGGGCTGCGCCTGACTGCCGAAGCGCAATCCTTCAACACGCTCAATCGCGCGAATTTCAACTTGCCGGACGCGTTCGCGGATCAGCCGTTGACGTTTGGAAGGATCTTCTCGGCGAAAGCGCCCCGGCAGATTCAGTTTGCGTTGCGGCTTCGGTTCTGAGGAACTACGCGAGGATAAACCCGCGGCGCCGGCGTGGCGCGGACTCTCGGTCCGCCGCGCCCCGGCGTAGCCGGCGCTTCCCCGAAGTTCGCAGAAGTTTTGCATAAACGGGGGAGATCGTGGAAGACTGGAAGAATATGAGGATCGTCAAACTGAGTGCCGCTTTCGGCCTCGTGGCGTCCCTGGCGCTGTGTCAGGCTCCAGCGACGTTGGTCATTCAGGGCGTCGGCGGCAAGAGCGTCGCGCTTTCCTCCGCGGATCTCTTGAAGCTGCCGCAACAGACCGTGAAGACCTCCGATCATGGCGCCACGGTCACATTTGAGGGCGTCCTGCTGACGGACGCGCTTGCCAGGACCGATCTTCCGGCAGGCGAGAAATTCCACAGCACGGCGGCGTCGTACTACATGGTGGTGGAAGCCAGGGACGGGTACCGAGCTGTGTACGCCTGGGCGGAACTGGACTCGACCTTCATGGACAAATCCGTGTACCTGGTGACGAAGCGGGAGGGCAAGCCGCTCTCCGAAAAGGATGGCCCGTTTCAGTTGGTGGCGCCGGGCGAGAAAAAGGACTCGAGGTGGGTCCGGCAGGTGACGGCGCTGAGGATCAAGCAGGCGAATTGAAGCGCCGGCAAGCCGTCGCCTCCGTCAGCCTCCTCTTGACGATAGTCGTTATCACGAGTATAGTTGTGTTCGTGAGCGCCAAAACCAGCGCCGGTCTCCGGCGGGACAAGCGGCCCGCGCCCGCCGGGGAGACGGCGCTTCTGAACCTGCTCCGCACGCACGAGTTTCTCCAGCGGCGGCAGACCGAGTTCTTCAAGGGGTTCCAGCTCACCCCGACCCAGTACAACGTGCTGCGCATTTTGCGGGGCGCGGGCGCGGATGGCGCGACCTGCTCCCAAGCCGCGGAGCGGATGATCGCGGCCGACCCCGACATTACCCGGCTGCTGGACCGGCTCGAGGCGCGGAACCTGATCGTCCGGGAGCGCCGCCTCCCGGACCGGCGCGTGGTGGTGAGCCGCATTACCGAAGAGGGGTTGGATTTGCTCAAGACCATCGAAAAGCCTCTGCGCGGGTTTCTCGGCCGGACTCTGGGCCGGCTGGGGTCCGGGAGGCTCGCGCAACTGAGCGAGATTCTGGAATCCATTCGACGGTCCTAGGCATCTTTTTTCTTGAGGATTATTCGTTACAACGAATAACTGGATCGCGAGGGACGTAATGAGCACGGCGAACACAGAGACGATGGCGGGGCTGCGGAAGCCTGCTCCGGCGGATGCCGGCTTGCACGAATTGATCCGCGAACGTTGGAGTCCCCGCGCATTCTCCGGCGCCCCGGTTCCCCGGGCGCTCCTGGATTCGCTGGTGGAAGCCGCGCGGTGGGCCCCCTCTTGCATGAACGAGCAGCCCTGGTCGTTCGTCCTGGCGGACCGCTACGCGGATCCGGAAGGCTACGCCCGCCTGGAATCCGCGCTCATGGAGGGGAACCGGGTTTGGGCCGGGCGAGCCCCGGTGCTCGGGATAGTCGTC
Source organism: uncultured Acidobacteriia bacterium (assembly GCA_903882645.1). GTDB lineage: Bacteria > Acidobacteriota > Terriglobia > Bryobacterales > Bryobacteraceae > BOG-224. Next base: position 4,798 of record CAIRXZ010000186.1, on the reverse strand, counting down.
GCGAGGCTCGCCTTCACGCGCGACGGCGCGCCGAACCGCTGGGCCTTATACGACACGGGACAGGCCGTCGCGCAACTCGCCCTTCAGGCCGTCGCCGCGGGGTTGCGCGTTCACCAGATGGGCGGCTTCGACGCGGACAAGGCCCGCCGGCTGCTGGGCATTCCGGAGGGATACGAACCCGTGGCCGCGCTGGCCGTCGGTTACCCCGGCGACGCCAGGGAGCTGAGCCCGGAACTGCTCGCCCGCGAACTCGCGCCGCGGCAGCGCCGGCCGGCCGGCGAGTGGGTTCATGGAAGCCGCTGGGGCGGGGCCTGGGCTCCGGCCGCCGGCGGCGCGGTCAGTGAAACATAACGCATCGGAAAGGACAGCCAGATGGCGCAAGCAACCTACCTAATCGACTCCGCGCATTCCTCGGCGCAGTTCAGCGTCCGGCACATGATGATCTCCAACGTGCGCGGCGAATTCACCAAGCTCTCCGGGACCGTGACGTACGATCCAGCCAACCCGGCCAACTCGACGCTCGACGCGTCCATCGAGGTTTCCTCGATCAACACGCGCGACGCCCAGCGCGACGGGCATCTGAGAAGCCCCGATTTCTTCGACGCGGAGAAATTCCCGCTGCTGACCTTTCACGGCAAGGAAGTCGCGGCGGCCGGCGGCGAGTTGAAGGTCAAGGGCGATCTGACGATCCACGGCGTGACGCGGGAGATCGCGCTGGACGTGGAGGGGCCGACGCCGGAGACCAAAGACCCCTGGGGCAACGCGCGCATCGGCGCCACGGCCACGGCGAAGCTGAACCGGAAGGACTTCGGCCTGACGTGGAACGCCGCGCTCGAGGCGGGAGGCGTGCTGGTCGGCGACGAAGTCAAGATCACCATCGACATCGAGGCCATCCGCCAGGGGTAACAGGGCGGGAGGCCCGCCCCGCTTAGGCCTCACCCCGCCCTGACGTTCTGCCCCAGCTTGATCGCGTTTTCAATCAGCTTCAGGCCGTAGTTGGCGCCGGGGGTCAGGGTGAGAATCGACTCGGGGTGGAACTGCACGGCTTCAATGGGCAACTCGCGGTGCCGCACGCCCATGATGATCCCGCCTTCGGTGGATTCCGCGGTCGCTTCCAGGCACGCGGGGAACGTCTCGCGCCGGGCATACAGCGAGTGGTAGCGGCCCACCTGGAACTCCTCCGGCAGGCCGGCGAAGATGCCCGCGCCGCGGTGGCGCACCATGGAGCGTTTGCCGTGCATGGGGTATTCGAGCACGCCCAACTCGCCGCCGAACGCCTCGACAATCCCTTGCAGGCCCAGACAGACGCCGAACACCGGGATGCCCAGGCGCACCGCGGTCTTCACCAGCTCCGGCACGCCGAAATCGGATGGCCGCCCCGGTCCGGGAGAAATCAGGATGAGGTGCGGGGCGATCCGGCGAATCAGGTCCTCGGCCAGGCCGGCGCGGTAGGTGACCACCTCGGCTCCAGTCTGGCGCGCGTAGTTGGCGATGGTCTGGATGAAGCAATCGTCGTTGTCCACCAGCAGGAGCCTGGTCCCGGCGCCGGCGCGCTCGTGCCGCACTTCGACGGGGGGCGGTACCGGGTCGGCTTCGCCCAGAATGCGGAAGAAACCGGTGGCTTTGAGTCGCGTTTCGCGCTCCTCCATGGCCGGGACGGAATCGTAGAGCAGCGTCGCCCCCACCGGATAGGAGGCCACGCCGTTGCGCAAATAGGTGGTGCGGATGAGGATGCCGGTATTGATGTCGCCGTTGAGCGAGAGCATGCCCACGGCGCCGCCGTACCAGCCGCGCGCGCTCTTTTCCAGCGCTTCGATGGCCCGCGACGCGGCCTTCTTGGGGGCGCCGATCAAGGTGACGGCCCACATGTGGCTCAGGAAAGCGTCGAGAGAATCGAAGCCTACCTGGAGCAGGCCCTCGACGTGGTCCACGGTGTGGAATATGCCGGCGTAGCGCTCGATCAGGCGCCGCCCGACCACCCTCACCGTGCCCGGCTCGCAGACCCGCGATTTGTCGTTGCGGTCCACATCCGTGCACATCGTCAGCTCGGATTCCTCCTTGGTGGAGCCGAGCAGTTCGCAGATGTTCTCGGCGTCGCGCAGCGGGTCGCCCGTGCGCTGCGCGGTTCCGGCGATGGGGCAGGTTTCGACGCGCCGCCCTTCCACCCGCACGAACATCTCCGGCGATGCGCCCACGAGTTGCTCCTCGCCGAACTGCAAGAGGAACTCATACGGGCTGGGGCTCGCGTCCTGGACGCGTTCGAATAGCTCCGACGCGCGGCCGCCGTACGGGGTGCTGAAGGTCTGGCGCAGGACAACCTCGTAATAATCGCCTCGGCGCATGCCCTCGCGCACGACCTCGACATTGGCCATGTACTCTTCGGGGAGGTGGTCGGAAACGATAGGCCCCCGTTCGCGCCTCGGCGGCGGCGGAACCTCGGCGGCGGCGCGCTCCAGGCCGTGCGTCGAAAGGGCCCCGCGGCGGAACTCGTACTGATGGCGGTCGATGCGCTGCTCCTCGCGGTCCATGAAGAAGATATCGTCGCACAGGAACAGGTGCAGGTCTCTTTGGCCGGTACGCGGAAGAGTTTTGGGGATGGGATCGAACTGGAAGAGCAGGTCGTAGCCGAACGCGCCGATCAGGCCCAGGCGGCGGTCGCCCGCGCCGCGGAACTCCTCGATAAGCGCTCGCAGAATCGAAAACACGGAAGGCTGGCGGCTGCGTTCCTCTTCGGGGAACAGCGCGGGCATGGGCTTCAAGCGGCCCGAGAGGATCCCGTCCCGCGGCCCGAACTCCTCCCAGTGCGGGTGATCGGCGAGCACCGGGACCAGCATCTCCGCGATCAGGCGGCCGCGTTCGTTCAGGGGCCGGAATTCGACGCGGCGGTCGTAGGAGACGATCTCGAGGGGGGGGCAGACCGAGCCGATGTCCCAGCGCGAGTACCGCCCGGGGGATTCGTATCCCGAGGAAAGGTAGACGCCGCGGTATTGATCGAGATCGCGCAACAGCCGCCAGAGGCCGCGGCGGAAGTTGATCTGCGAGTCGCTGCGCGTAACCTCGATCCCGTGGGGAGTCGTGTAGCTCAAATCCGGCATGTGGCGGCCTTCCGGGGGAATTTAGCTCTCAGGATAGCAAACGAGGGCGCGGAAACGCTCCGGCAGCGAAGCGGAAAAGCCCGCGCCCCGTTTCAGATCGTGCCCCGCGCCTTCGACCGGCATCAGATCCACGTGCGCGGGGATGGACGTGAGGGCCGCGCGCAGGTCCTCGACCGATCCGAGCCCGATTCGAATGGCTCTTCGATATCCGTCAGGGTCCTCTATTCCTTCTTCTTCAGTTGGGCGTCGTTGTCCGCGATGAACTGGCGAATCTGGTCCGTCATGGCGAGGAGCTTCTCCCACTGCTCGCGGTAAAGCGTGACGGGGAATCGCCCAAGTCCATAGACCGAGAGCGCGCCCTTCTCGCTGACGCGTAGGGACAGCCCGCGAGCGGGCTTCTTCAACGACTCATTTTCGGCGCGAAGGCGCTCGATTTCAGCTTGCAGTTCTTCTTCGGTCGGCATGATTGCTCCGTTCCCGTGATACCCACATGATACCCTGTGAGTCTCGCGCGATGCCCGAGTTCGATTCCATCCTTTTCGATTTCGATGGCGTGCTTGCGGATACCGAGCCGGTCCACTTCGCCTGCTGGGCGGAGGCGCTGGCGCCGCTGGGCGTGACGCTCGACTGGGATTACTTTCGTGGCCACTGCGTCGGGATCGACGACCGCGCCATGGTCCACCTGCTGGCGGCCCGATCCGACCCGCCCCGCGACTGGGAGAGCTTGTGGGCCCGCCACCCGGAGAAGGGCGATCTGTTCCGGAGCCGAACGCTAGCGGCGCCCCCGTTGGCGCCGGACCTGGCCGGTTTCCTGAATCGCCTGCGCGCCGGATACAAACTGGCGGTGGTGACTGCCAGCGCACGCGCCGAAATCGAACCCTTGCTCGCGGCCGGGAGCCTGGACAAGTATTTCGACGCGCTGGTGTGCGGCCGGGAAGCGGGATTGCACAAGCCCGCCCCGGACCCGTATCTGCTCGCCGCCAGCCTGCTCGATGCGAAAAAGCCGCTGGTAGTGGAAGATTCCGAGGCCGGCATCGCCAGCGGCCGCGCCGCGGGCTTCGAAGTGCTGGCCGTGGAGAGCGCGGCCGAGATGCCGGATCTGGTGCGGCGGCGGCTCGGGTGGACGGGGGCGAATCCGCCATGACTTGAGCGGGTGAAATCGCGGCGTATGCGCCAGCCCATGGCTGCCATTCACAAGTCTCCGTTCATAATCCCACCGCCTGCGGAAGCCAGCGGGGCATTTTGCGGCGCCTGGTGGGCGGGTGCATAGGATCAGGAGCGCCGGCCGGCTGCGTCCATCGCACACGCGCTCTTCCGGCTGCTCACGCACCTATGATAGCGTGGCGCCCGATCCTCCACGGCCCGGCCAGCGCGCGGCGGCTGGGGCGGGCTTCCTGGCCTGCCTGCTTACCGGCTGCAAATCCGATCCCCGCCGTCCGGGCGCGCGGAGGCGGGGGTTCCCCGGTTCTCCGTGGAGAGCTTCGAAGCCTGGCCAAAAATAGGCGGAACGAAGCCAATTTGGGTGGACTTGGGGGCTTCCGCGGCCGGCGCCGGGGCGACGGAAGGCGCGGGCGGGCGCGGGATTGGAACGACTGCGGCGGGAGAGCCGGTCTGGACGGCTTCAGGCTCGGACTCCTGGGACAGGCGCTCGCGCTGCGCGCGGCGCAGCTCGCCGAGAGCGCGGAAGTAGCTGCGCTCGGCCG
>CAIRXZ010000185.1 GCA_903882645.1 uncultured Acidobacteriia bacterium | reverse complement strand
GGCCTTTTGGCCCGCGATGACGCCTTCCGGCGTCGTCAGCCGGGCGTCAGTCCGGCCGGTCCGATTGACAATCGGCTCGCCGGTTCCAGCCCGCCCCACATCGGTTGCGCCTGTGCCGTTCGGCGTTCGCTTGCCGGAACCGTGGGACTCCGCGGCAGGACGTTCGCGGCCGGTTGACGTGACGGGGACTTCGCGGGACCAATCTCCCCGAACGCCGTATCTGGCCCGCGACGCATTTCCCCGGTGCGAAGGGCTGTTATCGACGGAAATCGTCCCCGGCGTCAAGGAAGGCGCGCCCAGTTGGGCTGGAGCAAAGGGTGTGGGCGCCAGAAATCGCAACACAAATATCGGCCCGGTCCTGGCCAGTCGGACGGGCCGGTCGGACGCGGCTCGCCCTGAGCCCGCATTTGTTATAACCTAGAGTCTTGCTGAGTGCCGCGCAGATCGTCCAGACGTCACGAGCGTAACCCAGACGAATCGCACCGGAAGTCGGCGGACGGGGAGCGGAGCGCCAACCATAGAGGAGCGCCATGAAAAAGAAGCCTGACGGAAAATCCGTCCAGCGCATTTCTGTGATCGTTCCCAAGAATCCTTTTGTCCAGCCGGATCTGCAGAACAAGCACCATTGCCTCTGCGCCCTGGATGTGGCAAAGCTCATGGAATGGTGGCCCGGCACTCCGCATTCTCCGCATCGCAACCCGGCAAAAGTCAAGGCGATCCAACGTTCATTGGATTGGAAGCGCGTGGCGCAGATCGCAAGCTACTTGCTTCAGGAGGAAATCATCCAGGTGCCAGAGCGCATCGATCAATTCTTCCGCGATATCTACGAGCCCAAGAGAACGGAGCCTGGCCGCGAATGGCCGCCCAGGGTTTCCAAGGTCATCACCCCAATGAAAAGCGAATTCCCGACCTTTTCCAACGTCTTGCTGCACGTCAACGGCGCGCAGATCACGCCTACTGATGGAGGTAGCGAGGACGGAGCCGCGCAGCTGACGTTTGACGAGGACAATCCCTCGCTGCTTTTTTCAGTGATCGACGGGCAACATCGAATAAACGGCGCTTACTTCGCGGTGCGTCTGCTGCAAGAAAAGACGAAAACAGCTACGAAGTGGGAAATCCCGGCAGAAGTCTTCCTAGATCTCGATGGTCCACACGACCCGCCACGCAGGCAGGCTCAGATCTTTATCGACGTGAATTTCAACCAGAAGAAAGTTGACCGATCTCTGGTCGTAGACCTATTTCCGACCGCCCGCGGAACGCGCGAGCCACTTGACGATAAGGAACGCGCGCAAGACATTGGCCGCAAGCTGATGCTGGAGACCGGCCCGCTGGTCGGGATGATTCAGATTCCTGGCATCAGGTACGGAGTCAGAGACGTCATTACGCTGGCAACTCTCGCCAATGCCGTCGAGGATGTTCTGCCGGACCTGCGCAGGTGCGGCGTCGTCGACCTGGAGACACAAACGGAGTTCCTCGCCCAGTGCATGACGGCATGGCTTGAGGCGTCGGGAAGGTTCGAGAAGCCCAGTAGGCGCAATACGCTGGACCCAGAGAACGTCGCTTATCAGGGCCGTGTGCTCGTTTCTATCCTGGATCTCATTCCGGCGGTCCTTTGGAAGTTGAAGCGGACCCGCCACCTCGTATCGGCTGAAGCCCAGCAACGTACAAAGAAGTTGTTGCAGGAGACCGCGGAGCGGGCCGGGTTGCTTGACGCCAACGTCTTCATTGACAAGAGCGTATTCAAGGGTAGAAAGTATCTGGGGAGCGGTGGCATCGGGCTATTCCGAGATACGCTCTGGGCTGCATTTGGGGCGACAGAGAGTGTCGTCCGCTTCGACGCGGAGAGGATTTCCGGCCTGGCGAATCAGACCCGCGCCAAGGCGACCAGAGCGCTCGCGACTGGCGTTCCCGATGAATAGCGCTCTGCTGAAACAGATTACCGCGATGTTTAGTCCGCTCACGGATCTGAGCGCCGCCGACGCTTTTCCGGCGGCTGGCACTCTGTCCGCCTTACTCACGAAACGCTGCGAGCCGTTTACGCAACAGGCTGTGGCAGCAAGGCCGAGCGACTTGAGGGTTTTCGCAACCGCCTCCGTCGAAATGTGGCTGAGGGCCGTCCATAGCTTCCTTATATCCACGTCGCTCACCGACGCCAGCCCAATTTGGTCCTCAGTCGCCGGTTACTATTCGAGCCATTACTCCGTTCGTGCATTTGCCCATTTGCTTGGCCTGTTTCAGCTACACAAGAAAAGGCAGCTAATCCAGATCGCAGCGCAAGGTAATGGATGGGTCTTCCAGATGCAGAGAAAGAACGGTGGTGATCGCGAACACAAGGTGTATTGGAAATACCTTCACGAGCACCCTGAACTGTCCGGTGATCCGTTCTTCTGTCTTAACCGCGAGGACAATCCCGAATCTGACGGTTCTCACCGGAACAGGGCGAATTACGCGGATCACATCGACCGTTTTCCAGTTTTCAAGGCGCTTGATGCGGAGTACCTCACGCGGCGCATTCAGAAGATCGCTGAGATTGAACTTTCCGCAGTGCCTCTTCCAAGCGCCGATCGCTTTCCGGACACAGAGGCGGTTCAGATTATCGCCTACCACCGCATTGTGAAGTTCCGCCGGCTCGTGGATGAGACCGTGGGGCCGACACATCGATTCTGGAGCGTCCAGCGGACGCCGCCATGGAAACCCAAGACCCTGACATTTCAGGTCGTTGATCCTGAGTATACGGCCATTTACGCGAGGAAATTGTGAAGTACATGGGCTCGAAGCGTTCAATGCTATTAAATGGCCTGGGCGACCTTCTTGCCAGTTCCGCGCCAAGCGCGGAGCGCTTTGTCGATCTCTTCGCCGGATCGGGGGCCGTTGCGATTCACGTCGCAACCAAGTATGAGATTCCCGTCCTCGCGTCAGACCTACAGCAGTACAGTAGGGTACTGACCGGCGCAATTCTCGAAAGAAGGGAAGTGATGCCGTGGGAGGAATGCTGGAAGCGCTGGCATAAACGCGCGGAGGACGTCTACCTGCAATATCGCCCTCCAAGGCTGCAAAAGGTCACAAGGCAGGCTGTGCTGGACTTCCGCGCTTGGTCAGAGCGCAGGGGTACGCTACCTCTGACTAAGGCCTACGGCGGGTATTATTTTTGCCCCGTCCAAGCCACATGGATTGATGCTCTGCGGCGAACATTGCCGGGGAGGAGACCCGCGCGAACGGTCGCACTTGCTGCGCTCCTCCACGTAGCCAGTAGGTGCGCAGCGTCCCCTGGGCACACGGCCCAACCGCTTCAGCCCTCCCGGTCCGCGAATCCCTACATCTTCGAGGCGTGGAACCGAGTTGTTCCTGACATGACGAAAACGTTGCTGGAGGGCCTGTCGCAGGTTTTCGCCAAGCAGGAGGGGACTGCTGAAGCCGCTGACGCGAACGAAGTTGCTGACCACATTCGGCCTTCCGACCTCGTTTTTATTGACCCCCCGTATTCCGGTGTCCAATATAGCCGGTTCTACCACGTCCTTGAATCCATCGCGAGGGGCACGGCCGGCGAGGTCTCTGGCTCAGGCAGAAATCCCGAACCCCGGATGCGCCCGCACTCGGACTACAGTGTCAAAAGCGGTGCCCGAAAGGCGCTTTCTGAATTGCTCGGAAAGGTCGCCCACAACGGGGCGCGGGCGATTCTCACGTTTCCCGCTCACGAGTGCTCGAATGGGCTGTCGGGCGACATCGTCCGTGGACTGGCGGGCGAGCACTTTGAGGTGACCGAAACGTACGTCGACAGCAGGTTCAGCACATTGGGCGGCGTCAACGTCGAGGTCGGGAACGGGCGCGTAGCCCGCCACACCGCCCAGGAATTGATTCTTTACCTGACCCCGAAGTAAACCGCGCTTACGGTCGGGTGGAGTCCCAAACCGGAAACCTGACGGCGCACCCGATACCTGTCGCGAAATCCCCTTCCCACAACCAGACGCCATCCAAGTCCGCTTCGGGGAAACGTGGCGCGCTAGTACCGCGACCGTTAGGAAAGGTGCGATTTCCGTGGGGCAGGATGGTATCCTGCGCGGCGATTGCCAATCGCCGCGCGTGCCGGTTGCCAACCGGCACGCAGCTTACCAAGCTGCCCCACAAACGAACCTTTTCCAGTGGTCAAGGCGCTTGTAGCGATTCCTTCCGGTGAACGTCGTCACGGCAATTGGCCTGGGACGTCGGCTTGGCGCCGCCTTTCGCCATGCGTCACAATAGAACAGGGAGCGTAGGCATATGGCGAACCTGAATATCGAGATGCCGGACGACCTCGTGCGGAGCCTTGCGGGGATCGCAGCAGCGCAGCGCAAGAGCGTCCAACAACTGGCCTTGGAACAACTGAGTTCGCTCGTCGAGGTCACCCCTGAGTGTCGCGACGGATCCCCAGCCGCCCTCTTGCGGGTGATGCAGGAACCACCGCACCTAAGTTCCGCGGATGTTGACGAACTCGACGCCGTCATCGCGACCGGCCGGCTTCCCATCGGCGCCCGCGACCTCTTTTCGGACTGATCCACCGTGATCTATCTCCTCGATACGAACGCGATTAGCGCTCTGATGCGGGCGGATATCCGGATGGCGTCCTTGTCATGGAGGCAACGCTGGTCAGCCGCGACAGCGACTTCCAAGCCGTTGAAGGGCTCGTGGTGGTTGAGCCCTAACCCGGATACTCGCGAGCGGGCATGGCGGGCGATCCGGATTTCTCCCGTGAAACGCCCATCACGGCAGTCCACCAAGCGCCATGCCCATCCACTTCGCCGAGCCGTCCGGCCCCTCGCAGGAGTGCCCCGGCCTGGATTACCGAACTCCCAAACGCCTCCTTTTCGACGCACCCGCCCGCGCGATACTCTCCGGCATGCGTGCCCCGCGAAACCGAGCGAATTCGATTGAACAGGGCGAATTCTCCCGCCGCGACACGGAGCAAACTTTTTTCATTCACTAACACTTTCACTATTTTTTTCATGAAAACAAAGCACTTAACCAGATCCACCGCACACCCCCGTTCTATCCTGGAGTTAGAGGATCATGTCTTCACTCCGCAAACTCGAATCCGCGCCCGCCAACGATGTCCGCGCCTGGGCTTCGCGCGCTCCGAAGAACCTGCTTCTGCCGCTCGCGGCAAAAACACGAAACGAACCCATCCTCGCGCCCAACCCGAACAAAAGGAAGCCACTGACCCCCGCCCAAATGGGTTCAATCCCACAGCCGGAGCACCTCGCGGCCGGTCCCGATGAACCGCCATCCCGCAGGCCCCAACCCCTGGCGCCCCCGGGGATACCAAACGAACCCAATCCCATTTCCGGACACTCGGCCGCCGCGCCCCCACCCGGTCCTTTCCCGATGAATGGATCTCCGCTAATGCGTGATATCATGGCAGATGCGCTCCTGGAAAGCGCCCCCCTCATGAAGATCCTCACGGTTCTGGGTTCGACAGGCTCCATCGGAACCAACACCCTGGATGTCGTGCGGCGCAGCCACGGCGAGTACCGGATCTTCGCGCTGGCGGCCGGCCGGAACATGGACCTGCTGGCGGCCCAGATCCTGGAATTCCGGCCCAGGGCGGCGGTTGTTGCGGATTCCGGCAGTCTGGCGCTTCTGGCGGGCAAGCTTGGCGCCCACGGCCTGCCCCGTGCCGAATGGCCGGAGCTGCTATCGGGGGCCCAGGCTCGCGTCCGGATCGCCACGGCGCCGGAAGCGGACACGGTGATCTCGGCGATCGTCGGGGTGGCGGGTCTTGAAGCCACTTACGAGGCGGTCCGTCTGGGCAAGCGCGTGGGTCTGGCTAATAAAGAGGTCCTGGTTTCGGGCGGCCGGCTGGTGATGGAGGCCGTCCGGCAACACGGCGCCCTGCTGATCCCCGTGGATAGCGAGCACAACGGGGCGCACCAGTGCCTGCGCGCCGGGAACCGCCAGGAAGTCTCGAAACTGATCCTGACCGCTTCGGGAGGCCCGTTTCGCGATACGCCCGCGGCGGATCTGGCTTTTGTGACGCCGGAGCAGGCGTTGCATCATCCTACATGGAAGATGGGCAACCGCATCACGATCGACTCCGCTACTCTCATGAACAAGGGGTTCGAGGTGATCGAAGCCTGCTGGCTGTTCGATTTCGCGCCATCCCAGGTCGAGGTCGTGGTCCATCCGCAGTCCACCGTGCATGCCATGATCGAATTCAGCGACGGCAGCGTACTGGCGCAGATCTCGGCGACCGACATGCGGATGCCCATTCAATACGCGCTGACGTATCCGGACCGGCGCGAGGCCCCGGTTCCCAAGATCGACTGGGCGCGGGCGCGCCAGTGGGAGTTCCTGCCTCCGGATTTCGAGAAGTTTCCACTGCTGCCTCTGGCCTGCCGGTGCCAGGAAGCCGGCGGGTCGGCGACCTGCACATTGAACGCCGCGGACGAAATCGCCGTGGAAGCTTTTTTGGCGGGACGAATCGGATTTCTGTCGATCTGTGATATTGTGCGGGAGACGCTCGAACGGATGCCCGCCCGTACGCCGCGGACGATAGGCGAGGTGTTGGAAATCGATAGCGAGTCGCGAATCAAGGCCCGCGAGGCGGTGCAAGCCCGCGCCGCGGCCATGGCTGTCTGAGGCTGTTTTATGCCGCAATTCTTGCATGGTTTTGAAAACGTCCTGTGGTTCCTGGTCCTGATCGGCGTCATGATCAACGTCCACGAACTGGGCCATTTTTGGGTGGCGCGCTACTTTGACGTCCGGGTGGAGGCTTTCAGCTTCGGGTTCGGCCCGCGCCTGTTCGGTTTCCGGCGCGGAGAAACCGACTACCGGTTCTCGCTCATACCTTTCGGCGGCTACGTGAAGATGGCGGGCGAGCAACTCGCCGACGCCCATGCCGCGGCCGATCCGCGAACCGTGCTGGCCAAACCCCGCTGGCAGCGCCTGCTCATCTCCCTGGCTGGGCCGATGATGAACGTGGCGCTCGCCGTGGGGCTGCTTACCGGGCTCTACATGGCGAGCTTCCCCAAGATTTCCCGCGCGGACCAGGAGGCCGTGATTGGCGGCGTGCAGCCGGATTCGCCGGCGGCCAAGGCCGGTATCCAGCCCGGCGACCGAATCGTCATGCTGGACGGCAAGCGGGATCCCGCCTGGGAAGACGTCGCGATCAAGGAGGACGTGAGCGCCTTCCGATCGCTCGCGGTGACCCTGGAGCGCAACGGGCGGCGTCTCGAGACGGAGGTCACGCCCGCTTACAGCGACAAGACCGGGGCTGGATCGGCCGGTTGGGAGAAGCGCGGCGAGGTGGAACTGTACACCGTCGATCCCGGCATGCCCGCCGGCAAGGCCGGGATCAAACCCGGAGACACGATCGTCGCGGTGGACGGGCAGCCCATCGATTCCGTCATCAAGCTCCACAACATCACCGAGGGCAGCGGCGGCAAGCCTCTGCGGATCGAGTACGAACGCAAGGGACAGCGAAGCGTGGCGGCCGTCGCGCCGGTCTTCGACAAGAAAGACGGCCCCGCGCGCTGGATGATTGGCGTGGGCCCGGCTCTCAGGACCCATTACGTGAACGTGCGGCTCTCGCTTCCGGCCGCGCTGAACGAATCGCTCCGCGAGAACGCCAAAGGGGCGATGCTGATCGCGAAGTTCCTCCAGGGCCTGGTGGAACGCCGCATGTCGGCCAGGAACCTCACCGGCCCGATCGGCATGGCTCCGCTTGCCGGCGACGCCGCCCGCCAGGGGCCGTCGGTGTTCCTTGGGTTCATGGCCATGGTCAGCCTGAACCTGGCGATCCTTAACCTGCTGCCGATTCCGATCCTGGACGGCGGCGTCATCCTGATGCTGCTGGTGGAGATGGTCATGCAGCGCGATCTCAGCCTGACCGTGAAGGAAGCCGTATTCAAGGTCGGCTTTGTCTTCATCATGCTGGTGGTGGCCTTCGTGCTTTACAACGACATTTCACGCTACCTGCCGGCCGGCTAGTGTCGTGTTCCACCCGGTTTTTGACAATGCGGGATTGGGCAAAGGTGGGGCGGACGCCCTCGTCCGCGCGCGGCCCCCTGGTCGCGCTCTTGTGTTCGTCGTCAAGCCGATAATCGAACCATAACAATATGTCGTGTACTTGCGTCCGCCAGACCGATTTGCCCGCTACTACGCAACTCGCCGCCGACGTACTGTACCAACCCGATCGCGTATCCCGATTCTATCGCCATCCGCTCCCCGGCCTGGCCTCGTTTCAAGCGGCCGCCGGGGAAATCCGGTTCTCCGATAGCCGGCGCGCGGCCCTGATTTCGGCGCTGCGCGTGTGCAACCCGGAAAGCCCGGCGCTGGCGCGCATGGCGCGCCCCGGCACGCTGGCCGTGGTCGCGGGCCAGCAGGTGGGCTTGTTCGGCGGGCCGGCGTACACCGTCTACAAGGCCCTTCACGCGGCGAAACTGGCCCGGTGGCTGACGGCCAACGGGATCCCGGCCGTTCCCGTATTCTGGCTGGCCACCGAAGACCACGACTTCGCGGAGGTCGATCACGTCTGGGCGTTCGATGCCGGGCATCGGCCATCGAAGGTGGAGACCCGGCGCGGCGCGAGCGCGGGTGCGCAGCCGGCCGGCCAGGTGGCGCTGCCCTCGCCGCCCTTGAGCGATCTGCGCGATGCCATGGCGGGGCTGCCTTTTCTCGACGAGGCCGCCGGCCTGGCGGAGGAAAGCTACCGTCCCGGAGCGACCATGGGGGAGGCTTTCGGGGTCTGGTTGCGCCGCACGCTGAAGGATTTCGACATTCTCCAGGTCGACCCCATGTTGCCCCAGTTCCGCGAGCTGGCCGCGCCGGCCATACGGACCGCGCTGGAAGCGGCGCCGGAGTTGTCCGCGCGCGTGCTGGAGCGCGGGCGCGAGTTGGTTGCCGCGGGATACCACGCGCAGGTTCACGTGGACGAGCACACCTCCTTCGTGTTCTTGCTGGAGAACGGGAAGCGCCTGGCGTTGCGCCGGCACGGAGACGATTACCTGCTGAGCGGCCGCCGGATTGGCTCGCGGGAACTGATGGACAAGGCCGCTTCGCTCTCGCCCAACGCCTTGCTTCGGCCCGTGGTCCAGGAATCCATGCTGCCGGCGGCGGCCTATATCGGCGGCTCGGCCGAGATTGCGTACTTGGCGCAATCCCAGGTTCTCTACGCCGCGTTGCTGGGGCGCATGCCGGTGGCCGTCCCGCGCGCCGGCTTCACGATTGTGGATGAGCGCAGCCGGAAGCGGATGGATCGCTACGGTCTCTCGCTTGTGGATTTCTTCCACGGCGAGGAAGCCTTGCGCGCGCGCATTTCCGCGAAACTCGTTCCGCCGGCGCTGGTTGGAGCCATGCGCGAAACAGCCGCCTCGGTGGATAGCGCGGTGGCCCGCCTGCGGGACGAAATGGCGGGGTTCGACGCCACGCTGGCGCAAGCTGTGGACCGGAGCGCGCGCAAGATCCGGTACCAGATCGAGAAGATCGGGCGCAAGGCGGGCCGCGAGGCGCTGGCGCGCGATGCCCGCGCGGCGCGCGCGGCGGCCTCCCTGAGCGGCCTGATCTACCCGGAGCGGCATTTGCAGGAGCGTCTCTACTCCATCCTGCCCTTTCTGGCAAGTCACGGCCTGGGGCTGATCGCGCGGATCTTCGAGGAAATCCAATTGGACTCCCCGGATCACCGCGTGCTGGCGGCTTGAGCGGGCTCCGGTGAGCGCGCCAATCGCCGTGCGGGATTCCATCCCACATTCGTGGATCATCGCGACCTCCGCTTCAGTCGGCCCGCGGAGCTGGCCGGACGCTCTTCACCGTTTCACTGTGACCCACCCAGAGGGAGCGGGAAGTGCGGCATTTGACCCAGGAGTACCACTCCTTTCACCCAACGACCGGTGATGTTGGAAAATCGGACGTCTTGATGGGTTTTCCAACAGATTGATAATAAATGGTTTTACGGCCCGCTGTTCTAATCAACACATTGGAGGGACATGTGCTTTCAGTTCGTCGCGCGGTAGTCTGCGCGCGGCGGAATCGTGTCCCGACCGCTGTGGTTTTTTTCAACGTAGTTTTCGAAGATTGGAGATTAAGACATGCGGATTCCTTCTTCGGTTTTCGCGGTAAGGCGTTACACCCTGGGGCTGGTGGTGGTGGCCGCGTCGGTCCTCATGGCGAGCGGACAGAACAAGACCACGTTCGGCGCTCATGAGCTGGCGGCTTACGCGACCCAAGCCATGATTCAGTACGTCAACCCTGGGCTGGTCTTTAGCGTCGTTTCGGCGAAAATCGCGAGCGACGGTACGATCAGCGTCGATTACAAAGTGACGGACCCCAAGGGTCTCGCGTTGGACACTGCGGGAATTCAGACCCCTGGGAACATAACCAACAGCCTTCTGGCCGCGTACATTCCCAAAGGCCAAGCCCAATATGTGTCTTACACCAGTCGCGTGGTGACGGCGATAACCGGGGGCGCCACGGGGACGCAGGCCTCGGCGGACTCGGGCGGAACCACGTCGCCCGTTGCCGTCGGCGAGTATATCTACACATTTAAGACCAAGGCGCCGGCGGGTTTCGACCCCACCGCCACGCACCGCATCGGCATCTACGGCTCGCGGAACCTGACGACGTGGGGCCTCGGTACGAACTACGCCTCGACGACGTTCGACTTTGTGCCGGCCGGCGGCACGCCGGCGCCGCGGGACATCGTCCGGACGACCGACTGCAACGCGTGTCACTACCAACTGGCGTTCCATGGCGGCTCGCGCCAGGGTGTGGATCTCTGCATCATGTGCCACACGCCACAGACGACCGACCCCAACACGGGCAACACTCTGGACATGCCGGTGATGGCCCACCAGATCCACATCGGAACGTCGTTCTCCAAGATCCAGTCCACCACGCCGTATTCGATCGTCGGTTACGGGAACGCGTTAAGCAGTTGGTCGGCGGTGGTTTATCCGCCCGATGTGCGGAAGTGCCAGACCTGTCACAATCCCAAAAACGGCGCGGCTCAGACCAACGCCTGGCTGACCACTCCCACGCGGGCCGCTTGCGGCGCCTGCCACTCCAACATCAACTTCGCGACGGGGTTGAACCACGTCAACCTGCCGGAAGCGAGCGATAGCCAATGCTCTCAGTGCCACATTCCACAGGGCATGACGGAATTCGATGCCTCCATTATCGGCGGGCACACGATTCCCGCCTACTCCACCACCCTTCAGGGCATCAATGTGACGCTGGTCAAGGTGGCCGGCGTCGCCGGGCAGAAACCGACGGTGTCCTTCACGGTGAAGAACAACGCCGGCGCCGGAATCCCGATGAGCCAGTTTACCTCCGGCGGCTCGCTGTCGATGACCATGACGGGCCCCACATCCGACTACGGCAACGTCAGCTTCGGCTCGGATACCGCCAGCACCCCCGGGTACGTCACGGAAAGCGTGGCGGCAGCCTCTCAGTGCGATAACAGCGGCAACTGCGCGTACACCTTCACGCACGCGATTCCGGCCACCGCCCAGGGCACTTACGCGATCGGCGTCGAGGCTCGCCTCAGCGCCACCCTCATGGCCGGTACGGTTTTGCAGCAGACCACCACCTACAGCGCCCACAATTCGGTCATCAACTTCTCGGTGGATGGCTCGAAAGTGGCTCCGCGCCGCACGGTGGTGACCATGGCCAACTGCAACAAATGCCACTCGGACCTCGAACTTCATGGCGGGCTGCGGAACGACGTCACCTATTGCCCGGTCTGCCACAACCCGAGCAACACCGACTTCACCACGCGTCCCAAGGCTACCGTCGCGGCCGACCAAGCCCTTCCGCCGCAAGGCATCAACTTTGCCCTGATGGTGCACAAGATCCATAGTGGCGTGAATATGGCGCAGTATAACGCTACTTATGTCGTAGTTGGGTATGGCGGCAGCCACAACGACTTCTCGGGTGTGCTCTATCCCGCCATGACTCCCACCGGCGGGGTTTCAGACACCACCATTTGCGAGATGTGCCACGCCGCCGGGACGGAGAACAACGACCCCATCGGCAAGCTCGCGGTGACCGATCCGCAGGGGCTGCTGAGTCCGAACCCGGCCACGACGTCGGCCTGCACCTCTTGCCACCTGGACACGGCCACATATGCGCACGCGCAATCCAACACCGATCCCAAGTTCGGTGAAAGCTGCAGCGTGTGCCACGGCGCAGCCGGTCAATTCAGCGCATCGCAGGTTCACGCCGGCCTGTAAGCCGCCGTACCATTGAGGAGATGACTCCAGTGCATTGGCGGTTGCCAAGCGCCAACGATGGACACCCCCCGCGCCCGTCCGGTGCGCGCCGGGCGGTGCTTCCGGCAGCGGCCATGCTGCTCGCCGCAACCCTATGGGGCGCCAAGGTCAAACCCAGCGCCCCGGCTCCTATTGTTCCCGCCACGGTCGATAAACCGGCGGAATACGCCGGCTCGGAAACCTGCCAGATGTGCCATGAGGATATCTTCAATGCGTTCCGGAAGAATCCGCATCACGAGGTGGAAACCAACAAGAAGTACAAGTTCGATACCAAGGCTTGCGAATCCTGCCATGGCCCGGGAAGCAAGCACGCTGAATCCACTTCGGCGGCGGACATTCGCAACCCGGCGAAACTCAAGCCGGCGGACGCCGACCGCGCGTGCCTGGGCTGCCACCTGAACCGGCCCACGCAGGTGGGCCGCATCAACGGCAGCCACGCCAAGAATGAAGTGGCCTGCGTGTCCTGCCACTCGGTCCACAAGAACGGGCCGAACGGCCTGGTGGCGCGCAAGGCGGCGGAGGTGAACCAGCTCTGCGCCGGCTGCCACACCGATGTTTGGGCGAGTTTCCAGCAGCCCTTCCGGCACCGCCTGCCGGAAGGCGCCATGTCGTGCGTGGATTGCCATAATCCCCACGGCAGCTTCCTGGCGCACAATGTTCAAACCGCGCAGGCCAACGAGCCGGGATGCTTCAAGTGCCACGGCGATAAGGCCGGGCCGTTCCCGTTCGAGCACGCCCCGGTGCGGTTGGATGGCTGCGCGGCGTGCCACCTGCCGCACGGCTCCAGCAACCCGCGAATGCTGACCCGGAGCGACGTGCGCTTCGTGTGTATGGAATGCCACTCGAACCTGCCCACGCCAACGGCCGCGGCGAATCCGGCGCTGGGAAGCGTTCCCCCGGCTTTTCACGATCTCCGCGCGCCGCAATTCCGAGAGTGTACTACGTGCCATCAGAAGGTCCACGGCTCCTACGTGGACCGGGGGCTGCTCCGATGAGATACCTGGCAGCTCTCCTGATGATGGCCCCGGCGTTTGCGCAAGCCCCGGCGGCGCCGGCCAACACCGGCCAGACGGCCGCCGCCGCGCAGGCCCCGGCGGCCGCGAATCCGGCGCCTGCCGGGGAAGAATGGTTCACCGGCGGCATCGACTTCGGATACCGCTTCCGGACGAACCTGGGCGGAAGCGGGCCAACCTACCAAAGCATCGTGGACTTGGGCGCCGGACCGCGCCTGATCGGATTCGACTTCGTCGTTCAGGATCCGAAAAAACGGCTGTTCGACCGCCTCGTCGCGCGCGGTTCGAACTGGGGCGACCCCTACAACACGGCCCACGTGGACGTCTCCAAGCGGGGCATCTACGATCTCCGCTTCGACTACAGCAATATCCTCTATTACAACGGGCTGCCATCGTTCGCCAATCCCATTGCGCCGGGCGGCGTCGACGAGCAGTGGTTCGACGTGCACCGCCGCAACACGAGCCTCGATCTGACCCTGTTCCCCAACCGGCGCATCGTGCCTTATCTGGCGTTCAGCCGGAACTCGGGGTCGGGAACCGGCATTTCGACCTTCGATCAGGGAGCCACCGACACGTTCCCGGTCGCGTCCGTGTTCCGCGACAGCGCGTACAATTTCCGGGGCGGTCTGCGTTTCGAGTTGAACCGCCTGCACGTCACGCTGGAGCAGGGCGGCACGACCTTCAGGGACGACGACTCGGCCTTCGGCGCCACGTCCACGCCCGGCGACCGCACCACGACGCTGATGGGGCAGACGCTCCAGTTGAACGGTCTGCTGCAGGCCTACGGAATTCGCGCCCACAGCGTTTATTCGAAAGCGCTTCTGACGGCCAACCCGTTCTCCTGGCTCAATGTTTACGGACAATTCCTGTTCAGCGAGCCGAAGACCGATGTGAGCTATCAGGACGCGGCCACGGGCAACTTCGTGCTGCTTAGTTCGCTCCTGTTCTACAGCGGTCAACTGGACAACGCCGTGGGTTCGGCCAACAAGCCGCACGTTTCCGGAAACGCAGGCCTGGAAGCGCGGCCATTCCGGCGGCTTCGCATCCTGGCATCGTGGACCACGGATCGCTTCCACGACGCGGCCTACTCGAGTCTTGCCGCCGCGTTCCTGACCCAGACCGCCTCCAGTCTCAATACGACCACCGTCCTGCCGGACACCCAGACGGTGAATTACAGCCGCACGCAGACGGACCTGTTCTTCGACGTCACGAAGAAGCTCACTCTGCGGGGCGGCTACCGCTACGAATGGGGCGCGGCCACGGTGCGGTCCGGAGATACGAGCCAGATCGGGGCGCTTGAATCGGGCAAGCTCAACCGGCAGGTGGCGATCGCCGGGATCAACTTCCGGCCCATTCAGAAGCTCACAACCAACGTGGAGTACGAGGGCGCCTCCACGACGCACGCCTACTTCACGACGAGCCTCTACAACTACAACCGGGTGCGGGCGCGGGCTCGCTACCAGGTCGGCGCGTCGCTCATGGTGCAGGCGAATTTCGCGCTGCTCGACAACCAGAACCCGGTTCCCGGCACGCAGTTGGATTTCCGGAGCCGCGACAATTCGCTCGCCGTGAACTGGACTCCCAACGGCGGGAAACGCGTTGCCCTGATGGCGGAGTACGACCGCGCCACGTTGCGGTCGTCCATCGATTACCTGCTGCCGCCGTTTCTGACTCCGAGCGTTTCGTCGTACAGCGACAACGCGCACATCGCGACCTCCATGGTCGACGTGAACATTCCCGGTTTCAAGGGGAACGCGGCGAAACTCACGGCGGGCGGCTCGTTCACGGTGACGAACGGGACCCGGCCTTCGCGTTTCTACACGCCGCTGGCGCGGCTTTCCGTTCCGGCCGGGAAACACGTATACTGGAACACCGAGTGGCGGTACTACGGATTCAACGAACAGCTATACCAGTACGAGGGGTTCCGGACGCACCTGTTTCAGACAGGCCTCAGACTGTCCAGATAGGAGACCGCAATGTTCAAGCTTTGCGTGGCCGCCGCCACGTTCCTTGCCAGCGGCGCGTTCGCGGCTAATATCCCATCCGGCGACGCGCGCCGGGGCGAGCAGTTGTTTCAGGGCCAGCAGTGCGTTGCGTGCCATAGCGTGAACGGCCGCGGCGGCTCCAAGGCTCCCGATCTGGCCAAACGCATCGACCGCGATTACACGCCGACCGCCATGGCGAGCCTGATGTGGAACCACGCCCCCGATATGTGGGTGGCCATGCAGGCACAGGGCATCACCCCGCCGGCGCTCACGCCCGAGCAATCCGCGGACCTCTTCGCCTACTTTGTCTCGGCGCACTACTTCGAGAAGCCCGGCGACGCCGCGCGCGGCAAGCGGGCATTCGCCGCCAAACACTGCGCGGATTGCCACGGCATCGCGAGTTCGAGCTTCGCCGGCGCGCCTCCCGTGGCGAAATGGGATTCGCTGGCCGACCCGGGCCTGCTGGCGCAACAGATGTGGAACCACGGCGGGAAGATGCGGCAGGCGTTCGCCCAGAAGAAGCTCGAGTGGGCGCAGCTCACCGGCCAGGAATTGACCGACATCCTCGTCTATCTCCGCAATCTGCCGGAAACCAAGGCGCTGCCCCGCGGTTATCACCTCGCCGGTTCGGGGTCGAGCCGGAATCTGTTCCAGTCGAAAGGTTGCGCCGGATGTCACACCGGCTCGAACGCGCTCGAAACCAAGCTCCGCGACCAGAGTCTCACGGACATCGCCGCGAACATGTGGAACCACCAGCCAAGCATGAAGAATCCGCCGCCCACTCTCTCTCCCGATGAGATGCGGCAGCTTCTCAGCTATGTCTGGGAGCGGCAGTACTTCAGCGGAAATGGCAACGCGGACCGCGGCAAGAAGGTGTTCGCGGACAAGAGCTGCGCTTCGTGCCACAACCAACCCGGCAGCGGGGCGCCGAGCCTGGCCAAGGGGCAGGACGCCTATTCCGACGTCACCATTGTCTCCTTGCTATGGCGGCACGGGCCGCGCATGCTGGGCGCCATGGAACAGAAGAAGCTGCCCTGGCCTCGGTTCGAGACGCAGCAGATGGCCGACCTGATCGCCTATCTGAATTCGCTGTAAGCCCGGTGGCGCGGACGATCGGTTTTCGTCGTCTGCGTTTGTCGTTGTAAGGCGGCAGGCCACAGAAAACGATGACCTGCCCAACCGGCCGGCGTTATCCTGGAAATCGAGCTGCCGCTCGAAGTCACGAGACCGCTGGGCCGCCCGCGCCCTCCCCGAGGTGATGATGCGCAAGTTCAACAGTCTTTCCGAGCGCGAGATTCTCGCTCTGGCGATTTCCCTGGAGGAAGAAGACGAGCGTGTTTACGCCGATTATGCCGAGGGCCTCCGCCAGGAATTCCCCTCCTCCGCGTCGGTCTTCGACGGCATGCGCGCCGAGGAATCCGTCCACCGCCTCAAGCTGATCGAACTCTTCCGCCGGAGATTTGGCGAGCATATTCCACTCGTCAGGCGGCAGGACGTGAAAGGCTTCGTAAATCGCAAGCCCGCCTGGTTGATGCAGCGTAAGCGTTAGACTAACCCATCTGTCCAAGCGCCGCCGTTGGTGATGCAGTGGAGGGATGGACGATCAGGTGCAGGTTGTGGAAGTGCGGTGCCGCCGGACTCGGGCGGAGGCCGAGCAGGTGGCGGGCGAGTACGAAGCCAGCGGGCTGAGCCGCGTTGAGTTCTGCCGGAAGCACGGGCTGAGTTTGGCAACGCTGGCCCGCTATCGGAAGCGGCAAGCGCAAGGCGAG
>CAIRXZ010000184.1 GCA_903882645.1 uncultured Acidobacteriia bacterium | reverse complement strand
GCTTCCTCGGCTTCGGGCGCAACACCGTCACGGCAACGTCGATCCTCTCGGATACGGTCTGGGGGCTGGCGCTGCCGGAGATCTGGTGCAACAGCGGCGGCAATCCCCTCTATGCGTTCCTGGCCAGCGCGCTGATGGTCGCGTATCGTGATGAATCGGGATACGCCGACTCGCTCGGCATTCTCAGCGCTGGCCCTCTCGGCGGCTTCACCGCGCCGATGGTCGTCACGAACGCGGACGGTTTCGGCCATCAGCCGTCAGCTTTGCGCGGGCCGCTTCGCGGCCTCCGCAGAAGGGCCCACC
The DNA here is from genome assembly GCA_903882645.1 of uncultured Acidobacteriia bacterium. Lineage (GTDB taxonomy): Bacteria > Acidobacteriota > Terriglobia > Bryobacterales > Bryobacteraceae > BOG-224. Next base: position 32,216 of record CAIRXZ010000184.1, on the reverse strand, counting down.
GTAGGGATCGGGCGCGCAGTCCTGCGTTGCGTGCGGGTCTTGCCATCGTCAGGGGCTAAAGCCCAATATTGCTGTGTGACGGTACGGCACGGCTAAAGCCATGCCCTGATACAAGGCCGATCTTACGTTTTGCGTTCCCAGAATCTCGAAGCGCCAGGGTCCGGTGCGCCCGGCCCCTACCTGGCGAACCAGCGTTGAAACTCCTTGCCCTGCGGGGTGAGCGCGCGATCCTGGGTGTACTTGCCGAAGTAGGAGGCGTCGCGGCCCCACTCGTCCTTGTTGCCGGGCTGATCGTACAGCACCCAGTCGAAGAGGTACTCGGCGCCGGCGTCGATGCTCGCGTCCACGAGCGCCTTCATGCGCTCGGAGGTGGGATGCATGTTCCAATACTCGCCGAATTCCCCGATGATGACCCGGCCCGGCAGGTTCTTTCCCATGGCGAAGTTGCGGAGCAGCGGAACCACGTACTTGAAATCCTCGAAGACCTTGGAGGCGTTGGCATCGGAGCCGATCGACCACCAGCAACTGTAGGAGATGAAGTCGAGGCCTTTCAGCCTGGTGGCGGCGTCGGCCAGGCCGGATTGCCGGCCGGTGAATCCGGGCACGATGGTGAACTCGAAGGCGGTGAGAATCTCGCCGGGAAAACCGAGGGCCTTGGCCTGCTTCCGGCCTTCCAGAATTCCATCGAGGCGCGCCTGGTAATACTCCTCGCAGGAGATCCATTGCGCGGCCGGGCAATCGTTCTCGAACTCCCAGTTGGAGACGATCTTGCGCCCCGGCGTCTTGGCCAGTTCGAGAGCGAAGCGCCGGAACTCGTCCCTGGCGGCGGCGAGATGGGGCGCGTCCAGCCGTCCGTATTTGTACTTTTCGGACGAGGCGCTGTCGTAGGCCGTCAGCATGACCACGGGGAAAGCGGCTAGAAACGCGCGGTAGTCCGCCCGGCGGACCTTCACATCGAGCGGAGATGCGTCGATCTTTCCGGAAGGGTCCCATGTGGGTCCAATGGCGACGCGGACCACGCCGGTGGCGCCCAGCCGACGGACGTCCGCCGCGGCGGCCGGGAGTCCCGCTGCCAGCTTGCCCCAAACGTAGACGCCGAGCTTCTGGCGGTAGTCGGCGGGGGTGGCGGCGCGCAGGCCGAAGACCAGGGCCGCCGCCGCAAGCAAGCGAATTGCGCGTGGTAGAACCATGGGGCAGGCGCAAGCGCCTGCCCCACCATCATAGCTGCGATTGTGTGGAGCGAGCCTCCGGCTTGCCATGCCGCCATTCCTGGCGGCATCCTCTCAATGGCCGGCAGATGCCCGCACGAAAGCGGGCATGGCAGGCCAGGAGGCCCACTCCACGGAAAGAAACGCAGGCCAGGAGGCCCGCGCCACTAGACGAGGCCTTCGAAGAGCACGGAAGTCAGGTAGCGCTCGCCGGAATCGGGCAGAATGGCGACGATGGTCTTGCCCGCGAACTCGGGCAACTTAGCGAGACGGACCGCGACGGCGGCCGCGGCGCCGCTCGAGATGCCGCTGAGAATTCCTTCCTCCTTAGCGAGCCGCCGGGCGACTTCTATGGCCTCATCGTTCGAGACCTCCTCGACGCGGTCGACCAGCGAGAGATCGAGCGTATCCGGGATGAAGCCCGCGCCGATGCCCTGGATCTTGTGCGGACCGGGTTTGGCGGGTTCGCCTCTGAGCGTCTGAGCAATCACGGGGCTGCCCGCCGGTTCGACGGCCACCGAGAGGATGGGCTTGCCCTTGGTCCGCTTGATGTAGCGCGAGATGCCGCTGATAGTGCCGCCGGTGCCCACGCCGCTGACCAGGACGTCGATCCCGCCTTCGGTATCGTCCCAGATTTCCGGACCGGTGGTGCGGAAGTGAATCTCGGGATTGGCGGGGTTCTTGAACTGCTGCAACAGCACCCAATGGTTCGGGTCGGAGTTATAGATCTCGTCGGCCTTGGCGATGGCGCCCTTCATGCCCAGCGGTCCCTCGGTCAGGACCAGGTTCGCGCCGAAGGCCTTGAGCACCTTGCGGCGCTCGAGGGACATGGTTTCCGGCATGGTCAGGGTGATGCCGTAGCCGCGCGAGGCGGCTACGAAGGCGAGCGCGATGCCGGTGTTTCCGCTGGTCGGCTCGACCAGCTCGACGCCGGGTCTCAGCAGCCCGCGCTCTTCGGCGTCCCAAATCATGGACGCGCCGATGCGGCACTTCACCGAGTAGGCGGGATTGCGGCCTTCGATTTTCGCGAGCACGGTCGCGCCGGCGCCGTCCACAATGCGGTTCAGCTTGATGAGCGGAGTCTTTCCAATGCTAAGTGAGTTGTCGTTGAAGTATCTCATGCGGTTACTCCTGGGAAGCTCGCAAGGCCTGGTCGAGATCGGCCTTGATGTCCTCGATATCCTCGATGCCGACGGACACGCGGATGTAGTCCGGCGTGACGCCCGTTTCGGCCTGTTCCTTTTCAGTGAGCTGGGAATGCGTGGTGGACGCCGGGTGAATCACGAGCGTCTTGGCGTCGCCGACGTTGGCGAGGTGGCTCGCCAGCTTCACGCTATTGATGAACTTCACGCCGGCCGGCTTGCCACCGCGCACGCCGAAGCCGAGAATCGCGCCGGGGCCTTGAGGCATGTACTTTTGGGCGTTGGCGTGATGCGGATGTCCGGGGAGGCCCGGATAATTGACCCAAGTGACGGCGGGATGGCGCTCGAGCCATTCGGCCAGCGCATGCGCGTTTTGCGTGTGCCGTTCCAGCCGGAGGTGAAGCGTCTCAATGCCGAGAAGGAAGAGAAACGCCGCGAACGGGCTCATGCAGGCGCCCGTATCGCGCAGCCAGTGGGTACGGATATGAATGATATAGGCGAGGTTGCCGAGCGGCTTGAGCGCCTCGGTGAAAACCACGCCGTGGTAGGCGTCGCTGGGCGCGGTGAATTCGGGCCATTTCGCGGGATCGTCCGCCCAGAGGAACTTGCCGCTATCCACGACCGCTCCGCCGACGTGGACGCCGTGGCCGCCGAGGAACTTGGTCGTGGAGTAGACGGCGACATCGATGCCGTGCTCGAAGGGACGGAACAAGGCCGGCGTGGTCACCGTGTTATCGAGGATCACCGGCAGGCCGTGCGCGTGCGCAATTTCGGCGATCCGGCGGAAATCCGGCACGTCGTTCTTGGGATTGCCGATGGACTCCAGGTAGACAAGGCGCGTGTTCTCGTCCACCAGTTTGTGGATGTCCTCCGGGCGGTCCGGATCGAAGAAGCGCACCTCGATGCCGAGTTTCTTGAGGGTTTGCGTGAAGAGAGTCCAAGTGCCGCCGTAAAGACTTGTCGCGGAGATGAAGTTCTGTCCGGCGTGGGTGATGGTGAGGATGGCGGCGGTGATGGCGGCCTGGCCCGAGGCGAACGCCAGCGCGCCGATTCCGCCATCGAGCGCGGCCAGACGCTTCTCCAGCACGTCGTTGGTCGGATTCATCAGCCGGGAGTAGATGTTGCCGAATTCCTTCAAGCCGAAAAGGTTCGCGGCCGCTTCGGCGTCCTTGAAAACGTAGCTGGATGTGGCATAGATCGGGACCGCTCTAGCAGTGGTGGTGGGATCGGGCGCCTGGCCCGCGTGCAAAGCAAGCGTGCCAAGCCCCGGTTTGCGTTCCGGATTCGACATGTGATGTGGTTTCCTTCCGTGTGCGCTTCAGACTGTCTGGTCGAGTCTTTCAGGGCGGTTTAACCTCTTATCCTATCGAGTATAGGGGCATCCGCCTTGCGGGGCAAGCGGACGCCACGTCGCCGTTGCGAATATCCTATTCCCTATCTAGTATAGCATGATTATGAGAATTGGCAAGTACGCTAAAACTGGCTTCCGCACGCAGTCTAAAGGGTATGCCTAATTGTCTTCTGAGGAGAATTGCCGTCGGACTGGCGCTCGCGGGGGGCGTGGCTTCGGGCCAGGCTCCGGCGGCCAGGCCGGCGTTTGAAGTGGCGTCGGTGAAGCCGGCCGCGCCGCTCGACGCGCGCATGATTCTGTCGGGCCAGATGCGCATAGGCATGAAGACCAACGCGGCGCGGGTGGATATCGGGAGCATGTCGCTGATGGACCTGGTGTGCGCGGCCTACAAAGTGAAACCGCACCAAGTGTCGGGACCGGACTGGATGGGCGGCGCGAGGTTCGACATACAGGCCAAATTGCCGGAGGGCGCGACCACCGAGCAGATCCCGGAGATGCTGCAAGGGCTGCTGGCGGAACGGTTCAAGCTGGCGCTGCATCGCTCGTTCACGGACCACCCGGTGTACGCCCTGGTGGTGGGGAAGGGCGGGCCGAAGCTGAAGGAACCGCCGCCGGACGAGCCGGCGGCGGCAGGCGAGGCGCCCAAAGACGGCGTCGCCATCAGCGTCGGGAATGAGGAAGTGAAGATCAGCGGCAACCTCCAGGGCAAGGGCATGGTGGTCACAGGCGGACTGGGCGGGAAGACGCGGATTGTGGTGACGCCGGAAGGCGCGATGCGGGTGGAAGCCGACAAAACCACGCTTCCGGCGCTGGCCGATTTGCTGACGCGGCTGGTGGACCGCCCGGTGGTGGACATGACGGAGCTGACAGGGAGTTACCAGGTGGCGCTCGATGTGACTCAGGCGGACTTGATAAACATGGCGAGGACGGCGGGCATAGGCGTCGTACAAGCGCGAAGCGCGGGCGGGGACGCGGGGCGGCCGGCCGACGCGGCGTCCGACCCTTCGGGGTCATCCTCGATTTTCGCGGCGGTGCAGCAACTTGGGCTGAAGCTCGAGCCGCGCAAGGCGCCGATCGACGTGCTGGTGATCGATCATCTGGAGAAGACGCCGACGGAGAACTGAAGGAAGCCTTCAGCCATCAGCCGTCAGCCTTCAGCTTTCAGCACGCGGAGACGCGGGGAGGCGGAGGAAGCCAAGAGCTTACCGCCGAGACGCCGAGGCGCGGAGAAAACCGTCCGGAAAGGATCGGTTGGTGAGTCGGGATTGCGTTGTTCCCGGAGTTCGCGCGCGGAGGGAGCGGAGGAACGCGCGAACTGCTGCGCACCGGCGTAATGCAGCCCGAGTACTCTTGCCAAGACAACACGAATTTCGCGGCGTGGGCATTGGCCTACGGATAGGGAGCGGCCTTTTTGGGCTAGAATTGGCGGTGCAATGGCCCACGATCCAGTTGTCTTCATTTCTTCCACCTCAGACGATTTGAAGGAGCACCGGGAGCAGGCCGCCAAGGCTGCCCTGGCCAGCGGATTTTCGCCGCGCATGATGGAGTACTTCCCGGCGAGCGGACACGCGCCGGCTCTGGAGGCTTGCCTGGAGAAGGTGGCGGAAGCCGAGGTCGTGGTGGTTTTGGTGGCGCACCGCTACGGGTGGGTTCCGGGCGGCCCCAAGAACCCCGACGCCAAGAGCATTACGTGGCTGGAATGCGATCACGCGCGGCACGTGACCAAGAAGGAAGTGCTGGCGTTTCTGGTGGACCCAAACTACGCCTGGCCGCCGGAACTCTCCGAGAACTTTCGCCTGGTCAAGGAGAGAAACAAACCGACGGCCGAATACCTCGGGGTCGTCGAAGAGGTGAAGCGGAACGAGGAGAAGCTGGAACAGTTCAAGAAGGAACTGAGCCGCCATATCCGCGCTACGTTCACGGATGCCGCCAGCGTGCGGCCGGTGGTTTCCGCCGCTCTGTTCGAGTGGCGCCTGCGGCATCAACCGGCGATGGCAGCGGGACAACACCGCGACCCCGACGCCTATTTGCGGGCGCTCGAAGACGATACGCGGCAGATCCGCATCAGGGGCTTGAGGACCAAGCGGGCGGAACCGTATGTCTTCGGAATCGACGAGATATACATCCCTCTGACGACCCTGGCGAGCCGGGACGCGCGCGGCAAGGGCGCAGTCCAGGAAATGGAACAGCGGCGCGTGACGCTCGAAGAGGCGGCGTCCTCCCGCAGGGTGGTGATCGTGGGCGACCCCGGGTCGGGCAAGTCGACGTTTCTGCGGCGGGTGGCTTTCGAGCTGTGCCGCAATCTCCGCGGGACTCGACCGGAGGGATCGCCGCCGTTTCTGACGCCGGACGACCGGCGATTCCCGATCCTCATCCGCGTCGCGGACCTCGTGAAGTTCCTGGCGGCGGACAAATCGGGCAGGCAGGACGATTCCCCGGACTGGATTCCGTATTTCCTGGGCAAGCGGAGCGGGGAGTACCGGTGGGGCTTGGACGAGGCGTTTCTCGCCCAACGGCTGGAGCGCGGCGGTTGCCTCGTAATGGTGGACGGCCTGGACGAAGCGCCGGGACGCCGGATGCGGGAGCGGATGGCCCGGCTGTTCGAACATGCCACGCGGGCCTTCCCCAAGTGCGATTTCCTGGTGAGCACGCGGCCGCAAACCAACGTGGGGGATGCCGTGCTCGCGGACTTCCAGCCCGTCCGCATCGGGGAGTTGGAAGCCCCCGAAATCCGGAGTTTCTTCCAGCACTTCACGCGCGCTCTGGCGCTGAGCGAGGCCGAAGCGAAGAGTTTCGAAAACGGGCTGGAAACGGCGCTGGCGAGCCGCCCGGAGATCCGCGAGATGGCGGGGAATCCGGTGATGCTGACGGCGCTGGCCGTGTTGCAACACAACGACCAGCGGCTGCCGGAATATCGCGTGGAGTTGTACGAGAACATTTTGCGGTGGCTGGCCATGGCGCACGAGCACATGGAAGGCCGCCCCTCCGCCGAGAAATGCCTGGAATCCATGCGCAAGCTGGCCCTCAGCCTGCAAGACGCCAGTGGCGGACGCCGCGTGCAGATGAGCAAGCGAGCGGCCGCGGAGCTTTTCTCCAGGGAGTTTGGCGGGAGCGTGGACGAAAACGAGGAACTGCTGGAGCGCGAAACCCAGGAGACCGGCATCATCTCATCCGACGGCGGCGACCTGAAGTTCTGGCATTTGAGTTTCCAGGAATACCTGGCCGCGCGCGAAATCGCCAGCCTGGGCGAAGAGCAGCAGATCGAGCGGGTGGTGCGGAGCGGCAAACTCTACCAGCCGGAGTGGCGCGAGACCATGCGCCTGCTGGGCGGGGTGCTGCGCCTGCAAGGCGAGGCCAAAATCGAAGGACTCTTCCAGGCGATCCTGGGCGGACTCGGAGCACGGCCCGCTCTGGCGGACCAGGTGCGATGCGCCGCGCTGCTCAGCGCGATGATGCGGGACCTCTCGCGCATGAAGTACACGCCGAAAACGCCGGACTACGAGCGGACCGTAAAGGCAGTGATGGGAATCTTCGAGACCGGCGAGGCGGAAAAGATCGAAATCGGGAAACGAATCGAAGCCGCGGACTTGCTGGGTCAAGTGGGCGACCCGCGGCTGGACGAGGATAACTGGGTCGCGATTCCGCCGGGGACCTTCCACATGGGAGCGCAGAAAGCGAGCGAGGAAGGCCGGAACTACGACAAGGAGGCATACGACGACGAGTCCCCGGTGCACGACGTGACGCTGCGGGGGTTCCGGATCAGGCGGTACCCAGTGACGGTGCAGGAATTCGACGTGTTCGTGAAGGGCAGGGGCTACTCGGCGCGAAAGTACTGGGTGGAAGGCTACGGCAAGTTCGAGGCGCCCGAGGACTGGGAGCGGCAGAAGGGCTATCCGAACCGGCCGGTGGTGGGCGTCAGTTGGTTCGAAGCGGCCGCTTACTGCGCATGGGCGAAAGGCCGATTGCCGACGGAAGCGGAGTGGGAACGGGCGGCGAGAGGTCCGGAGGGCGGCAGGTATCCATGGGGAAATGAACCGCCGCTCGACCCCTCGCGCGCAAACTACTATCACGATAAGGCGGTTGGGCATCCAACGCCGGTAGGCTTGTATCCAAAGGGTGATACTTCGGAGGGGTTGTGCGACATGCTGGGCAACGTTTGGGAATGGTGCGGAGACTGGTACGGCCCTTATGAAGCTGAGAATCGAGACAACCCCGGCGGTCCCAAGGTTGGAGATTCAAAAGTGTTGCGCGGGGGTTCGTGGAACAACATTCCACTGCTCGTCCGCGTCTCGTACCGTATCAGGCTCGGGCCGTCGATCCGGTACTACAACTTCGGGTTTCGTTGCGCCGGGGAATTAAGTTTGGAGTTTAGTGTTTTGAGTTTATGAGGGGGGTCCAGGGGGGACACTTCCCCCCTGGGGGGAATTTTTTGAGCCATTCGACGGAACCGGCGGTAGTCGTACAGAAAGCCTATGATTGGGCGCTTTGGGTCTTTCCCAAGGTGGAGAAGTTCCCGAAGTCGTACCGGTTCTCGCTCGGTCAGAACCTGGTTGCGGCGTCGATCGAACTGCTGATTTCTCGTTCGCATCGCGCAAGGGATTCGGCCAGCATCGGGCGCTGAGCCTGGCGCGGGAGGCTTGCCGGCGGCGCCGCTACGTCCTGAAGTGCGACATCCGGAAGTATTTCCCATCGATCGACCACGCGATCTTGAAGGACCTGATCGCGCGAGCGATCAAGTGCCGGAGGACTCTGGATCTGGCGGGGCTGATCATCGACGCGTCGAACGAACAGGAGGAAGCGACGGCGTACTTTCCGGGCGACTCACTGTTCACGCCATTCGAGAGGCGGCGCGGACTGCCGATCGGAAATCAAACGTCCCAGTTTTTCGCGAACGTCTATCTGAATCCGCTCGACCATTTCGCGTTGCGGGAATTGCGGCCGGCCTTGTATCTCCGATACGTGGACGATTTCGTTCTCTTCGGCGACGACCGGCGGGAATTGGTTTGCATGGCGGAGCGGATTCGGGAGTTCCTCGATCGCCTGCGTTTGGTCCCGCACGAGCGCAAATTCCAGATTTATTGTTGCAACGAGGGAGTGACGCTGTTGGGTTGGCGGATTCTGCCGGGACAGATGCGGCTGGCGCGCCCCAACGCGGTACGCATGAGACGGCGGCTCAGGAAGATGGCGGCTCTTTACCATGCGGGGCGATTGCGGTTCGAGCAAGTGCAGTGCCGGGTGCGGGCCTGGATAGGCCATGCCGCCTTCGGCGACACATGGCGGCTTCGGCAGAACCTGTTCGGACAGTTTATCCTGAAGGCAGCGGAACACGGCCGAAATGCGCGGGGGTTCGTGGAACAACAATCCACAGAACGTCCGCGTCTCGAACCGTAACAGGAACGAGCCAACGAACCGGAACAACAACATCGGGTTTCGTTGCGCCGGGTATGCGGAGCGGGGCCTCAGCGGTTCCGAGGTCCGCGGGCCGGAGCCGGTTTCCTCCACGGAGATTCCGGGGGCGCCAACTCCGTTTCCGGGCCGTCGATCCCGACGCCGGCGTCAAGGGCGTCAAACAGCAAGCGGACCCGGGTTTTCCGGTAGCCTCCAGGCGAACGTCAGCCCGGGTTCGGCACAGGCTTGGCTCCAAAGGCATGAAGACTCGCAACGCCCGGCGGTTCCTGGCGATAACAGCCCTTATCATCACCGACCGGGCTCAGGTTTCCAGACAGCGCGGCGGAAAGCCCGATTCCCGCCGGGGCGGCCGGCCGACGCGGCGTCCGACCCTTCGGGGTCATCCTCGATTTTCGCGGCGGTGCAGCAGCTTGGGCTGAGGCTGGAGCCCCGCAAGGCGCCGATCGACGTGCTGGTGATCGATCATCTGGAGAAGACGCCGACGGAGAACTGAAGGAAGCCTTCAGCCATCAGCGTCACGGAACCAGCGCCGGTCCTCGTAGTACAATGGCCCGGCATGGAAGCGCACGAGAAGCAAGGAATACTCGCGGACCTGGAAAAGGGCAGAAAGGCTCTCCTCGATGTCCTCGGCGGCGTCACCGGGGAGGTTGCCGCGAAAAGGCCGGCGCCGGGGAGGTGGTCGGTGCTCGAATGCGTCGAACATCTGGCGATTTCCGAGGATTATCTGTTCTCGCAGATCGCCGCGTCACGTTATTCCGATGTGGCGATGGCAAACAAAGACCGCGAAGCGCTGATCCCCTCCCGCGGCGTGGATCGAACGAGAGCCGCGCAAACACCGGAAGCAGGGAGGCCGACGGGGCGGTTTTCCACATTGCGCGGAGCGGAGGAACATTTCCTCGCCAGCAGGCATCGGACGATGCGCTTTGTCGAGGACTGCGGCGAGGATCTTCGTTGCAGGCTGACATCGCATCCGCTTGCCGAAACCGTCAATTGCTACGAGATGCTCCTGATCATGGCCGCGCACGCGCACCGGCATTCGAAGCAGATCGAGGAGATCAAGGCGGCGCTCGCCTCGGCGGCGCCGTAGGGAAGGAAACGGCTTCCCAGCGGGCGATCGATGACCGGACATAACGGTGTGTCTTACGCCCCTACGGGGCTGGCGTGTATCCGGACGGGTTCCACAGGGCTTGCGCCCTGGGCTATCTTCTCGCGCCCCTGACGGGGCTTGGGATTGCGCGGCAGGCGCGAACCGACGCGACGCGGCGATCCTGGCATCGAGGCGCGGCGAGCGGCTGAGAAGGTAGAAACTCCGGTAGCAAGCGAAAGCGCCTGGCCGCATAGCGGCATAGATGCAAGCCATTCGAATTCCTGCGACCCGACGGCCGAGGCGAACCCGGCGGAAGAACGCCGGCGCGGACGCCGATCGAGGTCTGGTAGTATGAACTCGCGGAGGATTTCCACATGGCGCAAGAGGGCGTTTCCAGGCGGCGTTTTTTCCAGGGGACCCTGCTGGCAGGGGCCGTGCCGGCAGCGGGGTTCGGCAGCTCGGCTTCGCTGAAGCGGGCGGGCTACAAGTCTCCCAATGAGAAACTGAACATTGCCGCGATCGGGGCGGGCGGCAAGGGCGAAAGCGACATCGCGGGGTGCGCCAGCGAGAACATCGTCGCGCTGACGGACCCCGACGCGAAGCGCGCCGCCAAGACGTTCGCGGCCTATCCCAAGGTCCCGAAATACCAGGATTTCCGCCGGATGTTCGATAAGGAGGGCGGAACCATCGACGCGGTGCTGGTGTCCTGCCCGGATCATCTGCACGCCAGCGCGGCCATGTGGGCGATGGCTCGGGGCAAGCACGTTTATTGTCAGAAGCCGCTGACCCGCACGGTTTGGGAGGCGCAGCAGTTGACCGAGGCGGCGGCCCGGTCCGGGGCGGCCACCCAGATGGGCAACCAAGGGTATTCGCAACCCGGAGCGCGCGAGTGCTGCGAGATCATCTGGAGCGGCGAGATCGGCGACGTGACGGAGGTGCATGCCTGGACCAACCGCCCGGACCCGTATTGGCCGCAAGGTCCGGACGTGGTTCCGAAGGAGGAGCCCGTGCCCGCCACGCTGGACTGGGAAGCCTGGCTGGGCGACGCCACGACCCGGCCTTACAGCCCGGCGTACATACCGATCAACTGGCGCGCATATCCCGATTTCGGCTGCGGGGCCGTCGGCGACATGGCCTGTCATATCCTGGGCACGCCCAACATGGCGATGCGGCTGGCGAACCCCACCAGCGTCGAATGCATCAAGCTGGAAGGCAAGGCCAAGTACACTTTTCCTTACCGCACGGCCATCCGTTTCGATTTTCCCGCGCGGGCCGCCATGCCCCCGCTTAAGCTGTTCTGGTACGACCGTCTGCTGGCGCAGCCCAAATTCGAGGGGGTCCCCGAGGGCGAGCCGCTCGGCGACCAGGACATCAACGGCAGCCTGTTCATTGGCAGCAAGGGCATGGTGACCACGGGTTGCTACGGCGAGAGGACGCGCCTCGTGCCAGCGTCGAAGATGAAGGACTACAGGATGCCGCCGCAGGTCCTGACGCGCTGTCCGGGTTCCGCGACGGACTGGGTCCGGAGTCACTACCGCGATTGGCTGCGGGCCTGCAAAGGCGGCGAGGCGGCGTGCTCGAACTTCAGCGTCTCGGGGCCGTTCGTTCAGTGGATGCTGCTCGGGGTGATCGCCATGCGGGTGGAAGGCAAGCTGCTTTGGGATGCGCGGGCGAAACGGTTTACCAACAACAACGCGGCTAACGCGCTTTTGAAGCCGAGATTCCGCAAAGGGTGGAAGTTCGTCTGAGCGGGGCGGGCCGGGAATCCCGCGCCCGGCCTTGCAAAGACACAGGCTGAGATATGGATCACGTCATCACGCGCCGCCAGGCCCTGCTCGCAGCCGGCGCCGCGGCGACCCTGCGCGCCGCCGCCGCGCCCCAAGTGGAGCAATCCATTATCGACCGCAACGACGCCGCGGTTCAGACGCTGCTCCGCAACCAGATCACCGGCCCGCCGAGCCATTGGACCGGAAGCGTGCCCGACGAATATCTGCTCCATCACGCCAGTTCGGCCGGCGGTCTGATCGAAACAGCATCCGCCTCTTTCGCGCATCCGCAATCGAAGTTTCACGGCGACAAAGCCCTGCTGGAGCGCATCCGCCTGGCCGCGACGTTTCTGGAACGCTCGCAAAGCAGGGAGGGCAACATCGACCTGCTCACCACCAACTTCAACTCGCCCCCGGATACCGGCTTTGTGGTCCACAGCGTGGCCACCGCGGCGGCCATCGGACAACTCTACGGGATCGGCGAATTGGCGGGCCTATTGCGGCCGTTCCTGGTGAAGGCGGGCGCCGGCATGGCGGCGGGGGGAATCCACACGCCCAATCACCGCTGGGTGGTCTCTTCCGCGCTGGCGCAGATCGACAGCGTGTTCCCGGATCCCTCTTACATCCGGCGCATCGACCAGTGGCTGGGCGAAGGAATCGATATCGACGACGACGGCCAGTACATCGAGCGCAGCACGGTGACGTACAACGCCGTTACCGATCGCGCCTTCTGCGTGATGGCCGCGAAGCTGAAGCGCCCCAAGCTGCTGGAGCCGGTGCGGCGCAACCTCCACGCGATGCTGTATCTGCTGCATCCCGATGGCGAAGTGGTGACCGAGGTCTCGCGCCGCCAGGACCAGTTCGCCCGCGGAACCATGGCGGGGTACTGGTTTCCGTTGAACTACATGGCCGCGCACGAGCGCGACGGCCAGTTGGCCTCGCTGGTCCGGCGGCTCGGGCCGGAGCCGGCCCGGCTTTCGGCCATGCTGGAGTATCCCGAACTGGCGGGCCCGCTGCCGGAATCCGCGCCGCTCCCGGACGATTACGAGCGAACGTTTCCGCTGGCCGGGCTGGCGCGCATTCGCCGCGGACCGCGCGACGCGACCATGGCGCTTCAGGACAACAGCCGTTTCTTCAGCCTTCGCAACGGAGCCGCCGCGATCAATGCCGTGCGGTTTGCGGCCTCGTTTTTCGGCAAAGGGCAATTCGTGCCCGCCTCGGCATCCAAGGAAACCGGCTACGTGTTTCGCCAGTCGCTCGACGCGCCATACTACCAGCCACTGGGCCAGCGCGTGACGTACCGCAACTGGGCGGCGCTCCGTGAAACCAGGACCAAAACCCAGGTATGCCGGCTGGAGCAGATCGCCACGGTCACCGAACTCCAAAGCGGGTTCCAGGTTCGCGTGCAATCCCGCGGCGCGAACGGCGTCCCGCTGGCCATCGAGATCAGTTTTCGGGAAGGCGGAACGCTGGAAGGCTGCCGTCCGGCGCCGCACGCCGAGGACGCCTGGCTGCTGGAGCGCGATTTCGGCATCTACCGCGTGGGCGGCGACGCCATCCGTTTCGGACCCGGAGCGGCCCCGCACCTGGTCACCCAGTTGCGCGGCGCCGAGCCCAAACTTCCCGGACAAAGCGTGTACATCACGGGCTACACGCCGTTCGATCACACAATCCGATTCGAGTGGGCGTGAGGCGCGGCCCACCGGATTCACCTGGCAATCGCACACCGGCCGCCATATAATCCAGGCTATGACCGCCGAGCGCGCCGACCTTCCCTTCCAGATTTGCGGGTCCTGCAAAGGCGCGTGGCCGACGTGGGACAGCTTCGTCCTGGACCCGGCGGTGCGCCTGCTGGGCCTGCAGTCCACGATCGCCAATCCGGACATCAACTTGCTGGTCTTCGAGCACGGTTGCGGCAGCACCATCTCGATCCTCTCCAGGCGGCTGCGCCACCTCCTGCCCGAGCCGGACCCGGGCGACCCGCCCGCGAGGCTGCTGGGCACGGACCAATGCCGGGGGCACTGCCTCCACCTGGAGGACCTGGAGGCGTGCGACGCGCCGTGCAGCAACGCGCGGGACCGCGAGCTGATCCTGATCGTACAGCGCATGAAAAAGGGGGATTCGGGCTTTGCAGGGGGTAGAAGCGCGCGGGGTTGAGTCAGCGCGGCGAAATACTCGCGAATAAAGGTCCAGGCAAGTGGTTCGCCCTTGAAATCCCTGCGCGATTTGGGAGACAGAAGTCAGGGGTAGCGCATTCGCAATTCGCGAATGTAGAATCGGAAGATGCTTGACATTCTCTTTATCTCTCTATATGATCTATAGAGAGATGGATGGTTTCTCTATGCTATGACGGTTATGACAGAGAGCGGCGCCACGACACGTGAGGATCTCGATGGAGACGATCCAGTCCTGTTAATGCTCGGCGTTGGAAAGCAATTATGGCAGCAGGAATCGGGCGACTGTTTTATCGAACGCCTCCGGTCGGAAACGCTGCCCGCTCCAACGTTCAGGCAACCCGAGCGTCCGGAACAGAGTCTCCTGGAAGCAGTGTGGCGACGAATTGAGAGCCACCAGAGAGAGGAGTTTCACACGAGCAGGGGATTGCCCTTCACCTTCGACGTGGCGGGCGCCGGGATTTGGTTCTTCCGGGAGGGGCGGCGTATCAATCGAAAGCTCACTCGAACACAGGTTGACGTGGCAGTTTCGCGTTGTCCGCTGGCAAGCACCACGGAGATCAAGGATCTGATGGATTATGCGTATCTATTTGCGCTTCTGATGGACCCGCGAATTCGAAGCGGGGCCTGGTAGATCCGGATGGCCAGAGTTTTTTGGGACACCAATCTCTTCATATACCTGTTTGAGAGCAACGCCGAGTGGTCGCCGCGGGTGGTCGAGTTCAGGGAGGGGATGCGGTCGCGACGCGACAAACTGTTGACGAGTTGGCTCACCGTCGGCGAAACACTTACCAAACCGAAAGAGGCAGGCAACGCGATACTCGAAAAGAGTTACCTCAACTTCTTCCTGGGTGGGTCCGTCGAGCTAGTCGCCTTCGAGGCGGAAGCCGCCAGGCGGTACGCAGAGATCCGCAGCCGTGAGCGGGTGCGGCCGGCGGACGCAATCCAGCTCGCGTGCGCCGCCGCCGCCCGGACCGATCTGTTCGTGACAAACGACAGCCGGCTGTCAGGACTAGTTGTTTCGGGAATCACGTTCATCACCGGACTTGCCCGAATACCCTACTGAATGTTGGATTGGAGGCGCGGGTCGGGATCGAACCGACGAATAAAGGTTTTGCAGACCTTGCAAGCCTCTTCAGTTCAAAAGCCATTATGCCCAAGCGTCCGGTTTAATGTCCAGTTTGACACAAAGCCGCGTGTAGCAGCGGAGCCAGCGATTCCCGGATCGCACCCCGCGCGTCGCACGCGTGAACCGTACAAGAACAGGGTGGACGCCTACCCCGTCTCCAGAGTCACGCCCGCGCATCAGGCGTGTGTACAGTACAGTACCGTAGCGGTACCGGAGTCATCGAAACGATGAAACGCCCAACCAAACACAATCAGGAAAAACTGGCAACCGCCGAGGAGCCGACATCGGCGGAACCGTTGCCGGTGGAATCGGAGCCGTCGGCAGAAGCACCAACACCAGAAGCCAGCGACGGCTTCTTCTTTGATCGGATCGCGGCTATCACTGACGCCGAATGGGAGAGCCGTTACGTGGTCTACCTATACCAGACGGCCCCCAAGATCAGCCTTCCAGGTGACCGGCATCACATAGCGCGGCTCAACTCAAGCTTCGATGAATCGTCAGTGTTGGCGAACTATGGCAGCGGCCAGTACCACGCTCGGTTGAACGATAAGAAACTGCGGAAGACCGTCGCCACTCACCTGTTTTCTGTTTACGACCCGAATAAACCCCCGTCGATTGATCCGGCCCTGATTGTTGACTGCCCGGAAAACGAACCGTTTCTGAGGTGGAAAAAGAAATCCGACGCCACCACAACCGGATCGGAAAACGGCGCGAGTGCGGTAGTGGCTGAAATCGCACGCGAGGCGATGCGGAAACCCAAGACCGAAGTGAGCGACACGCTGCTTTTGGGCATGGCGCAAGGAAGAGACGCCCTCGCGGAAAAGCTGGCGGGTCTGACCGCGCAGCCATCAGCCGGCGACCCGATAGCCACTTTGTCCGCCGCTGTGGACTTACTCAAGAAATTACAGCCCGCAGACGGCAAAGTTGCAGCGGTTGATGCTCTTACTGCCCTTGACCGAGCAGCGGAGATCCTCAAGAAATTGCAGCCGCAACCTGCACTTACCCAGGCAAAATCCGAACCGGATGACCCGTTGACCTATGTCGATAAGGTCTTGACCCTGGCCGACAAGTTGCGGCCCTCACAAAGCGCTGCCTCGATCGTGACGGAGGAAGGCGGAAATTTGGCTGCGGTTTCCGCGATTGTACACGAGATCGCGACCCTGATTCGTGATCCATTGCGCATCGGCATGGAGATGTGGGCAGCATCCAAGGCCGGAAACGCAGCGGGGGCGCCGGCCGCGCCCGCTCGAACTCAGCAGCCACAGCCGCCCCCCGCTCCGCCGGCCACCGCTCCGCCGGACGGCCAGCCAGACGCCGCGCGTTCGGCCGCCACCGCACCGCCGTCAGTACCGCAGCCGCAAATCATAGCTCTAGCGGCCCAGATTACTCCGGTTATGTTGCGCTGGTTGCTCGCAGATGTGCCGCCCGCGAAACAGGGCGCGGAGTTTGCGGCTTATGTGTGCGATGGATGGGGCCTCGAAGACTTGAAACTTCTACAAGGGATCGGCGCGGGGGCCATCGTTGATTTGTACCGGCACTCTCCGTTTTGGGCAACGCTTGCCCCGATGGAAGCCAAATTCCAGGAGTTTGTTGAAGGTTTTGTTGAATGGCAACCGGCTGCGGATGATGAGCCTGAATCGGAAGCCAGCGAAGCCGAGGTTATCGAACTTTGACGGCCAGTGAAAAAAGCGTGGATCTCTTCCCGGTGAGGTTTCCCGATGGGGAGCTTCGGTTCACTGCCTGGCCCGAGGCAACCGCTGAGCTGATCGCTCAAGGTCTGGCCAGAGTGGCAGCGATGGAGCCTCGCAAGCTCTTACTCTACGGCTGCGCTCTGGCTGGCCTCGTTGTTTTTTTCCTTGGGCCTTCTGATGATCGGCACGGGAGGCGCAAACGACGATGAACGCGGGCATACCCAAATCGGTTGCGGCGGCAATAGACCGGCTGCGGCTGGCTGTAGATAAAGCGGGTCTCGCTCGGGCCATGCGTCGCAAAGTAGCGCTTGCGGTCCACCGGCTGATCGTTTCCAAGCGGACGCCTGGGACGCCTGGAAAGAGGAGAGACCGGCGCATTGACCGCGCACACGCGCAGTACAAGGCCGGAGTGCGCGGGGTCAAATTATTCAGGAGGTTCATCGTTGGGTATAAGCATTTGGCGGCTTGGAGGCGCGGCTTAGAACAACGTCGGTTGATGGCGGCAATTCACCAGAGGGAGAGCCGCGAGAAGAAAAACGCGGGATCTGAGGGACGGCGAAAATCAACATCGCGCCGGCCGATTTTGAAACCTCCCGAAGAAGCGCCCGAGGGCCAGGGGCAGGGTCTCCGTGCCCCGAAGCTGACAATTACCGATCCGCAATTGTCAGGTAAACAATTACCGACTCGCAATTGTCAGATCGATTCTGGTGCATGATCTTCCTGGAGGTTTCTGAAATGGCACGAAGCATGAAGGAAGTTCAAGCGGATCTCGACGAGCTCCAGGACAGCGTTGGCGACGCCGTGGCGCTTTTGGAGGACGCGTACACCCCGGAGGCAACCCGGGCCGATCTCGTTGACGCCGTGAGCCAGGCCCTCGACCTGTTGAGCGGTGAAGAAGAGGAAGAAGAGGGGGGCAACGGCAACGGCGAAGAAGAGGAAGACTGACGCCGCCCGCCCGCACGCACCACGGCCGCGCAAGGAAACGCCATGCCCCGGTGGATCTCTAACTACCTCATGTCCGTCCGTCAGATGATCCAAGAGGCGGAACGCAGTACAGATCCACGTGTGAAACTGGCCGCCCTGCAAATTCTCGAACGGCAGGGTACGACGCTTCGGGAACTGGAGTTCGATAACTGGGCGGACTCTGTAGCGTCCTGGCGGTGCGAATTGTAAGGCTGAAAAGAGCAGCGGCGCCGATTCGGGGAGAAGCGGCGCCGCCTTGAGATAGGTGACCGATGCTACTGACATCGGACAGCAACAGTTTACCAGATCACGGAATCGAGCACAAGCAGAACCCTCAGTATGCGCTTGAAGAGCCTGGCCCGCCCGTTCTTCCTGCTGGCCCCGGTCAACCCGCTATCGCTGAGCCGGAGTACCTGTCCGACTGTAGCCCGAAGGATCGGCCCTGGGACGAACACCGAAGCCAGGCGGATGATGTCGCGGCCATCTATTCAAGGGCGCGTAGCTCTGTCTGGTTTTCGCGTTTGGGCGAACGGATGAACCTCTGCTCGCCGGTCCTGGAATTCGCGTGGGTATTTGAGAAAGACGATTCGAGCGTGCTCACTCCGAAATTGCAAAAGGCCTACTTTTGCCGGGTGCGCCATTGCCCAGTTTGCCAGTGGCGGCGGTCACTGATGTGGATCGCCCGATTTCTGCAAGCGCTGCCTCACGTTCTTGATGAATACCCGAAGGCGCGGTTCCTTTTCCTTACGCTGACTCTCCGAAATGTCGCAGTCAATGAACTGCGCGGGACGTGCGCCCAAATGGGTAAAGCATGGGGCCGGTTAAGCAAACGGAGGGAGTTCGCGGCGGTACTCGGCTGGCTCCGAGCGGTCGAGATCACGCGCGGGGAAGATGGCTCGGCGCATCCCCACTGCCATACGTTGATGATGGTGTCTGGGGATTACTTTCGCAGGCCCGACAAATACGTCACGCACGCCGAATGGTTGAAGGCCTGGCGCGAATCACTCAGGCTGGATTACGATCCTACCGTGTATGTGGAAGCCGTCACAGCGAAGCGTGGAAGGCCAGCGAAAGGCCAGCGTACCCTTTCAGGATTACTGAATGCCGCGCGTGAGACCCTCAAATACTGTGTGAAGCCCTCCGATATGATGGCTGATCCAAGTTGGCTTCTGGAATTAACCCGGCAAGTGCATAACCTGAAGTTCATTACGACGGGCGGAGCCTTCAAAGGCGTGCTGCGAGAGAACCAGGAGACCGACGAGGAGTTGACGCTGCTCGGAGACGGCGTAGCCGATGAAAGCCCGAAGTTCTACTTTGATTGGCATCGACCGGTGCGGAGGTACAAACGACGTGGGGGGATTATCCAGTGAGACCCCTTGCAAACGCCCACCAGGAAGCCGGCGCCATGCTGGACGCATTCGGAAGCGTAGGCGCAACGACCTTCGACCTCACCATCACCACCCGGCAAGGCCAGAAGGTCGGATTTCAAAGGGCCGTGCGCTACGAGAGTTTGCGCCGCGTCATAGCCGCAGAATTGGACCGAGCGGCCGAGCTGGAACGGAATGTGATTGTGCGCCCGCGCGGACCCGGTGTTGTTTTCATCCAGTTGGATGATCTAACCGCCGCAGCCCTGCAGCACGTCCGGGAAGCCGCCTTCCTGGCATTGCAGACCAGCCCTGGCAACTTTCAGGCATGGCTCGCAATGCCGGCAGCGGAAGCCGATGAGAACTTGGCGCGCCGCGTCCGAAATGCCGCTACAGCGGATCCAACAGCCAGTGGAGCAACCCGCATTGCTGGAAGCCTCAACTTCAAGGAGAAGTATGCACCCGCGTTCCCGCGAGTGGCAATCGAGCACAGCGCGCCCGGCCTGATAGCCCGCAAGGAAAGGCTCGCTCAGCGTGGGCTGCTCTCTGAGGAACCACGGATACCCGCCCGGAATGCAACGCCGGCGCGGACATCCCCAGGTCTCGAGAAGTGGCCGAGCTATCAGCGGTGCGTTGAAGGTGCGCCCCCGACCCACAGCAGGACCGGGCCGGATATCAGCCGCGCCGACTTCACGTGGTGTCTGATCGCAACTGATTGGGGTTGGAGCATTGCCGAGACGGCCGCCAGGCTCATGCAGGAGAGCGGCAAGGCCCGCCAGAATGGCCCGCGCTACGCACTACGGACCGCTCAACGCGCTGCAGCAGCCCGCAAAGGGTAGAAACCTGCCCCCCGTGTTTCTACTCGGTCCAGGCCCACAAAACACGCGAATCTTGAGGCCCGTTTCGCACGCTTCCCCATCTTGTCTTGATACTTAAGGGATAACTCGCGGATCGCAGTTTGGGTTAACTGGTATAGGAATCAAGGTTTTAGGGAAAACTGCACTATTGACATTTGGACTTGACTTGGACATGACTATTGTCATATACTCAGTTTCATGGCGGCCAAACGTGAGAGAGCACGGTCCAGGGGTGATTTCGGACGTATCGTTCGCAGTCATCGCGAACGTCTCGGGATGACTCTAAACGAACTCGCCCGCAAAATTGACATTGATCAGGGCCTTCTCTCGAAGATCGAGACCGGGAAAAGGCCAGCCCCGCAGATCGTACCGCATGTTCACCGAATTGCCGCCGCCTTCGGTTTCATGGAAGGCTCAACCGAACTCAAGGAACTTGTGGACGTGGCGTACCGAGAACGCTTCGGCCGGGAGTCCTCTGGGGAAGGTGCCATCGTGTACGTGCTGGGCGGTGGAGGGGTAGACCAATCCACACCCGTTACGGGTCATCGGGGTCTTGGGGAGTTTGGGCTGCGGCCCCGCGCCGAAGAGGTATTAGGAGATCGCGTGCAAGGGGCCAGCGCCCTTCCTTGCGATCTCTCGGCAACGGTAAACGCCTCACTGCTGCGCGCGTGGTTAGAGCAGATAACCGGCCTGCTGGCACATATGGGCGTGACAATGACGGGGATCAAGCGGGACGGCGAAAGTTTCAATCTGGAGTTGCGCCTTCCTGATGGTTCGGAGTGGCGGATGAGTGTCAGCCAGAAGAGCCGCCCGCTAGATGCGTCTTGACCATGACCTCGCTACTTCATGCCCAGCGGTTCAGCGTCACGGAGACGGCGGCGAAGCTTGGCGTGTCCGAAGCTACGTTGGCCAACTGGAGGACCCAAAGAAAAGGGCCGGTGTGGATGCGCATCGGGCGGTCTGTTTTCTATTTTGAGGAAGACCTGGAGGCCTTTCTCCAAGAGCAGCGCGGGAGATCATATGCCAATCAGAAGACGAGGACCCCGTTGGCACTACCGATTCACCATCGCGGGGCAGGAGTACGCGGGTTCGACGGAATTACCGGCCACCGAAGCCAACCGGAAAGCCGCTGAGCGTTTTGAAAGGGCACAACGGGACCTTGCAAAGCAGGGTCGGCTGACCGAGGCCCGCAAGGATTTCGCCACCGCGGCCGGCGAATTCGTTGCTTGGTGCCGGGACGTGGAGTATCGGCAGAAGCCAAGCACCGCCGAACGTATACGCGTGAGCTTCGCTTCGTTGGTGGATTTCCTCGGAGACATGCCCGTGGTCTCCATCGGCGCCGGCGATATTGAGCGGTACAAGATCCATCGAATCCAGATCAACGCCGTAAAGGACGTCACACTCCGCCACGACCTGCACGCGCTCAGCCTGTTTTTCCAGTATGCAGAAAAGATGCGCTGGCGCGAAGACAACCCGGTGCGTCAGGTCAGTATTCCGAGCGATGCTGATGCGGTCCGCATGAATCCCCCTACAGCCGAAGAGGAAGAAGCGTACTTTGAGGCTGCATTCAAGGTGATTGACCGCTCTGGACGCCGAAACCTCTATGACGTGGCGAAGGTCATCCGACAGCAGGGTTGTCGGCCAGCGGAGATCATGTCCGCCCGCAAATCTGATCTTGATGCAAGCTCCGGTACCTGGGCTATCCCAGGCGGGAAAAGCCGCGCGGCAAGGCGGACGCTCTACCTCACGCCGGAAGTTTTGGAGATCCTCTCCGCTCGACTCCCGAACGCGGGTCCCTGGCTCTTCCCGAGTGAACGCTATTCCGAGCGCTACGTCACCAAATTGAACAATAGCCACGACCGCGCCTGCCGCGAGGCTACGGCGACCTTGAAGGCGAAACTGGAGAAGGCCGGCAGACCCCAGGAAGCCAAGGATGCGGGCGTTTCCTTCGTGCTGTATGATCTTCGTCACGCTTTCGGGACGTATCACGCCACGGTCTTGAAGACGGACCCATTCACGCTCGCCGCGATGATGGGTCACGCGAACCTTCGTACCATCATGCGATACGTCCACCCGGACCAGCAGCAGCACAAAGAAGCCATGCAGCGATACGCTGCGGCGATGCAGCAGGGCAAGCTGCGGAGGGTCAAGTGACAATTGTCCGGTGTGCAGCCCGCCTTTGTCCGTCCGACCCCGGACATATCCACAAGGAAAGTCCGCTAAGGGGCAGGAATCAGCGTGAAGCGGCGGTAACGGGAATGAACTCTAAAACCAGCAGCTTGCGGCAATTTAGTTGGAGGCGCGGGTCGGGATCGAACCGACGAATAAAGGTTTTGCAGACCTTTGCCTTACCACTTGGCTACCGCGCCGGCGTGGATGGTCTATCTGCAAAATAGCGCGCCGGAAGGCGCGAAGTCAATTCGGGTTAACGCGCTTGAGGGCCCGCAGACTGGCGGCCGGGCTTCAAATTGCGCGTCCGCGCCCCGCGCGGCATCGCCACCAGCGCCAACCGCGAAGGATGCTCGCGGCCGTGGTAGATCGTCTGGGTGGCCTTGAGCAGCTTGGTTTCGTCGGCAATCCGGCCCCCGGTGTTCGAGTTGCGGTCGAAACGGGGGAAGTTGCTGCTGGAGATCTCCACGCGGATCCGATGGCCCTTTAGAAACACGTTGGCGGTGACGCCCGCGTCGATGGCGATCTTGTAGACCTCGCCGGGCGTGGCCGGCTGGGGTTTCTCCAGCGAGTCGCGATAGCGCAGCCGCAGGATGCCGTCCGTCAGGTTGCGCGCTTCGCCGTCCGGAAACACATCCACCAGTTTGGCGGTGAAATCCGTGTCCTTCGCCGTGGTCGCCGCGTACAGGATCGCTTTTACGGGTCCGATGACTTCCAGATCGCTCGCGAGAGGTCCGGAGGTGTAGACCAGCACGTCGCTGCGCTGTTCCACCGGGCGCTGGTCCATTGGTCCCCAGGGGAACACGCGCGGATTGCAGCACACCGCGCCGCCGCGGGTGGGCGCGGGGTCGAGCGGGTCGAACACAAAAGTATCTTGCGCCGCGCGCTCCGGGGGACGGTCGGTCAATACGCCGTCGCCTTCGAGCGAATTGGCGCGGCCCTGGCCCCCCAGGTACCAGTCGCGCGGGCGTCCCTGGGAAGGCGGCCACTCCCGCTCCTCCCTCCAACGGTTGGAGCCCATGACGAAGATCTTCATCGGCGCTTCGGAGAGCGACGGCTCGTCCTTCCCCATCAGCCAGTGGTCGAACCACGCCAGTTGCAGCGCTCCCACGGGAATCCCGGAGTCCGGCCCGAAGTCCGCGTGCGGGAACTTATAGGACATGTCGTGCGGCCACGGCCCGATCACCACCCGGTTCAGACCCGACGCCTTGCGCAGGGCGGCATAGGCGTCCAGATCGCTCTCCCCGAAGTTGTCGTACCACCCACCCACGGCGAAGACGGGAATGCGAACCGCGCCGATGGCCTCGCGCACGCTGATCGCCCGCCAGAAGGAGTCGAAGGCCGGATGATCCAAGGCCTGCTGGAGCATGGACGACGGCTGCCCGGTCGCCGCAACGTCGGAGGTTCGCAATGGAAGGTGCAACACGTACTTGCCGAAGTCCGGCCGGTACTCCGGGAGCTTCAGGTTCTCGGCCATCCACCCGAGCCGGTTGCCCAGTTTCATGGCCCCGCCGGTGGAGTAGAAGCGGTCGCGGTAGTCGTCCCAGCCCGAGACCACCGGGAAGATGGCCTTGAGGTGCGGATTGCCAAGCACGGCGGCCTTCCATTGCACGATGCCGCGGTAGGAGCCGCCGATCATGCCGATCTTGCCGTTGCACCAGGGCTGCCGCGCAATCCAGTTCAGGGTATCGTCGCCATCGGCGGACTCCTGCGTGAGCGGCCGGAACTCGCCTTCGGATTCATAGCGGCCGCGCACATCCTGCGCCACGACGGCATAGCCGCGGTCGACGAACGTCTGGTAGAGCGGCGTGATGTCCGCGCCCATACCGTAGGGCGTCCGCTCGAGAACGGCCGGCGCGCGCCCGCGCTCCGATGGCAGGAAGAGGTTGGCGGAGAGCCGCACGCCGTCGCGCATGGGAACCTTCACGCGCAAATGCTTGACCGCGGGCGCCGCGGAGAGCGCCGCCGAGCATGCCGTGATCAGGTACAGTACTCGCACAACAACTCCCAAAACTGCGTTCCAACCTGCTCCAGCCGGTGGCGCTCGCGGACGTGTTCGGCTCCCCGTTGGCCGATGGCCGCGGCGGCCCCAGCCACCGATGTTAGCAAACGCGCATTTTGCCGCAAGGACTCCCGCTCCGCCACGCCCCGCGCGATGCGCACGCAGGCATCCTCGGGGAAGCGCGCGCAGGCCGGCGAGTCCGTCATGAGTACGGGCTTGCCAATGCCCATCAGCCGTATGGAGATGCCCGAAGTCTCGCCCGCGCCCGGGTCGCGCAGGTTGATGCAGGCGTCCACCGCCGCCGCCGCCAGCCAGAATTCGCTTTCCCGCAGATACGGCCGCCGGATCGCGCCCGGCTCGCGGAAGTAAGGCTCAACGGCGCGCTCGAGGGCCGCCGAAACGAAGTCGCCCGCCACCAGCGCCATCACGCGCGGGTTCTCGCGGCGCAGCCCGGCCAGAGTCTCGAGCGCCGGGAGCAGGCGCTTGGATTCGCGCAAATGCCCAAAGATCCCGAACAGAAACGCGCCCGGCGGCACGCCCAGGCGCTGGCGGTAGCGCGCCGCGGCGGCTTCGGAGGGCGGCGGCGCGGGCGCCTGGAAGAGGTGAGGGATTTCCACGACGCGCGCCTCCGGCGCGTGTTCCCGCGCCATGCGCGCCGCTTCCGGGTTGTGCGCCACCACTGCCAGCGCCCGCTCCAGCACGCGCCGCAGCATGGGGAACTCGAAGTAGCGCGCATCGGCCGCGGCCCCCGCGCGCTCACGCCACAGTTCCGCCGCCGCCGCGCGGCCGGCTTCGCCGTAGTTGTAGGCGAACTCTTCGATGTAGTCCGATTCGCCAAGCCGCCCCAATAGAAAATGGTGCAGCACGGCGTCGTGCAGGACGACGACGCCCGGATGCTCCAGCGCGCGCCGGTAGACCTCCGCGTGGAGCGGGTTATTTCCCAAATGATAGAGGGCCACGCCGCAGCGCCGCGGAGCGATTTCGACGCGGCCATGGCGGCGCAATTCCGGGAGCAGCGCCGCGGCGTAATCCGCCACGCCGGTGCGCGCCGGCGGAAGAGGAGAAAAGAAGCCGACGGTCATAGCGTGGGGCGGACCTCCCGGTCTGCCTTCTTCGCCACCCCGTGGGGCGGGATGAAATCCCGCGCGGCTGCTGCGAGCCGCCGCAACGTGGCGCAGGCACTCTTTCCTGCGGGGTGGAGACTCATCTCGACCCGCCTCCTGGCGCCACCACCAAGCGCCGGCATGAGTGCCGGCGCGGCAGACTGAGAGTCCGCGCCACGGTTTGTGTGTTCAGGCGGGGCAGGCGCTATCGCCAAACTCACGCCTTCACCCGTTCGCCGAACAGCGCCGTGCCGACCCTCACGCAGGTGGCGCCTTCTTCAATGGCAACCTCGAGGTCGTGCGACATGCCCATCGAGAGATGCTTCAGTCCGAAGCGCTCTCCCAGCTCGCGCAGCCGCCGGAAATAGGGCCGGGAAGCCTCCGGGTCGTCCGCCCACGGCGGCATGGTCATCAGACCGAGCAGCCGCAGATTCCCGCAGCCCGCCACCGCATCGATCAATCCCGGCAGGTCGGCCGGACCGGCCCCGCTCTTGGCATCCTCCTCCGCCAGCTTGACTTCCAGCATGATGTCGAGCGGCGTCCCAGCCTCGTTGAGCCGCCGCGCCAAGCGGGCGGAATCCACGGTTTGGACCACCTGGAACAGATCGGCGGCTTTCTTCGACTTGTTGGACTGCAAATGGCCGATCAGGTGGAAGCGCGCCCCCGCCAAGTCCCGCGTGGCCGGCGCCTTGCCTTCAAATTCCCGCACGTAGTTCTCGCCGAACTCGCGCAGGCCCAGCGCGTAAGCCTCGCAAATGGCCTCCGCCGGGAACATCTTCGTGACCGCCAGCAGGGTGATTTCCGAGGGATCGCGCCGGGCCCGCCCGGCCGCCCGCGCGATGCGTTCCCGGACCGCGGGCAGCCTTTCCGAGAGCGTTTCCATGGAAGGAGACACGCTCCATTATTCCACGCCGGATGGAGCGCCGGATCGCACCGTTTCCAACACATTTTGATACGTTTTTGTAACCCGATTATCTGGTATTCTATGCGCAAGGTTCGCGGGGGGTCGCGACATGAGGAAAGCAGCGGATCTGTGGTGGCCTTCGCCGGCGCCAGCCGGCGCTGTTGCGGCATCCGCCGCGATTTCCGCGGCCGCTTCCCGTCACGGACCTGCGACTCGGTTTTTTGCTATTCTGACCATTCACCGTTCAAAAGGGGTTCAAAACAACATGAGGAAAGCATTGGCGCTCTTCGCGCTCACGCTCGTTTGGGCCGTGGGTGCGTTCGCACAGGAAGCCGCCGGACTCGGCGCAGTTTCCGGCACAGTACGAGACCCGTCGGGCGCGGCGGTGCCCGGCGCAACCGTGATCGTTTCCAACGCCTCCAAGGGCATCATGCGCACGCTCCAGACCACCGACGCGGGCGCCTTCTCCGCCCCGGCCCTGACGCCCTCCTCCGGCTACACCGTTACGGTCACCAAGGAGGGTTTCGCCAAATGGGAAGCCAAGGATGTTGAAATCCTCGTCGGGCAGACCGTGGACTTCAGCGCTGTAATAAAGGTGGGTACGACGGCCACCACGGTGGAGGTCACCGGGGAGGCGCCGCTGGTGGAAACCACCAAGACGGGCGTTTCGCAGGTGGTCGGCGCCGCGCAGATCGATGGACTGCCGATCAACGGCCGGCGCGCCGATACGTTCGCGCTGCTGACGCCGGCGGTCACTCGCGACGGCACCTTCGGTTTGGTAAGCTTCCGCGGCACGGTGGGCAGCAACTCGTTCCTGACCGACGGCAACGATACCACCAACAGCTTCTACCAGGAGAACGCGGGCCGCACGCGCATCACCACGCAGATCTCGCAGGACGCGGTGCAGGAATTCCAGGTGCTCTCCGACGGGTTCTCGGCGGAGTTCGGCCGCGCGGCGGGCGGCGTGATCAACACGGTGACCAAGAGCGGAAGCAACGACATCCACGGTACGGCTTACGAGTACTTCCGCAACCGCACGCTGAACGCGACGGACCGCTACACTCCCGCGGGCGTCAACCCGCCCGAGTGGCGGCACCAGGCGGGCGGGACGCTCGGCGGTCCGATCAAGAAAGACAAGCTGTTCTTCTTCTCGGATTTTGAGGTGGTGGAGCGGAACTTCCCGGGCATCAACCGCATCATCAACAGCGCCGTCAGCACGGACGGCAATACCATCAA
The DNA here is from genome assembly GCA_903882645.1 of uncultured Acidobacteriia bacterium. Classification (GTDB taxonomy): domain Bacteria; phylum Acidobacteriota; class Terriglobia; order Bryobacterales; family Bryobacteraceae; genus BOG-224. The sequence continues at coordinate 4,661 of CAIRXZ010000184.1, read as the reverse complement.
CGGGGCATGTACGGCCACGGCCGCGCAGTGCGCCGCCGCCATCGCTTTCATCCAGCCGCAAATGAACGTGCTGGTGCCTCGCACGGTCGCCTCCACGATGGGATTCGGCAAGCTGGACTGGCGTCCGAACGAGCGCAATTCTTTCACCGTCGATCTCAACGCCATGCATTGGCGTTCGCCGAACGGCATCCAGACGCAAGCGGTGCTCACCAGCGGCAACATGCTTGGCGGCAACGGCAGCTCCACGGTGGAGACGCGTTACGGCAAGGCGTCCTGGACCGCGGTTCCGACCAACAGCTCCGTGAACGAACTGCGTTTCGGGTGGTTCAAGGACCGGCTCTCGGACCCGGGCGCGAGCAACTTGTGGCCGGCTCAGACCGGCCCGCTCGCCATTTCACTGAACGGCGCCGCCATCGGGGCCGCCAGCAGCTATCCACGCACGTTCCCCAGCGAGCAGCGCTTCCAGCTTGTGGACAACTACAGTTGGATCCGCGGATCTCACTCCCTGAAGTTCGGCGCGGACTATTCCAACACCGAAGACTGGATCAAGCAGCTTTCCAACGGGTTCGGCACCTACAGCTATACGTCCCTCACGAATTTCGCCAAGGACTTCACGGGCAATACGACTGGGGCGAAGAACTACAGCAGCTTCTCCCAGAACTTCGGCAACCCCATTCAGGATTTCTACACCAAGGACATCAACCTGTACGCGCAGGACGCCTGGAAGGCCTCGCGCAACCTGATCGTGAACTACGGAGTGCGGTACGAGAAAACGTTTCTGCCTCAGCCTCCAATGCAGGACGCCAACTATGCCCAGACCGGGTTCATACACTCGCCCAATAACGACTTCGCGCCGCGCGTCAGCCTGGCGTATTCGCTGAACGACAAGACCGTTCTCCGCGCCGGATGGGGCATGTCCTACGCCCGCTTCCTGGGAGACGGAATGCAGGAGTTGGTGATCATCGGAAACGCCCTCTACCAGACCTCCATCTCCGTGAATTCCACGCAGGCCGGCGCGCCGGTGTTCCCCAACATCGTCCCGAACGTGGCGAGCGTGCCGGCCGGCACGAAGGCGCTCGTGTTCGCGACGCCCAACTGGCGCAACCCCTACACCGAGCAGGGCACGCTCTCGATCGAGCGGCAACTGGGGCACGACGTCGGCCTGACCATCAGCTACCTGAACAGCCACGGAGTGCAGATCTGGACCAACCGCGACCTGAACCTCGGCGCGCCGGGACCGATCAAGACCTATACGATCCAGGATGCCAGCGGGAACACGGTGGGTTCGTGGTCCACGCCGATCTTTCTTTCCACGAACAAGGTGGATTCGCGATACGGCCGCATCGGGCTGGTGGACAACGGCGGCCAGTCCTGGTACAACGGCCTGGCGGTCCAGTTGAAGAAGCGCCTGTCGCACGGGCTCAGCGCCGACGTGTCGTACACATGGTCGCACGCGATCGACGACGCCAACCAGTCCGGGGCCGGATCGAGCGGCGTACTCTATTTCCAACAATACAGTCTGGATTACGGTTATAGCGGCTGGGGGGCCGACAAGGGGAGCTCGGGCACCGACCAGCGGCACCGCGCGGTGGTCAGCTTCGTGTATCAGCCGACCCTGACTTCGAGCAACTCCACGGCGGCCAAGTTCCTGGTGAACGGGTGGCAGCTTTCCGCCATCACCACCATGGCGTCGGCGGAGCCGACGGCGGCCACGGTGAGCGCGAGCGGCCAGCAGTTCACCGGCATCTCGATGGCCTACACCTCGACGCTCAACGGCTCGGGCGGCTGGAACCGCGTTCCGTTCTGGCCCGTGAACAGCTTGAACATCGACCGCGAGTACCGCGTGGATGCGCGGCTCACGCGAAATCTTCCCTTCGGCGAGCGCGTCAAGGGCATGCTGATGTTCGAGGGGTTCAACGTGTTCAACACCCAGTACAACACAGCCGTCAACACCACGGCGTACACCGCCAGCAGCGGCATTATCAAGCCGGCGCTCACCAACGGAGTGTCCATCCTCGGGTTTGGCAACGCTTCGCAAGCCTTCCCGGACGGGACCAACGCGCGCCGCTTGCAGGTCGCGTTTCGTTTGGTCTTCTAGACGAGGAGACAGGAGTCGGGAGACAAAAGTCGGCGGGGCCTCCGGCGGCGCCGGATGACACGGGAGCGTGACATGGCGCCCGGATCACCGCACCCTGAGGGTCGCGGCTCTGCCCCGGGACGTTTCGGATGCCAGGGTAGGGGTCGGGCATGCCCGACCCCTACGGCGATGCTTCGCCTTGTCTCACCGCCGCGCGCGGAAGAACTCCTGAAGCAGCTTCACGCATTCCGCCGCCAGGACGCCTTCAGTCACCTCGACGGAATGGTTCAGCAGGTCCGAATCGGCGAGGCGGAACTTGCTGCGGACGCCTCCGAAGCGCAGGTCGCGCGCGCCGAAAACCAACCGCGCCACGCGCGCGGCCACCAGGGCGCCCGCGCACATTACGCACGGTTCCAGCGTGCAGTAGAGCGTGGCGCCCGGCAACCGGTAGTTGCCGGTTCGCGCGGCGGCCTCCCGCAGAGCCAGGATTTCGGCGTGAGCGGTCGGGTCGAGGCGGGCGATGGGAGAGTTCGCGCCGCGGCCAGCGATCTCGCCGCCGATCGCCACCACCGCCCCGACCGGCGCCTCCTCGCTCCCGCCGGTCTCCCGCGCCAGCCGCAGGGCCTCGCGCATGAACTCTTCGTCGGACTCCACTAGCTTATAATACGGGGAAACACGGTATGCCCGAACTCGAAATCCATCACGAAAGCGAACACGCCATCGACCCCATGGGCCAGAAAGTCGGGGTCCTGGCCGCCGTTCTGGCCGTGGCGCTGGCCATCGTCAGCATCACCTCGCACCGCACCCACACCGAAGCGATCATGCAAAAATCGGCCGCCAACGACGCCTGGGCGCACTATCAGGCCACGCGCGTTAAGTACCACAATCTGGACCTGGGAGAGAGCCTGGTCGGTGTTCTCGGCGCCAGGAGCGAAGCCGTCGAAAAAGCTCTCGCCTCCTACGCCGCCCAGAAGAAGGATTATGAGGAACGCAGCAGGACCATCCAGGCCGATGCCGAGAAGTCGGACCTGGCCGCCGATGCGGCCGAACATCGCGCCCTGCGCTTCGACATCGGCGAAGGACTGATCGAGATCGCGCTGGTCCTGAGTTCCCTCTACTTCATCTCGCGCAAAAGGATGTTTCCGGCGATCGGCGTGATTGCCGGCGTCGCCGGAACGGCGATCGCCATCACGGGTCTGGTGATCTGACCCTGTACAGCCGTGCCGGCTCTCCGCAGGCTGAAGCCCGCGGCGGCACGCTGAAGCGTGCGCCACGGCTGGTGAATGTCCCGGCGCCACGGGTTATACTCGAACGCAACGGAACTCCGGCCAGGACGTTCCGGATACGCGCCGGCGGCTCGCGCCGAGACCGGCTGGCGCGGGAGAGAAAGAAATCGCCATGACGATCCAGAGACCTTATGTGTTTCTCGCGGGAGCCTGCGCCTGGCTGCTGGCGGGTTTTGCCGGCACGGCGTTCGGCCAGCCCGAGGTAATGGCCTGGGGCAACCTGACGGGTATACGCGTCGACGGCCAGTTGATGGAACTCAACAGCAGCATGTGCGTGGTTCAGCCGGGTTGGACCGGCGTCAGCAAGACCGGCCGGGAACGGCAGACCAACAACTACCGCCGCAACGGGAAGATCGAGACCGTCACGGTCTCCGGCGTGCGCCCGGAGCGCGAGAACCGCGACCCCTCGGGCGCCGACTGGACCATGTCGGGCACGGAAACGGTCGAAGAAACCGGCGCCGGCACGGCCAAAATCGGCCTCGAATACACCTTCCCGAACGAAGCCAACATTCAGGGAGCCTATTACTGCATGGATCTTCCGGCTTCGATCTACTCCGGCGGTACGGTCGAGGGATCGGCGGGCATGACCGGGTGGGGGAGGATCTCGCTCGCCCCCGGCGCGGCTGAACAGAACGAGTACCTGCACGCCACGGTTAGCAGCGCGCGCATCGTCTCTCCGCGCCGCGAAATCGAGATGACGTTCGACCAGCCGACCGAGGTCATCATCCGCGACGATCGCCGGACCGGCAACTACGATCTCCAGGTCTTCATCGCCGTCCTCTCCGGCAAAGCCGCGGCCGCGCAGACCGCGAAGAGAAGTTTTGCGCTGAAAGTCACGGGCGAGGTTGACAGGAATCCGGTGGAGCTGGTGGTCGATGCGTCGCATCCCGGCCAGCTTTTCGACGGCGTCGGCGGGAATTTCCGCCTTCAGAATCCGGGGACCGACCCCGCCGTGATCAAATACAACCTCGACAACGTGCGCGTCGCTTGGGGACGGGTCGAGATGCCGTGGAGCACCTGGCAGCCCAACGAGGAGGTCGATCCGCTTGAGGCAGCCAGGGCCGGCAATCTCAACCCGCGAATCCAGCAGGCCATGGAAATGGCCCGCACGCTGGCCCAGCGCGGAATGCCAGTGATCGTCAGCGCCTGGGCCGCGCCGAACTGGGCGATTTTGGGCGTCACCGGCGGACGTGGCGGCGCGGGTGGCTTCGGTGCCGGCGCCGCAGGTGGCCGCGGCGCGGCGGGAGCCCCAGGGGCCGCGGGCGCTCCGGGAGCCGGCGCCGGTCGAGGGGGCGCGG
>CAIRXZ010000183.1 GCA_903882645.1 uncultured Acidobacteriia bacterium | reverse complement strand
GGTCATCTGACAGTGACCGCCGTTAGGGCTTCATTCAGGCCCTACGAGAAGTTCAGTACCACCCCAAATGCAACGCTTGCTGGCCAGCAAGAAAACCGTTTGGCCTGCGGGAGTGGGCCGCAAGCCTCTCTTCAATTCCAAAATAGCAGACGGGCGGGAAGAGATAGATTCCGAGATCTCTGTAACCTATTGAAAACACGGCGCAAACTTTTTTTGAAGTTCTTGTGAACGGAATCCGGCCCTCGAACGGGGTTGCGCGCGAACCCCCATCTGCACTATCTTCGTGTTCGTGACCATCACACGACGCACAATCCTGACTGCCATGTCCGCCGCCGCGGCCGCCCAGGCGCAGCGCAACCGGGTTCCGAGTTGGAAGCCCAAACTCGGCGTGCTGGGGCAATACTCGGACGCCAATCTCGAGTTCGTCAAGACCGAAGGCTTCACTAGCATGCAAGTGCAACTCAATCCCGACCGGCTGGACGACGCCGCCATCGCTACCGTGAAGGACAAGCTCCAGCGGGCCGGCATCTACGCCTCCGCGGCGGGCTGCGACGGGAACCACATCGATCCGGATCCCGCGGCGCGCGATCGCGTGATCCAGAAGACCATCAAGACCCTCGAATTGTGCGGCAAGCTGGGAATCCCGAACATCGGGTGCCAGTCCGGAACAATCAAGGGCCAGCCGTTGCAGCAACAGGTGGACGAGATCGTCAAGGTATACACGGAGAAGTACTTCTCCGTTTGCGAAAAGAACAAGGTGCGCATCCTCTGGGAACCCTACGCCGGGGGACCGAACATCGCCACCGGTCCGGTGGGCTGGGAGGCGCTGTTCAAGGCGTTCAAAGACAGCCCATGGGTGGGCTTGCAGCTCGACCCTTCGCACCTAGTGTGGCAATTCATGGACCCGGTGCAGGCGGCTCGCGAGTTTATCGACAAGATCCACGACATCCATCTCAAGGACACCGAGATTCTCTGGAACGTGGTACGCCGCGCGGGGATTCAGCCCGTGAACAACGCGCGGTGGTGGCGCTTCCGTCTGCCCGGGCAGGGATCGGTCGATTGGAAGGGGCTGTTCTCCGTGCTGGCGGAGGCCGGTTACAGCGGGGCGATGAACATAGAGAACGAAGACGAGTTCTACTACCCGAACTACAGCGGGGCGGATTTCACCGAGCAATTCAAGCGCGGCTTCCGCCTGGCGCACGAGTTTCTCAAGACGGTAGTGCCCCCGGTTGCGGCGTAGAACGGGAGTTTACCGCCGAGGCGCAGAGACGCGGAGGAAACACGGGAGCGCCGGCTATCCGGTCATCGACGGCGCGCCCGATCTCCATGGCGGCCATCGCTCACCTCGGAGCCGGTCTCGCGGCCGAGCGGATCGCGACGCGACACCGCAACCGCTCTCCGACGTTCGCGGCTCGGAACGGAGCCGCCCGCCTCATTCAGAGCCGCGACCGTCAGAAGCTGAAAAAGAAACGCCCGCAAGCGGGCGAAGCAGGCGAAACCGCCCGCTCCACCAACGCAAACACACGACTGGTCTTGGTAGCGCAGGCGGTTTCGCCTGCGAATCGCGGATTCTCTTGCAGGTTCTCAGAGAGCGGTCCCGATCCCACACTGAAAAGCCTCAAGAAAAGACCACAAAAACCTCTTGCAATCTGACTATCATGGTAGTAGACTAAATCTTGCCACAGGTTGATTGACATGGCTCTCCCAAAACTGACGAAGTTGGAACTGCAAGTCCTGGAGGCGTTCTGGCAGAAGGGCGCCTGCTCCGTTCGAGAGGTTCAGGAAACGTTTCCCGAGCCCGGCAGGCCGGCCTATACGACCGTGCAGACTGTCGTCTATCGCCTGGAACGGAAGAAGGCCCTCCGCTGCGTCAAGCGGATCAGCAACGCGAATATTTTCGCGGCCGCGATCTCTCGCAACGACGCGCAGCGCCGATTGATCGACGAACTGCTGGCGCTGCTCGGCGGCCGAGGCAAGCTGGTGATGGCGCACCTGGTCGAGGCGGGCGAGATCACGCTGGATGACGTGAAAGAGGCCGAGAAGGCCCTGCGAAAGCCTGCGAGAAAGGATAAACCGCAATGACTTCTGCCGATCTATCGCCCTTGGCGAACCATCTCTGGCAATCGACTCTTTTCGGCGCCGTGGCGTGGCTGTTGACGCTGGCGCTGCGGAAGAACCGCGCGGCCGTGCGGTACTGGATCTGGCTGGCGGCGTCGGTGAAGTTCCTGATCCCTTTTTCGTTGCTGGTGAGCGCCGGCGCGCAACTGGGATGGCGAACCGCTCCCGCCATCGCGCACTGGCAACTCTCCTTCGCGATGGATGAGATCGGCCAGCCCTTTGCGGTCGCCGCCCCAGCGCCTCTGCCGCCGGTTGCGGCGCCGGCCCTGAACCCGTTGCCAGCTATCCTGTTCGGAGTCTGGCTTTGCGGCATCGCGATCGGCGTCGTCTTTTGGATGCGGTGGTGGCGGCAACTTCGCGCGGTGAAGCGCGCGGCGACGCCGCTCGATCTGAACCTGCCTATCCAAGTGATGTCGTCTCGCGCGCGTCTGGAACCGGGCGTTGTCGGCATCGTGAAACCGGTCTTGCTGCTGCCCGAAGGCATCACGGAGCGCCTGACGCCGCCGCAGTTGGAGGCGATTCTCGCGCACGAATTGCGCCATGTCCAGCGGCGAGACAATCTGACGGCCGCGATTCACATGCTGGTGGAAACCGTCTTCTGGTTCCATCCGCTGGCGTGGTGGATCAGGGCGCGGCTGATGGAGGAGCGCGAGCGCGCTTGCGACGAGGAAGTGATGCGGATGGGCCGTGAGCCGCAAGTCTACGCCGAGAGCATCCTCAAGGTCTGCGAGTTCTATCTGACGTCGCCCGTGGCTTGCGCGGCCGGCGTCACCGGCGGAGAGCTCAAGAAGAGAATCGAGGGAATCATGGCGAATCAATTTGCGCGCAAGCTGAGTTTTGGGAAGAGAATGGCGCTGGCGGTGGCGGCGATCCTGGTCATCGCTGTGCCAATTGTAGTTGGCTTGCTGAATCCGGCGCGGGGCCGGGCGCAGGCCCGTCCGGAATTCGAAGCGGCATCCGTCAAGCTCTCTCCGCCTGGCTCTGCCAACGGAATTAGGCTCCGCACACTGTTGTCGGGCGGCCCTGGAACGTCATCCCCCGGCCTTGTCCGGTGCACGAGTTGCACCTTGTCGGACCTCGTGCTGAAAGCGTACGACATCGAGCAGTATCAGCTTTTGGGCCCCACTTGGCTGGACGCGGAACTCCTAATCACCGCGAAGGTGCCAGACGGCGCCACGCAGGAGCAGTTTCGGCTGATGCTTCAGAACCTCTTGGCGGAGCGGTTCAAGTTGGTCTTCCACCGTGCGAAGAAGGACATGCCGGGCTATGCCCTGGTAGCTGGGAAGGGTGGCTTTAAACTAAAGGAAGGCGTTGCAGCGGAGTCGGCGCACCTACCGCAAGACGACCGCCCGAGGACCACTGTAGGTAGGGATGGTTTCGTGGTCGTCCCGCCCGGCTACCCCGCGGACGGGGTATTCAGCTTCAGGAACGGCGATGCCCTGTTTAGCACTGTGGCTGGCAAAGCGTCCATGGGACAACTGGCGCGCGAGTTGACGCGAGACTTGCAGAAACCCGTCGCCGACGCGACCGGCCTCAAAGGGAAATACGATTTCGTACTGTATTGGGCGCTGGAGTTGCCTGAGCGGCCCAGTGCTCCGGGCGGAGAGCTTCCCGTGGCGAGCACGCCCCTGCCAACGCTTTCCGAAGCCCTACAGAAGCTTGGACTAAAGCTGGAGCCGAAGAGGAAGGTTCCGGCCGATGTATTGGTGATCGACCATGTTGAGAAGGCCCCGACCGAGAATTAAAGGCTTGGTGGTTACAAAATGGTGCGGTGGAGCGCCGTTATTCTTGGAAAACGGCAAACTCCGCGGACAGGGAGGTCCAGATGATTCGACTGACGCCCGGCTTGGTGGCTTTAGCGGCGTGCGCCGCTTTCGCGCAGAACGCCGCGCCTCCGTCGGCTTTCGAGGTTGCTTCGGTCAAGCCGGCCGGCCAGCACGTTGACGGCAGTCCCACGGGCGGCATGGTAGGTGGCCCTGGCAGCGGCGACCCCGGGCGGGTCACCTTTCCGCGGGCTTCGCTGTCCTACCTGCTGGCGGAAGCCTACGGCGCGGTCGGCGACCAAGTCTCGGGGCCCGACTGGCTCAATAGTCCAGAGTACCGGTACACCATCGATGCCACAATGCCTCCCAATACGACCAAGGAGCAGTTCCGGATGATGCTGCAGAACCTGTTGGCCGAACGATTCCACGTGCGCCTTCATCATGAAACCCAGAGCCGGCCTGGGTATGAACTCGTAGTAGCCGCGGGCGGAACGAAGCTGAAAGAATGGACTCCCGCGGCCAATGCCCCGGATTACCATCCCGGCCGTGATGCGAATGGTTTTTCAACGCTGCCTCCAAGCGGCACTTTTTTCGCGAATTCGAGGGCGTTAACACCGGGAGGCTCACCGGTTTTCCGGGTTGTTTACAGAGACTCCATGGCTGTTTTCTGCCGGGCGTTGGGGGCCATGATCAATTCGTCGAACGGAACACTTCAGGGCCGACAGGCCAGGGTGGTCGATAGAACCGGGCTGACCGGAATATACGAGATCCGTCTTGAATTCGCTGATGGCCTGAGGCCGCCCTCAGCCCCGGCCGATGGAGAAACGGGGGTGCCTGTGGCACGTGACCCGGGCGAGGCTCCGAGCATCTTCACTGCGGTTGAGAAGCAACTCGGGCTCAAGTTGCAGACAGCGCAGGGTATACCAGTCGACGTGCTGGTCATCGACAGTGCAGACAAAGTCCCCACGGAGAACTAGAGCAAGAGGATGCCGCGACGGGACGCCGTTATGCGTGGAACGCGGCGGGCGCGGCGGACAGGGAGGTTCGGATGATTCGATTGATGCCTGGCTTGGTGGTCTTCGCGGCGTGCGCCGCTTTCGCCCAGATCGCCGCGCCCGCGCCAGTGTTCGAGGTAGCCTCGGTCAAGCCGGCCGCGCCCACGAATCTCCCGGATTTCTGGTGCGGGATGGACCCGGCACAATTCAGTTGCACCCACATCACGCTAAAAACGCTTCTGCTGAGGGCGTACGACCTCAGATCCGACCAGCTTGCCGGCCCGTCTTCGATCGATGGCGAGAGGTACGACATCACCGCGAAGATGCCGCCAGGCGCCACGAAGGAGCAGTTCAATCCGATGCTCCAGAACCTGCTGGTGGAGCGCTTCGGCCTGGCCGTCCACAGGGAAATGAGAGACCTCCCGTACTACGAGCTGGTCGTGGCGAAGGGCGGACCGAAACTGAAGGATCCCGAAAAGGCCCCAGCCGGCGAGCCGTCCCCGGCCCAGGCCGAACGGGCTGCCGGCGGAAGCCCCCGGATGTCAAGGGACAAAGACGGCTTGCCGATGCTGCCGCCCGGCATCCCGAGAATGATGGCATTCCCACTGGATGGAACTGTGCACGTTTTGGCCAGGATGCAGACCGTCGCCCGCTTGCTCAATATGCTGGAGCCCCAAATGGGCCGCAAAGTGGTGGACAAGACCGGACTGACGGGAACCTACGACTTCAGTCTTTTCTTTGCTCCGGATCCGGCCAAAATGGTCTACTTCGGCCCGCCTGCCGCTCCGGAGCCGCCGTCCGGACAAGCCGGCGTGCTGGACGCCGTGAGCGACCCCGCTCCGACTCTCCCCGCCGCCTTAGAGAGTCAGCTTGGGCTGAAGTTGGAGTCCAAGAAAGGCCCGGTTGAGGTGCTGGTTATCGACAAGGTGAACAGGACGCCGACCGAGAACTAACTGAAATGGATGCTGAAGGAAATGATATCAACGAACCAACCGAGGCGTCCGTTTTACTGTATGAGGGAGGAATCGCAACCATGATCCGGGCAATGCTTGGCTTGGCGGCTTTTGCGGTATGCGCCGCTTTCGCACAGAACGCCGCGCCTCCGCCGGCTTTCGAGGTGGCCTCGGTCAAGCCGGCCCCTCAAAACGAGGCAGCGGATTTCCGCACGTATCCGGGCGGAAGGCTCACGATGACGAACTTGACCCTGGAGGTGATTATCCGGGAGGCTTTCACGGTCAAGCACTATCAAATCTCGGGCGGGCCGCGTTGGCTCGAAAGCGACCGGTTCGATATCGAGGCCAAAGCGGATGGCAACCCCAGCCGCGAGCAAATGATGGCGATGCTGCGGACGCTATTGGCCGAACGCTTCCAACTGAAGGTCCACCGCGAGACCCGCGAAGGCGACGTATACGCGCTGGTGGTCGCGAAGGGCGGGCCCAAGCTCAAGGAATCGACCGCCCAGGACTCCTACATGCGCCTCTTTCGGAACACGCCGCCTGAACTGCCTGGTGTGAGCTATACCCAAACCGGCCAAAAGGCCTCCATGGCGATGCTGGCCGGCCGGTTGGCGGAAATCGAGGCGCGTCCCGTGCTGGACCGGACGGGGCTGAAGGGCGAGTACGACTTCAAGCTGGATTACGCGATCGATAACAATCCCGACACCGGCCCATCCATCTTCAGCGCGCTTCAGGAGCAGCTTGGGCTGAAACTGGAAACCGCCAAAGGGCCGGTTGAGGTCCTGATCATCGACAAGGCCGAGAAGCCCTCGGCAAATTGAATGATATCGCCAAGGCAGTGGGGCAGGCCATCGTTTTTTGTGGCCTGCCAGCTCGCAGGACAAGACGCAGACGACGAAAAAGGATCGTCTGCGCCACTGGAACGCCCATTGCTGTTTTTGTAGCATCATCCTGGATTTTGCGCGAAATGGCCAAAAGCCCTGGTGATCGACCATGTGGAGAGGGAACCCGCTACGAATCAGTCTCGCCGAGCGTCTGGCAGTTGTAGGGCACGTACTCGTATTGCGGAGTGGCAGCCTAAAAGGCCACTCCACGGGAGTTTTGGACACGGCTGTCACAATTCGGCACGGGGGATCGTTGTTATTCTGGACGGAAGGTGGGAACAATTCCTTCGCAATCTCGTCTCATAGGGGAAGGGGAGGACGCCGGAGTGTGCCTGTCCTCGCCGGCGAATGGCCGCCGATGAACGCCGATGGAAAACGGAACGCTTGCATTAGCGCGTCCCGATGAGTCGGGACGCGGCAGACTGAGAGTCTGCGCCACGCCGCTAAGAAGTGTTTTTCGGCAACCTGCCAACGGTTGCGGTTCGATCGGCGCCACGAAAGCAGATTGGATACAGACGTTCTAATGTGGAGACGCAATCGTAAGTACCTGTGGTATTCCATTCTGACGTGTCTGGCGGTCTTCGGGCTGGCGGCGTCCGAGCACCACGGACAGGTGAAATTCGGCGGCCTCCCGGTTCCGGGCGCCACCGTGACGGCGATGCAGGGCGACAAGAAACTGACCGCCGTCACCGACCAGCAGGGCCTCTATTCTTTCCCCGACTTGGCGGATGGGGTCTGGACGATCCAGGTCGAGATGCTCTGCTTCGCCACGCTCAAACAGGAGGTGGGAATCGCGCCGAACGCGCCCAGTCCGGAATGGGAAATGAAGCTGCTGCCGCTCGATGCGATGAAGGCCGACACGACGAAGGCGCCACCGGCGCCGGCGGCCTCGGGGCCCGTTGTGGCCAGCGCGCCGGCGACGGCCGCGTCTCCCGGCGCCGTGCAGCCCACCAGCGCGAAAGCAAACGGGAAAAAGACCGCGGCCGCTCCTCCAACAAACGCGCAAACCGGCTTTCAGCGGGCGGACGTGAACGCATCGGGAGACGCCGGGGCCGCGAGTGAGGAAGCAAGCCTGGTCTCGGCGGCGGGCGATTCCAATCAGAACGCCGCCGATGCCATGGTGGTGAACGGGAGCGTGAGCAACCGGGTGGAGAGACGGGCCATCGGCAATGCGCGTAAAGGCTTTGGCTCCCGGTACAACGGCGACGTGAGTTTCATCCTGGATAACTCCGCACTGGATGCGCGCGCCTTCTCGTTGACCGGGCAGGATACTCTCAAGCCGGCCTACAGCCACGCTCGCTTCGGGGGATCGTTCGGAGGCCCGCTAATGATTCCTCACGTGCTGCGCAGCAACGGCCAGTTCTTTCTGAACTACCAGGGAACGCGGAACCGCAATGCCAGCACGCAGAGCGGTCTGATGCCAACGCTTGCGATGCGGGGCGGCGATTTCTCGCAGGTTCTCAGTCCCCTCGGGCAACCCGTGCAGCTTTACGACCCCACGACGAGGTTACCGATCCCCGGCAATTCGATCGCCCAGCGGATCAGCCCGCAGGCGCAGGCCCTGCTGAGCCTCTACCCGCAGCCGAATTTCGGGGGCGGCGGCGCGTACAACTACCAGATTCCGATCGTCGGCGTCACCAGCCAGGACGCTGTGCAATCGCGCGTGAACCGGACGCTCAATTCAAAGAACTTCGTAAACGGCAACTTCGCGTATCAGAGGAGCACCACCACGAGCCCGAACCTGCTGGGTTTTGTGGACGACGCCGGCATGAATGGTTTGACCGCCAGCGGAACCTGGCGGCACATTTTCGGGCAGCGGCTGAACACAAGCCTGGGTTACCAGTACAGCCGGGCGGCCAACCGCACCACGCCGTACTTCGCGGACCGAATTAACGTTTCGGGCGACGCGGGCATCACGGGCAACGACCAGGAGCCTTTGAATTGGGGCCCGCCGGCTCTCAACTTTTCGAGCGGCATCGCGGGGATCTCGGACGCCCAGCAGTCCTTCACGCGCACGCAGACCAGCGCGCTGACTTTTTCGGGGATGTGGATGCCCAGGCCGCACAACTTCTCGTTTGGCGCCGATTTCCGGCGGCAGCAATTCAACTACTTGTCGCAACAGGACCCGCGCGGCACTTTTACCTTCACCGGAGCGGCCACGCAAGCGATCCTGAACGGGGTTCCGGCGCCCGGAACCGGCAGCGACTTCGCCGATTTCCTGCTGGGAATTCCAGACACCAGCTCCATCGCTTTCGGCAACGCCGATAAGTACTTCCGGGCTTCGATGTGGGACGGCTTTTTCACGGACGATTGGAGAGTGAGTCCGCGGCTGACCCTGAACGCGGGGATGCGCTGGGAATACGGCTCGCCGATTAGCGAACGATACGGCCGCCTGGTGAACCTGGATATAGCGCCGGGCTTCACGGCCGTGGCGCCGGTGCTGGGCAGCAGTCCGACGGGCGCGCTGACCCGCCAAAAGTATCCGGCGTCCCTGGTTCAACCGGACAAACACGGCTTCGAACCGCGCATTGCGCTGGCGTGGCACCCATTTCTGGCATCGTCGATGGTGGTCCGCGCCGGGTATGGGGTCTACTACAACACTTCGGTGTACCAATCGATCGCGCCGCAGATGGCGCAGCAATCCCCGCTCTCGAAGAGCCTGAGCGTTCAGAACAGCCCCGGGAATCCGCTGACGCTGGCCAATGGGTTCAACGCTTCTCCCGCAAGCACGCCCAACACCTTCGCCATCGATCCGAGTTTCCGGGTGGGCTACTCGCAGAACTGGCAGGCGTCGGTGCAGAAGGACGTGACTAACTCCACGGTCATGACGCTGACATATCTCGGAATCAAAGGGACGCGCGGCGCCCAGGTATTTCTGCCCAATACTTATCCAATCGGCGCGGCGAACCCGTGTCCCACGTGTCCGGCGGGATTCGCGTACCTGACTTCCAACGGCAATTCGACGCGCGAGGCCGGGATGATCCAGTTGCGGCGGCGCATGCACAACGGTTTCGCCGGGAGCGTCCAATACACGTTCTCGAGATCGTTCGACGACGCGGCGCTGGGCGGACGGGGCCAGGGAGGCTCGTTGATCGCGCAGAACTGGCTCGACTTGAGCGCCGAACGGGGGCCTTCGAACTTCGACCAGCGCCACCTGTTGAGCGTGCAGGGGCAGTACACCACCGGGATGGGAGTCGGAGGAGGCACGCTTCTGCGCGGCTGGACGGGCGCACTGGCGAAGGGGTGGACCTTCGTCACACAGATCACGGCCGGCACGGGTCTGCCCGAGACGCCGGTCTATCTCACAGCGGTACAGGGAACGGGCGTCACCGGAACCATCCGGCCGGATGCCACCGGGGTAACGCTCAACCCGACCGGGGCGGGCCGCTATCTGAATCCGGCCGCGTTCCGGGCTCCCGCGGCGGGCCAGTGGGGCAATGCCGGGAGAAACTCGATTGCCGGCCCGGCGCAGTTCGGGCTGAACGCCTCCATGGCGCGAACGTTCGACAGGGTCGATCTGCGGTTTGACGCCTACAACGCGCTGAACCACGTCACGTATCCCTCCTGGAACACGACCGTGACCAGCGCGCAGTTCGGGCTGCCGACTACCGCCAACGCCATGCGCAGCCTGCAAGCGACTTTGCGAGTGAGGTTCTGAGCCATGCGAAACATAGAGACGACCTGGCAGGCCGAACGCCGGGCGGAAGCCCGGCGGCAGCCCAAAAGGGCCGGCCCCACAAGGCTGGCATGGGCGGCGCTTCTTGCTATCACCCTGGCGGCGCAACAAGCGCCGGTCGGGAATCCGCCGCAAGCGGCGGACGCAAACGCCCGGTTTCAGGCCAATGCGAATTTGGTAATCGAGACGGTCTCCGTCACTGACAAGAGCGGCAAGCCCATCGTGGGTTTGACAGCCAAGGATTTCACGGTGACCGAGGATGGCGTGGCGCAAACCGTGAGCTTCTGCGAATACCAGACCCTCGATGAGACTCCCATCGCGCCCGCCGCCCCGCCGGCGGGCCCATCCCCCGCGGCGGGGCCGGCGCCGGTTGAGAAGCCCAAGATCGAACCCGTCACTCGAAACCAGATCGCGCCCGAGCGGCCCGGAGACATACGCTACCGGAACCACCGCCTGATGGTGCTGTATTTCGACATGGGCGCGATGCCGCCCCAGGACCAGGCGCGGGCGCAGGCGGCGGCGCTCAAATTCCTTCAGAAGCAAATGACGCCGTCCGACCTGGTGTCGATCATGTCGTTTTCCGACGGCGTCCACGTGCTGGACGATTTCACCGACGATCGCGATGAGCTGGAGAAGACGGTCAACAAGCTGTTCATCGGAGAGGGCCAGGGTTTCGACGAGACGAACAACGACGACAGCGCCGCGGACTACGGCACCGCCTTCGGCGAGGACGACAGCGAATTCAACCTTTTCAACACCGACCGCCAGTTGGCCGCGTTGCAGACGGCCGTGCAGATGTTAGGTTCGCTCAACGAAAAGAAGGTCCTGGTTTACTTCGCCAGCGGCCTGCAACTGAATGGAGTGGACAACCAGGCGCAATTCCAGGCCACCACCAACGCCGCCATCCGCGCCAACGTCTCCTTCTTCACGATCGACGCGCGCGGCCTGGTGGCGATGGCGCCGCTGGGCGACGCTTCAAGGGGATCGCCTGGCGGACTGGGCATGTATTCGGGCGCATCGGCGCTGGCCGCGACGGGCAACTTTCAGAAATCGCAGGATACGCTGCACGCGCTGGCAGCGGATACGGGCGGAAAGGCGCTGCTCGACAATAACGACCTGTCGGTGGGGATCGTCGAGGCGCAGAAGGCCATCTCCGACTATTACATCATCGGATATTACTCCGCCAATTTGAACCTGGACGGGCGCTATCGCCGGATCAAGATCGCGGTCAACCGCGATTTGTCCGCCAAGCTGGATTTTCGCCAGGGTTACTGGGCCAAGAAACAATTCAGTAAGTTCACCACCGCCGAGAAGGAACGACAGCTCCAGGAAGCGCTGATGCTTGGCGACCCGATTACGGAACTTACTATCGCCTCGGAGGTGGATTACTTCCAGTTGAACTCGGCCGAGTACTTCGTTCCGATGGTGATCAAGATTCCGGGGAGCGAGCTGGCGCTGGCGCGGCGCGGCGGCGCCGACCACACGCTCATCGACTTCATCGGCGAGGTGAAGGACGAGTACAACGTGACCGTCGGCAACGTGCGCGACAAAGTGGACATCAAGCTGACCGGCGAAACCGCGGCCCAGTTATCGAGGCAGCCGATTCAATACGACACGGCCCTTACGCTCCTGCCCGGGACGTACACGTTAAAGCTTTTGGCCCGCGACGACGAGACCGGCAGGATCGGAACCTACATGAACAGGTTCGTTATCCCGAATTTGAACAAGGAACAGCAGCGGATTCCGATCAGCTCGGTGGTGCTAAGCGGCCAGCGCGTGGACCTCAAGGATGCGGTTTTCAGCGCGAAAGACAAGGACAAGTCCGGCGCTACCAACCCGCTGATCCAGGATGGACAGAAGCTGATTCCGAGCGTGAACCGGGTGTTCAGCAAGAGCCGGGACCTGTTCGTGTATCTTCAGGCGTACCAGCGGGGAGCGACGGCGACTCAACCGCTGATCGCGTTTGTAACTTTCTACCGGGGGCAAACGAAGGCGTTCGAGACGCCGCCGCTCGCCGTGGCCGCAGCCATGGATAACAAACTGAAGACGGCGCCGCTCCGGTTCAGTTTGTCCTTGAACAAGCTTCAGCCCGGCAGATATAACTGCCAGGTTACGGTGCTCGATCCCGGGGGGCAGAGGGCGGCGTTCTGGCAGGCGCCGGTGCTGCTGGTCCCGTAGGCGCCTGCCGAAATAGGCCCGATATGGCTTTCCAGACTCGCGTAAGAGAGGCCGATCACAAACGACGATGGTCCGTCCCGCTGCTCCGTCTCTATTCGTCGCGCAGGGCGGTCATGGGGTCGATGCTCATGGCGCGGCGCGCGGGGAAATGGCTGGCGGCGAAAGCGGCGGCGATCAGTATGGCGGTAAGCAGCGCGAAGCTTCCCGCGCCGGCGTGGATGCCGGCATAGAGCGCGCTCGCCATGACGCGGGTCAGTACGATGGCGAGCGGGATGCCGCACGCCAACGCAGCGGCGGTGAGGCGCGCGGTCTGGCGCATGATCGTCTCCAGCACTTCGGCGCGGTCCGCCCCGAGCGCCATCCGAATGCCGATGTCGTGGGTGCGCGCGGCGACGAAATACGAGATGACGGCGTACACGCCCGTGATGGCCAACAGCAGAGCGATTATCGCGTAGGTGTTCATGGCGATGGCCGCCCCACGCACGCCGGACCGCATTTCCGCGACGGCCTCTTCCAGGGTTTTCACTTCATACACGGGCAGATCGTGGTCTATGCCCGCGATCCTGGACCGAGCGGGCGCGGCGGCCTGGTGTGGGTCGCCCGCGGTGCGCAGGACGAACGTGGCGGAAGAGGGCGGGGATTGGGCGTACGGGATATAGGCCGCCGGTTGAGCCCGGCCGAAGAACCAGTCCTTGATATCTCCCGATACGCCTGCCACCGTGAGCCAGTCCGTTTCACCGCCGATCCGTATATGCCGGCCGATAGCGCTGGCGCCGGGCCAATAATAGCGAGCCACGCTTTCACTGACGACCACGACGCGGGGCGAGTCCCGGCTGTCGCGTTCGGAGATGGAGCGCCCCTCCAGCAGAGGGATTCGCATGGCATCGAGATACCGGCCGCCGATGGCGATGACTTCGGGATGCGGGTCGCCGGGCCGGGCCTCGGGCCTTCCTTCGATGCCGAGGCGTTCGGCGGGCCCAAACGAAGAGGAAAGCCCTGCCGCCGTCACGCCGGGGACCGATGCCAACCCATCGAGCGCGCGGCCGTAGAACGATGCGATGCCGGCGGGCTGGCCATACGCGGCCGGGGGTAAAGACACGCGCATCGTGAGCGCGTTCTTGGGATCGTAGCCCTGATCGCGTTCCAGAAGATGGTTGAAAACCTGGACCATGAAGCCGGCGCCGGTCAGCAACACGAGCGCCATCGCGAGCTCGGAGACGATGAGCGCGGCTCGCATGCGGCTGCCCGCCGCGCCGGGGCCGCTGCCGGCGCGCTCGCGAAGCGCATCGGCCGGATTCGCCCGGCTTTTCCCGCACGCCAGATGAAGGATCGCGGGCAGGCTGCACAGAACGCCGGCCGCGAGCGAAAGGGCCAGCGTGAAGAGGATCACGGTGGAATCGATTCGCATATTGCGGATGCCGGGAACCCACCTCGACACGATCGCGGGGATTTGAGACTTCATGTGGTCGTTGTCCCAGCTTGCCAGCAGGAGTCCGAGAACGCCCGCGGCGGCGGAAATCAAAACGCTCTCCGCGAGCAACTGGCGGGCAATCCGGAGACGGCCGGCCCCCAGCGCCACGCGCACCGCCATCTCCTTCCGCCGGTTGGCCGCGCGAGCCATGTGGAGGTTCCCGACGTTCGCGCAGGCCAGGAGCAGCACGAAGCCGGCCGCGCCCAGCAGCGTCCAAACGAAACGGCCCGTCACCCCCTCGGCCATGTCGCGCAGGGGCACGGCAAGCATGCCGCGGCCTTCATTCGTGGTTGGGTACTGTTGCGCGAGACCGGCGGCGATGACCGCGGCTTCGGCGCCGGCGCGCGCGGCGGACACGTTCGGCTTCAGCAGGCCAACGGCCATCAGCCCGTGCGACGCGCGGTCATGCCGGCCGGCCGGGTCCGGAACCAGAGGAACCCAGACATCCGTTCCCAAGGGGAAATCGAAATCGTCGGGCATGATGCCGGCGATGGCGTAGGCGCGTCCGTCAAGTGAAATGGATTTGCCGGCCGCATCGGGCGCGGCTGCCAGGCGGCTCTTCCAGAAGCCTTCGCTCACAACGGCGACATCCTTGCCGGCGATCCGGTAGTCGTCGGACGTAAACGTCCGGCCGAGCGCGGCCTGGATGCCCAGCACGGTGAAGAAACCCGGCGAGACAAGAACCGCGCGCACGTGTTCGGGGTTCCCGGCGCCGGTCAGACTGACTTCCCAGTCGCGGCAGGCCGCCAGTTCCTCGAACGAATGGCTCCGGTCCTTGAGATCGAAGAAATCGGCGGGCGCGAAAGCGTTTCGCTGGGCGCCGGTCTTGGGGAGCGTTTCCCATACCGTCGCGATTCGCTCCAGGCGGGGATAGGGCAGCGGGTGCAGGATCATGGCATCGACCCTGATGAACGACGATACGTTCACGCCGATACCCAGGGCCAGCGCCAGGATCGCGACGCACGTGGCGACAGGACTTTTCCGCAGCACGCGGGCGGCCTGCCGGAGATCGCGCGTGAATTCGTTCACGAAACCCATGCCAGCATAACCAGCACTTCCCTCTCCAAGCGGTATTCACTTGATTCTATTGCGGTTGACCGGAAGGATGGCGGACGTAACGTAGCGATTGCGGGACAAGCTGTTCGAAAGCGGACGGCCAGTGGGGCGGACCTCCTGGTCTGCCTTCTTTCCGCGACGCCCGTATGAGAAAGGCTGGCCACCCAACTGAATCCCGGCGCGCTACATTATCAAGTCGCGGCCATCTGACAGCGCCGGGCGACAAGAAGGCAGACCGGGAGGTCCGCCCCACTTCCACACTATTTCAAGGACGCGCTGACCTTGACGCCATACTCCGCGGCCTTCCGCAGAATCTCGTCCTCGTTCAGCGTCAGGATTCTCGCATCGCGCACGACGGGCTTGCCATCCACCATGACGTCGCGCACATCGGCGGCCTTGAGCGCGTAGACCATCTGCGAGATCGCATCGTACACGGGCACGGCGTTGGGCCGATCCAGGCGCACCAGAATCATGTCGGCGCGCTTGCCAGGTTCGAGCGAGCCGATTTCCTTTTCCATGCCGAGCGCGCGCGCGCCGCGAATGGTGGCCATTTCCAGCGCGGTGGCGGCCGGCAGCGCCCGCGGGTCGAGCGTGGTTACTTTTTGCAGCTTGGCCGCAAGGTCCATCTCCTCGAACATGTCGAAGTCGTTGTTGCTGCCGGCGGGACCGTCGGGACCGAGGCCCACGGCGATTCCCATGGCAAGCATTTTCACAACCGGCGCCACGCCGCTCGCGAGTTTCATGTTGCTCGAAGGGCAATGCGCCACGCCCACGCCGCGCGTCTTGAGGATCTGCAAGTCGGCCGCGCTCGTCCATACGCAGTGGGCGGCCACGGTCCGTCCGTTGAACACGCCCAACGCGTCGAGCGTTTGGGTGGGGCTCCTGTGACGCTTGGCCTGCTCGTCGTCGTTCTCCTTCTTCGTTTCGGAAAGGTGCATCACGAGCGGGGCGTTGTACTTGTTGGCGAGCGCGCGGGCGGCCTTGAGGGTTTCGTCGGAGTTCGTATAGAGAGCGTGCGGGGCCACGGCCGGGACCACCAGCGGGTCGTTGCGGAAACGCCGCAAGTAGCCTTCCGTGAACTTCAGCGCGTCGGCGGGGGTCTTGGCGTCGGGCACGGGGAAGCCGATGATGGTTTCGCCAAGGACGCCGCGCATGCCCGCCTCCTTGGCCACTTCGGCCACCACGTCCTCGAAGTAGTACATGTCGGTGAAGGTGGTGGTTCCGCCGAGCAACATTTCCAGGCAGCCTAGGCGCGTGCCCCAGCGGACGAATTCCGGCGAGACGTTCCTGGCTTCGGCGGGGAAAATGTATTTGTTCAGCCAGTCCTGGAGGTTCTTGTCGTCGGCGATGCCGCGGAACAGCGACATGGCGGCGTGGGTGTGCGTGTCGATGAGTCCGGGCGCAAGGATGGCGTCGGGGCGGTCCAGCCGCTGTTTCGCCTGAAAGCGCGCGTCGATTTCGGACTTCGCGCCCACGCCCACGATGCGCTGGCCGCGGATGGCGACCGCGCCGTTATCTATGACGCGCCGCTGCGGGTTCTCGGTGATGACGTACCGCGCGCTCCAGATCCAATCGGCCGGCTCGGCCGAGAGCGCGCAGACGAAGAGGAAGAAGCTACAGATACGAGACATCGAAGGGCGCACCGTCATCCCGCCGCCTCAGCCAGGCTGGGCAGCAGAGCCTTGAGGAACTTCACCAGGGTGTCCCGCACCATGGCGCCTGTCTCGAGGACCTCTTCGTGATTGATCTTCCGCGGCAGGATGCCCGCGGCCATGTTGGTGACGCAGGAGATGCCCAGCGTCTCGATGCCCATGTGGCTGGCCACGATCGCTTCCGGCACGGTGGACATGCCCACGAGGTCCGCGCCGATGGTCCGCAGGTAACGGATTTCCGCGGGCGTTTCATAGGACGGGCCGAGCATGGCGGCGTAGATGCCCTCGGCGACCTGGATGCCCAGCCTGGCGGCCACCTGTTTGGCCTTCTCGCGGAATGCCCGCGAGTAGACTTCGGACATGTCGGGGAAGCGCGGCCCGAGCGCATCGTCATTGGGGCCCGCCAGCGGGTTGCACCCCTGCATGTTGATGTGGTCGGAAATCAGCACCAGTCCGCCACGCTTCAGAGAAGGATTGATGCCGCCAGCCGCGTTGGTGAGCACAAGAGTGCGCACGCCCAAGCTGCCGAGCACGCGCACGCCGTAGGTGGCCTGGGCCGGCGAATAGCCCTCGTAGAGGTGGGCCCGGCCGGCCATCACGGCGACCTCAAGACGCCCGAGCTTGCCAAGAATCAGTTTGCCGGCGTGACCCACGGCCGTGGAGGCGGGCCAGCCGGGGATCTCCGAATAAGGAATCTCCAGGCGCGCGGCGAGTTCGTCCGCGAAAGCGCCCAGGCCGCTGCCCAAGACCACGCCGATGGTTGGGCGCAACGCGGTACGGCTCTCGATGCAGGCTTTGGCGTCTAGGATCATAGCCACAAGTCTCTACACAAGTTGGCGGCTGTGGAGCGAGCCTCCGGCTTGCCATGCCGCCATTCGTGGCGGCATCCTCCGTATGGCCGGCAGATGCCCGCAAGAAAGCGGGCATGGCAGGCCGGAGGCCCACTCCACGAGATTCTCACAGCAGCATCCCGGCGATGCAGGCCGACATGAAGTTGGCCATCGATCCGGCCATCACGGCCCGGATTCCCAGCCTGGCGAGGTCCGACTTGCGGCTTGGCGCCAGCGCGCCGATGCCGCCGATCTGAATGGCGATGGAGCTGAGGTTCGCGAACCCGCACAGCGCGTACGTGGCGATCGTGAAGGAGTGCTGGCTGAGATGGTCCCGCATCGGCCCGAGCTGATTGAACGCCACCATCTCGTTGGTGACCAGGCGCGTCCCGAGCAGGCCCCCGATCACCGGGGCTTCCTTCCACGGGACGCCCATGATCCAGGCCACGGGAGCGAAGACCGCGCCGAAGATCTTCTCGAGCGACTCGGGGATCCAGCCGGCATGGACGTGCCCCCAATTCAGGATGCCGTTGCACATGGCGATGAGGGCCAGAAAGGCGATGAGCATGGCTCCGATGTTCAACACCAGGCGCAACCCGTCGCCCGCGCCCTGGGCCGCCGCGTCGATCACGTTCACCGCGGTCTTCTCCACCTGAATATCGACCTTGCCCGCGGTGGCGGGTTTTCCCGTCTCGGGGATGAAGAGTTTGGCCAGCATGATCGTGGCAGGCGCGGTCATGATCACGGCCGTCAGCAGGTGCCGGATCTCCACGTGGCCGACCAACACGTAGGCCGCCATCACGGCCCCGGAAACATGCGCCATGCCGCACGTCATCACGGTGAACAGTTCCGATTCCGTCATGCCGTCGAGGAACGGCTTGATGGTGAGCGGCGCCTCGGTCTGACCCATGAAGATGCTGGCCGCTACGTTGAGCGACTCCGCGCCGCTCACGGCCATCACTTTCTGCATCGCCACGGCCATCGCCCGCACTATAACCTGCATGACGCCGAGGTAGTACAGAATCGAGAAGAGCGAGGCGATGAAGATGATGATGGGGAGCACCTGAAAGGCGAAGATGACCCCCACGCTCTCCTGAGGATTTCCGAAAGCGCGCTGCACGGCCCCGCTATCCGCCAGCTTCCCGAACACGAAGGCGCTGCCCACGTTGGCATATCCGAACAGCGCCGCCACACCCGAGCTAACGGCTTCGAGGACGCGGCTGAAAGGGGTCTTCAGAACCAGCAACGCGAACCCGAACTGAAGGCCGAGCCCCCAGGCGACGGTGCGCAGGCGAATGGATCGCTTGTGGCTGGAGAGCAGCCAAGCGACGCCCATGATCACAGCCAGGCCCAGGAACCCCGTGAAGCGGCCCATTCTACCCCACGACTTCCAGGATCAGCTCACGCTCGTCGGGCCGTTGCGCGGAGATGCGGAACGCGTCCTCGACCATCTCCGCGGCTTCTTCCACGCGGTCTTCCTTGGTGTAGTAGAGGCGGCACAGCACCGAACCCGCATCCACTTTTTCGCCGGCCTTGACCTCGAGAATGATGCCCACGGCGGGGTCGATGGCGTCCTCTTTCCTGTCACGGCCGGCGCCGATCAGGTTCGAGGCCACGCCGATGTCCTGGGCGTCGATCGAAGTGACATAGCCGCCGCGCGGCGAAGCGACCTCGCGCATGCCGGTGGCGTTGGGGAGCAGCTCGAACTTGTCCAGCGCCTGCGGATTGCCGCCTTGCGCCGCCACCACCTGCTTGAGTTTGCGGTAACCCGATCCGTCCACCAGGGCCTGCTCGGCGGCGCGGCGCGCATCGTCGAGCGACGCGGTCTTCTTGCCCAGGTAGATCATGCGCGCGGCCAACTCGATGGAGAGCTTCGTGAGGTCGGCCGGGCCGGCGTTCTGGAGCGTCTGGGAGGCCTCCATCACTTCGAGCGCATTGCCCACGGCGTAGCCGAGCGGCTGGCTCATGTCGGTGATCAGGGCCTGGACCTTCTTGTCCATGCGGCGTCCGATGCCCACCATGGTCTGGGCCAGGCGGCGGGCATCCACTTGTTTCTTCATGAAGGCGCCGCTGCCCACCTTGACGTCGAGCACCAGCGCATCCACGCCCTCGGCCAGCTTCTTGGACATGATCGAGGAGGAAATCAGGGGGATCGATTCCACGGTCGCGGTGACGTCGCGCAGCGCGTACAGCTTGCGGTCGGCCGGGGCGAGCCGGTCCGTCTGGCCGATGAAGCACAGCCCCATGTCGGCAAGCTGTCTCTGAACCTCCTCGGCGGAGAGATCCGTACGGAAGCCCGGAATGGACTCGAGCTTGTCGAGAGTGCCCCCGGTGTGGCCGAGGGCGCGGCCCGACATCATGGGCACGATCACCCCGGCGGCCGCGGCCAGCGGCGCGACGATCAAGCTGGTCTTGTCGCCGACTCCACCGGTAGAGTGCTTGTCCACCTTCACGCCGGGAACGGCCGAAAGATCGACGGTGTCGCCCGATTGCAGCATGCATTCGGTGAGGCGGCTGACTTCGCGGTCGGTCATGCCCGAGAAGTACACGGCCATCAGGAAAGCCGACATCTGGTAATCGGGGATGTCGCCGTTGGTGTAGCCTTCTACCAGAAACTCTATCTCTTCAGGAGTGAGTTCTCCCCCGTCGCGTTTCCGCTGGATCAAGTCAACTGTACGCATTATCAGATACTTAGCCTAGCACTCCAAGGGGTTGAAAGTAAAGGAGGAATTTGGAGCGGGTCCTGCCGCGGCAAATGCGGGCTCCGGGAGCATTCGCATATCCCCGAGCGCCGAACCATGTGGCCTCGCTTGTTCCCAAACCGGGAACGGGCTATAATTAGCCTTGCGGGTCATTGCTCGAAGTACTTTGGCGCGCTTCGTTGCCTCGCTCGCCGGCCGGAGAGGCCAGGCGGCGGTGAAAGCGGCTCTGGAGGCTTGGTTTCATGAGGTGCGGCAGGCATCATGGGAAAGCTCCGCGGATTTGAAGCGCTCGTACGCCACGGCGAGCATCCTAAGCGCCGATCGGGTTGTCTTCAACGTCAAAGGAAACGACTTCCGCCTGGTTGCCGCCGTGGACTACCGGCGGAAGATCATATTCATCAAATGGGTCGGCAGCCATGCCGATTACGACCTGATAGACGCGAGGACGGTGAAATATGAGAGTTAAGCCGATCCGAACCGACGAGGATCACGAAGCGGCGCTAAAAGAGATCGATCGCCTATGGGGGACGCCCGACGGCACTTCGGACGGGGATCGACTGGATGTCCTGGCCACGCTCGTTGACGCGTACGAGCGGCGCCGCTATCCGATCGACACTCCCGATGCGATTGAGGCGATTCAATTCCGGCTCGACCAGGAAGGGAAAGATGCTCGCGCGCTGGTGGGAGTGATCGGCAGCCGCAGCCGGGTGTTCGAGGTCATGCGCCGCCAGCGGCCGCTGTCGCTCAACATGATTCGCGCGCTTCACACGCATTTTGGCATTCCGGCTGAAGTGCTCATTCAGCCATCAGGGAACAACCCCAAGGCCGCCTGACTCAGGATTTCCCCACGCGGCTGTTACCATGGGTTCAATGACCCCCAATCAGCCGGGCGCCCAGCCCAAAGCGCCTATTGCAGGCGTGAAGAATCTCATTGCCGTCGGTTCGGGAAAGGGCGGCGTGGGAAAGACCACGGTGGCGGTGAACCTGGCCGTGGGTCTGGCATCCCTGGGCTACAAGGCGGGACTCATGGACGCCGACGTTTACGGTCCCAACGTGCCGCTGATGATGGGAATCAACCAGACGCCGATGGCTCACGGCGACCGCATCCAGCCAATCGAGAAGCACGGCGTCAAGCTCATGTCGATGGGCTTTCTGAATCCGGGCGACAAGCCTCTGATCTGGCGCGGCCCCATGCTGCACAGCGTGATGCAACAATTCGTCCGCGGCGTGGATTGGGGGGACCTCGACTACCTTGTGATCGATCTGCCGCCGGGTACCGGCGACGTGCAGCTTTCCCTCATCCAGACCGCCCCCATCACGGGCGCGATCGTGGTGACGACGCCCTCGGATGTTTCGCTGGAAGACGCGCGCAAGGCCATTCACATGTTCCGCCAGGTGAGGACGCCGATTCTGGGCCTGGTGGAGAACATGAGCTTCCTGAATTGCCCCCATTGCAGCCAGCGGATCGACGTGTTCAGCCACGGCGGCGGCCGGCGCACGGCGGAGGAGATGCAAGTGTACTTTCTCGCCGAGCTGCCGCTGGACCCGCGGGTGCGCATCGGCGGCGACACAGGCGACCCCATCGTTCTGCGCAAGGGCGAGGGCGAACCGTTCCTAGATCTGGCGCGCGCCACCGCGGCGCGGGCCGAAGAAGCGCTGAAAGCCGAAGGGCCGGAGATCGAGATCGGCGATTAGCGCGTTTTGCCTTTTTTGTTCGGGCGTAAGGCGTTATGCTAAATTAGCCGGTAATTCCGCCCGGTGGTTCGTCGATGGAGTCCATAACCCTGGCTGCCCGCCTGTTCGTGTCGATCGCGTTCGCGTGCGCGGTCATGCAGGCTCAGGTTTCGATTTCCGGGCGCGTGGTGGATGAAACCGGGGCGCCCGTGGCGGGCGCGCGCATCGAACTGAGCCTGCCCGGAACGCCCCCCGCCGCCGCCTCTTCGGATCCAGCCGGGAACTTCACTCTCAGCCTGCCGGCCCCTGGAGAATACGCCATTCGCGTCGAACGTCAGGGTTTCTTCCTCTATGTGAGCCGGGGCCAGCGGTTCGAGGAGGGCGCCGGCCAGCTCGCCATCACGCTGAATCACTTGCAGGAATTCTCCGAGCGCGTCGACGTGACGTCTTCCGCGCCGCCGGTCGATCCTCAGCAGGTGGCCGCGCGGGCGGAACTCGACAAGACCGAGGTTCAGGCGGTTCCGTTTCCGGCGCCGCAGGACTTTCGGAATGCGCTGCCGTTGATGAATGGCGTGCTTCAGGACAGCGCTGGGCGGGTGCACGTCAACGGCGCCGACGTCAACCAGACCAGCTACACGCTCGACGGCTTCAATATCGCCAATCCCGTGACCGGGCGGCTGGAGGCGCGGGTCAACATCGAGACCATCGAGTCCATGAACCTGGAAACCAGCCGTTTCTCGGCCGATAATGGGCGGGGGTCCGCCGGCGCTTTGGATCTCCAGACCAAAATGGGAGACGACCACTGGCGTTTCGGGGGGACCAACTTCGTCCCGGGCATATCCAGCGATGGAGGCTTCCACGTCAACAAATGGACCCCGCGGCTGGAGGTTTCCGGACCGCTCGCCAAAGGCCGGGCCTGGTTCCACAATGGGTTCGACGCTTTCTATAACATGGACGTCGTGCACGGCCTTCCCGCCGGGCAGAACCGGACCCGTGGCATCATGATCAGCGACCTGGCGCGATTTCAGGTGAACCCGATTTCCTCCAACATTCTGACCGCCAGCCTTTTGGTCAATTTCGCGGACCAGTCGCGCTATGGCCTCACCGTCTTGAACCCGTCCGAGACTACCAGCACCCACCGCCAGGACCTTTTCGTCAGCACGATTCGCGATCAGCAGTATTTCGGCGGCGCGCTGCTTGAGGTGGGCTTCGCCGACACGCGCACCCGGCTGCACGACATTCCTCAGGGCGACCAGGTATACGAAATCACCCCCTTCGGCAACCGTGGCAACTACTTCACGGGCACGGATCAACACGCTTACCGCCAGCAGTGGATCGCGGACCTGTTTCTTCCCACGTTCCGCCTCCACGGCGAGCACCAGTTCAAATTCGGGATCGATTTCGAGCGCGAGGCGTTTCATCAGAAGGTGACGCGCCACGATTACGAGGTCCTGCGCGACGACGGTTCCGTGGCCCGTTACGTTTCCTTCGAGGGAAGTCCGTTCCAGGCCCGCAAGAATTTCGAAAGCGCGCAATACGTCCAGGACCACTGGACGCCGTTCGAGGGGCTTGCCGTGGAAGTCGGATTACGGGCCGAATGGAACGAGATCGTCCGGAATCTGCTGCTGGCGCCGCGGGCGGGCGTGGTCTGGGCGCCGCGCGGTCTTGGCGGAACCAAGTTCTCGGCCGGATGGGGCGTTTACCACGACTCCATCCGCCTCTCCTTGATATCGAGCGAGCAGGATCAGACCAGTCTTTCCACGTTCTACCTGCCGGACGGAACGGCCGAGGGGCCCGTGGCGACTTCGTTCCGAGTCAATGACAGCTCGCTTCAAACGCCGCGCTTCCGCACGGCGAGCGCGGGAGTGGAACGTAAGCTGCCTTTCGATTTCTACCTCAAGGCCGAGTACACGCGGCGCGATGGCGACCGCGGATTCACCTTCGCGCCGCTGGCCGGAGAGCCGCCTGTTCCGCCTCTGGGAGGGCCCCTGCCCAACGGCATGATCTATAATCTCGTCAATACCCGCCGCGATGTCTACGACGCTTTCGACGCAGGCGTGCGGCGCACGTTCGCCGGCAAGTACGAGTGGTTCGCCGGGTATACCCGCTCCAGTTCGCGCACGAACCAGGCGGTGAACTACAGCTTGGAGAATCCTATCTTCGCGGCGCAGGCGCCGGGGCCATTTCCGTGGGACGCGCCGAATCGGTTTCACATGTGGGGATGGCTGCCGCTGCCCAATCGCCGTCTCCCCTCCGTGCTGCGATTCATCACGCGGAATACCACGGCGGCGTACCTGGTCGAATACCGCACGGGCTTCCCATTCTCGGTGGTGGACGAGCGGGGCTTTCAGGTTGGCGCCCCGGGATCCATGCGCCTTCCCGATTACTTCAACATCAACCTGCATCTCGAGCGCAAATTCCAGGCCTTTCACTACCTCTGGGCGTGGCGTTTCGGATACAACAATCTCACGAACAACGGTAATCCGAATACCGTCAACAACGTCATCGGCACGCCGCAGTTCCTCACCTACGGCCGGGGCCAGGTTCGCGCCTTCAGCGTGCGTCTGCGCATGCTGGGGCGGAAATAGGCCCGCGCCCGATGTTAGACTTTCTTCTTAATGTCTAAAGCCACGCACTTGGAGTGCAGCCTGTGCGGCCGGAGGCTGGAAGCGGGGCGGAGCGCCGGTCTGTGCGATTGCGGCGGCCCGCTGCTGGTGCGGTACGACCTGGATAAGATCCGGCATCGCTGGCGAAGGCGCGAGGTTTGCCGCGGCCCCGCCAGCATGTGGCGTTACGCGCCCCTTCTGCCTCCCGCCGACGAGTCCGTGGTATCGCTGGGAGAAGGCTGGACCCCGCTGGTTCGCGCGCGCCGCCTGGGGGCGCGCCTCGGCGCGGAGTCGCTTTGGGTGAAGGACGAGGGCGTCAATCCCACGGGTTCTTTCAAAGCGCGCGGCCTGGCGTGCGCCATCTCGATGTGCGCCGAGCTGGGCATCCGCAAGGTGTCGATGCCCTCGGCCGGGAACGCGGCCGGCGCCCTGGCGGCCTACGCCGCGGCGGCGGGAATCGAAGCGCACATCTTCATGCCGCGCGACGCGCCGCAAGCCAACTACCTGGAGTGCAAAGCGTACGGCGCGTCCGTGACGCTGGTCGATGGCTTGATCTCCGATTGCGGCCGCATGGCCGTCGAGCGCGGCGCGGCGGAAGGCTGGTTCGACCTTGGCACGCTCAAAGAGCCGTACCGCATCGAAGGCAAGAAGACCATGGGCTTCGAGGTAGCGGAGCAACTGGACTGGGAACTGCCGGACGCGATCTTCTATCCGACGGGCGGGGGCGTCGGGATGATCGGGATGTGGAAGGCCTTCGACGAGATGGAGAAGCTGGGCTGGATCGGCTCGCGGCGCCCGAAGATGATCGCGGTGCAGGCCGAAGGCTGCCAGCCCGTGGTGCGCGCCTTCGAGGAGAACGAGCCGCGCTGCCGTTTCTGGGAAGACGCCCATACGGTGGCGGCGGGCCTGCGCGTTCCCAAGCCGCTGGGAGATTTTCTGGTGCTGCAAGCGGTGCGCGGAAGCCGCGGCGCGGCGGTAGCCGTGAGCGACGACGAGATGTTGGAGTCGGGAGTCGCGCTGGCGTCTGTCGAGGGAATCTATGCCGCCCCGGAAGGCGCCGCTTGCGTGGCCGCCCTTCAGAAACTGCTGGCCTCTGGCTTCCTGAGCGCCAGCGACCGCATCGTCCTCTACAACACGGGTTCGGGGCTGAAATACCCCGAGGCCTACTCCACGCGCTTTCCGCGAACCGCCGTCGGTGAGCAGGACAAGCTGGGCGGGTTGATCACGCCGCGATAAGCCTGCGAGGGAGTTTTCGACATCAATGTCCAGAGCGCCGTTCGGGTCTTTTCTACGATAACCTCACGACCACAATAGATTTGACGCCAACGCGTCAGTACTTGCTCCCATCACGAGCTACAAAGCCAGGCCAACAAGATGGAGCGTTCTGTTCGATGCCTACGTCCTTCGGAAAGCCCTTGTCCTTGCACTGCAGTAGGATACCCTTGTTGCTCTTGGGACTCTTGTCGATTACTTTTGAGGCGATTGTCACCTTGCCTCCTATCATTTCAATCAATAGATCTTCAACCGCTGTACCGCCATGGTACGCAAATGCAGCCTCGTAATAGCCATGGTTCGGATCTGGGGCGTCGAGCGGAAACTGTCCCCTGGCCATGGGCCCCAACATCGGCTGGGCATCTACCTCCTCGTACTCAAGCCGTATATCGGGAACGTGCGATCCGATAACACTACAAATGGCCCTTACGTTGTAAACCGGATCAGGACCCCGGTGATCGATGAAGAAGTACCAATGCCTCGCCACCGGGTCCCAAACTGTGGGTTGCATGAAGGGGAAGCTCGGATAACCGTACGCAAGGCGATACAGTTTTTCGACAGCTGGACTTGCTACCGCGCAATATCCGAGACCGAGCGCAATGACCCAAACAGCCTTGCGTCTATTGGCGGTGTGGGATAGCCATTGAGATCGCCAAATCGCCCACGACATGACTGCCAGCGATCCAAGAAGGAACAGAATGGCAGCGCCGAAAGGAATTACGCTGGCAATCCCAAGCACTGCTGTGAGAATAGCCACTGCAAGCGACACGATGGTCCACGCGATGCCAGAATCGAGGTGTTTGCTTGGAGGCGGTCGAGTAGTCCGTGTCCTGCGGGTTCGTGCCTGCTTCGCCACTCCAGACAGTTTAGTCCTATTTCACGCTTCGTGTGCTCCACCCGTGCGCCAGGCGATCCAGGGGTGCGTCCGGAACAGAGACCAGTACCCCAGGACTGCAAAAGAGCTTTCCGGCTGTGAAACGGGATTGTCGGTAAAGACCACCGCTTTCGGCGTCGTCTCATCCTCGCAGCACCAAGGCATGCAAGCCGACACGTCGAGGACGAAGGCTCTCATCAGTATCTGTGCCCCAGGTGGGCAAGCTCGCGGATCGACATGCCTTGCAGGTCAAGCCGCACGCCTTTGCGGATTTCGCGGATGCGCGCCACGGCTTGGCGGGCTTTTGCCTTGTCGAATCCGGCCTCGGAGCGGGTAACCGTTTCACCGGCCGCATCCTCTTCCGAAAGAGCATCGAGAGCCTTGGTGAGAAGTTCGTCAACGCCGTGGAAGCGCCCGCTTTGGATTCCTTCCCTCACGCGTTGTTCGAGCTCGGGCTTGTGGATTTCGATGTTCATTTGAGCGGGTCCCCTTAGAGCGAGATGCTATTCACCTCGTTCCGGTCGCGCCCCGAATGCCGCCACGGACGGCGGCATGGCAGGCCAGAGGCCCACTCCACAGGTGGCAGCCTGAAAGGCCACTCCACGGCTGCGCGCGCAAAGTGAACGGTATTGCCCTTAGATCATTATGGCGCAGTGGCGCCACTCGAAAACCGGTGAACGCGTCAGTTCGTCAACACCCCGTAACCTGGCTTACTATAATCCCATGCATCCCTTCCGCTCCACCGCGTCCCGAATCTCCCTTCTGACTCTCTTCCTTGCGGCCTGCATCCTCGTTGCATGGGCCGCCGCGCCATCGGATATTGCGGCCTTGAAGAGCGCCTTCGAGCGTCCTCCCGACGATGCCCGCATCATGATGCGCTGGTGGTGGTTCGGCCCGGCGGTCGTCAAGCCGGAGCTGGAGCGGGAACTTCGCAAGATGAAGGAAGGCGGCATCGGCGGCGTCGAGATTCAGCCGGTCTACCCCGTGACCCTCGACGACCCTGCGCGCGGCCTGCGCAACTTCCCCTACCTCTCGGACGAGTTCATCGAGGATCTACGCTTCGCCAACGATAAGGCGCGCGAACTCGGGCTGCGCGTGGACCTGACGCTCGGCAGCGGCTGGCCCTACGGCGGACCGCATACGTCCATCGACCTGGCGGCGCCCCGCTTGCGCGTGGAGCGCGTTCCCGTTCCGGCCGGCGCGGTCTCCGTACCCGTCGCCGCCGTGCGGGAAGGGGAGAAGCTGATCGCGGCGTTTCTGGCGCGCGGCGACGCCCGCCAATTCTCGGGCGAGGGCATTCAGCGCCTCACCGGAGTGGATGGCAGCGTGGCGCGCGTTCCGGCGGCGGCGGAACCCGGCCGCGTGGCGCTCTTTTTCATCGCCAGCCGCACCCGCATGGCGGTCAAGCGGGCTGCTTTCGGGGCCGAAGGCTTCGTTCTGGACCACTACAGCTTGGCCGCCATCGACGAGCACCTCAAGTCCACCGGCGACCGCTTGATGGAGGCCTTCGGCAAGAATCCGCCCTATGCGGTTTTCAGCGACAGCCTGGAAGTCAACGCCTCGGACTGGACCGGCGACTTCCTCGAAGAGTTCCAGCGCCGCCGCGGCTACGATCTAACGCCCGATCTGCCCGCGCTCGCCGGAGACACGGGCGAGAAGACCGCCGCCATCCGCCACGATTGGGGCCGGACTCTCACGGAACTTGTCAACGAGCGCTACCTCACGCCCGTCCGCGAATGGGCGCGGCGGCACGGAACGCTCTTCCGCTCGCAGAGCTACGGGACCCCGCCGGTGAATCTCTCGAGCCAGGCGCTGGCCGATCTGCCGGAGGGCGAAGGCTCCCGCTGGCGCGCTTTCTCGACCACGCGCTGGGCCTCCTCGGCGAACCATCTTTATGACCGGCCCGTCACGTCTTCCGAGACCTTTACCTGGCTGCACTCGCCCGTCTTCCGCGCCACGCCGCTGGACATGAAGGCCGAAGCCGACCTGCACTTTCTCCAGGGCGTCAACCAGATTATCTGCCACGGCTGGCCCTATTCGCCGCCGCAAGCCGCCGAGCCGGGATGGCACTTCTATGCCGCGGCGGTGTTCAGCGAGCACAACCCGTGGTGGCTCGTGATGCCGGATATCACCGTTTCCCTCCAGCGCATCAGCTTCCTGTTGCGCCAGGGGAAGCCGGTGAACGACGTGGCCCTCTATCTGCCGACCGACGATGCGTACGCGCACTTCACCCTCGGGAATGTGTCGGTCAATGGGCAGATGGGCACGCTGCTGGACCCCCAGATTGTCCCGCAGATTCTCGATGCCGGCTATAACTTCGATTTGATCGACGATGGCGCGATCACCCACGGCGGCATACCCTATCCCGTCCTGATCCTGCCCGGCGTGGAGCGGATTCCGCTCGCGACGTACCGAAAGATCGAGGAGTATGTCCGCAAAGGCGGAATCGCAATTGCCACTCGCCGCACGCCCTCGCTCGCTCCGGGCTTGGTGGAAGCGCAGACGGATACTTCCGCGATCCGCGACCTTTCGCGCGCGCTGTTCGAAGCGCCCGCCGCCAAGGGCAAGCTCGTCCCCGGCGAAGCCAGGCTGGGCGAAGCGCTCCGCGCGGCTCTGGCCCCGGACCTGACGAAGGCCCCGGAAGTCGGCTTCGTCCACCGCAAGCTTGCGTTCGCCGATGTCTACTTCCTGGCCAACACGAGCAACCAACCGGTTCACGGCGCGGCTGAATTCCGCATACAGGGAGCGCAAGCCGCGTGGTGGAACCCGTTCAACGGCAAAGTGGAGAAGGCCGATGGCGGCAACCGCATCGATCTGAACCTCGCGCCCTACGAGTCCCGCGTGATCGTTTTCTCGAAAGACCAAGTGGCGGCGCCGCGTCCACCGACTGGCCCCGCGGTCCCGGCCATCGACATCAGCGCCGGCTGGACGGCGGTCTTCGCCGGCTCGCCGCAGCCGGTCGCGATGGATCGCCTGACTTCCTGGACCGATCTGGAAGCGTACAAGTACTTCTCCGGCCAGGCCACTTACGAGAAGACCGTAACCCTCGGCCCTTCGTTCGTAAGCTCCGGCCGCGCTGTCTGGCTCGACTTCGGCGCCGGGACGCCCGTAACCGCGCAGGAACGGCGCTCCGGCAGCGGAATGCGCGCGA
Source organism: uncultured Acidobacteriia bacterium (assembly GCA_903882645.1). Lineage (GTDB taxonomy): Bacteria > Acidobacteriota > Terriglobia > Bryobacterales > Bryobacteraceae > BOG-224. The sequence continues at coordinate 2,240 of CAIRXZ010000183.1, read as the reverse complement.
TGCTGGAAAGCCCCGTGCGCGAAGCCGCCGTGGTCTACGTGAACGGCAAGGCGGCCGGCTCGGTGTGGCGCCCGCCTTACGAGGTCGAAGTGAGCGGGTTGCTGCGCGCGGGCGAGAACCACATTCGCGTGGTGGTGGCGAACCTGGCGATCAATACCCTCTCGCACCAGCCGCCGCCGGATTACCGGCCCTTGATTCAGAAGTACGGCGACCGCTTCCAGGACCAGGACATGGCGAACCTGCAACCTCTCGCCTCCGGCCTGCTGGGTCCGATTCGACTGGTCGCCAAATGACCGCGGCGGCCGAGTGCGGCGAATGGCCCCGCTGCCTGCCGCGAACACTCGAGAGCGGGTTCGCGGGAAGGACCTGTCTTTCAGGACAGAACCCTTGAAGCTCTGGGTGTTCAGTTCTACGGGTGGGGCGTGATGCGGCCACGTGGCCAGGCAATTTGAGAGCATCGGCAGTGGAGACCCGAATGAATTCAGCATCGATCTTTGATCTGAGCCCCTCCGAGAAGCTCCAACTTGTCGAAGATCTGTGGGACGACCTTGCGGCCGCGCCGGAAGCCGTGCCAGTCCACGATTGGCAAAGGCAGGAACTGGCGCGCCGGAAAGCGAATCTACTGAAAAACCCGGCTTCGGGGCTGTCCTGGGAAGAGGTGAAGTGCAAGTTGCGTGCCCGCAATGCCCGTTGAGCTGGTGATCGCGCCGGAAGCTGAGTTGGAAACGGTCACGATCTACGCCGTATTTCATACCTCTCGCGACCCGGACAAATGGTGCCAGCGCCTTCTCCGATGGGTTGCGTTGGAACTCAGGACCAGGGAGCGCCCTCGCGGCGCACGCGGCTGTACTGCCGGCGCCCGATCAGGAATCTTCCAGGGGTAACAGCATCTGCGCGCCGTATTCCGCAACGCGGTGGTACTCCAGGCGCCGGGCCTCGTCGAAACGGCCCCAGCCTTCGAGAATCCAGACCATCTCGCGGGAGCATTCGTCCAGGACGCCGCGGTCCCCGCGCGCTTCGGCGGCGGCGCGCCACTGCTGCATGAGCTCGTATAGCTCGGCGATGCGGCCCTGGTCCCGCAGCAGCCCCCTGCCGATTCGCGCCAGGCGGCAAACTTCCCGATAATCGGCGCTCGCCGCTCGAAGCAAGACGCGCTGCGCGTCCTGTACCGGCTCCTCCTCCGGCGGTCCGCCGGAAGGACCGGGTTCGCTGCAAAGCAGCGTGGAGCAGCGTCCGCCGAAGATAAACTCGTGCGCGGCCGGGGATTGCGCGCCATCCAAGAGCAACAGGAAGCGCCGCGCGGAGCAGAAATCGCCGAGACGCTCGAGGTTGCTTTCCAACTCGCCCTCCAACCGCAATCCAAGCTGCGCGGCCAGATCCCCCGCAAGCGCGGCCAGGGTCCGGCCGCCGCACCTCAGACGTAGAATCTGGTCGAAATCCGCGCTCGAGACGCGCGCAAATGCGAAGGCGAGATTCGCGCTGGCGACCGTCTCGCTGCCCGGGCGGTCCGCGAGCGCGATGCCGAGGACCTCCAGGTCCGCCGATAGTTCGGGACACGGTGGAGTTTCGGGCGGAACATAAGAGGCCACGCGGTCTCGTATCCAGCGCTTCAGCTCGCGCCGGCCTGCGAGCGACCGGCAGTCGAATTGCGGCGCGAGCACACGCGGCGGGACGTACTCGTCACATCGGACGAAGCCAATCCGGACGCCTTCGGCCTTGGGCTCGCCGATCAAAGCGCCTTCCCACTGGGCTCGCGGCCAGGGCGCAGGCACGGAGTTCCTGGACAGCAGCGGCACGACGATGTCGGCCATGCGCGCCTCCCTGGCTTTAGCGGCCAAGTCCTCGCCGGGGCGCATCTCACCTTCGCCGAAGAAGACGCGCACGTCGGCGCTTCGCTCCAGAAAAGCCACAAGCGCGGCGGCCAAGTCCCGGTCGGGGGCCGCGTGGCAGGGGAAGAGAGTAGGAGTCAAAACTTGCGCGCCTCGGTGCGGCCAAGACCCATTCTAAACGAGAAGACAGAAGTCGGGAGTCGGAAGCAAGCCTGCGCCAACGCGCCTCAAACGCAAAGCGGCGGCCCGGATCGATCCGGGCCGCCGCTTTCTGGAGTTTCTACATTTTCCCCGCGGTTTGTTTTGATTCGATTGCCCCCAGCGGAGATCCGCGGTCCCCAAAGTGAGTCTGTCTATATTGAGTTCTATTGACAGACCGGCCCCAGTATGGCATCCTGTTCTTAGCCCATG
>CAIRXZ010000182.1 GCA_903882645.1 uncultured Acidobacteriia bacterium | reverse complement strand
ACCCGCCGCTCGACCGGCTGCAACGCGTGCAACGTTTCCTCCTATATACCCCGTTATCCTGCGCGCGCGTATACGCCGATAACCTAGCGATCCGTTGCACGCGTTGCAGATGAGCCGTAGCCACACGTAGCGACGCCAGCATGAAATCGGAAACAATGAGCGCAAGACATTGATCAAAAACAGAAAACCATAGGAAAAAGACGCGGACCCCTGTGTTTGGGTCCTCCCTGGCCCTTTAGATATGAGGTACGAAGTGGCGCTGAGTTTGCCTAGACAGAGTTAAAACAGGTAGGTGAAAAGTTGAACCAGAACAACGGCCAAGAATCACTGTTCCCGCCCGGGCGCAAGATCGGCACGAAATCCGAGTATGCCCGGCACCGCGCCTGCACCCCGGCCGCGGTGACCAGGGCTCTGAAAGAGGGGCGGATCTCAGTGCTCAAGGTCGGCGGCCGAGAGCTGATCGATTTCGAGGCCGCGGACTCAGCTTGGGCGGTCAGCACTCGCCCCCGGGTCGACGCGCATCCGCCGCCGCCCCGTGGCCCGGCGCCGCCACCGGACGGGGGATCTCGCGACGATTTGCGCGCCGCTCGGCTTCGCCGCGAGATCGCCGAATGCGAGCGCAGCGAGCGCCGCAACCTGCACGAGCGCGGAATCTTGGTCGATCGCGCCGAGGTTCTCGCCGACCTGACCACCGCGGCCGGACTGATCCTAAATATCCTCGAGAGCGCCGCCGACCAGCTCGCCCCGCTCCTCTACGAACAGGGGCAGGAGAAAATCCGCGCGATCATTTGCGACCACACGGAATCCGTCTGTCGCCAAATCGCTTACGCCCTGACGGCCGCCTCCCGCCCGTCGTCGTATCGGCCGATGGAGGCTGCGAGCGATGCTTCCCCGTGACCATGCCGAGCGCGCGCCGGTCGCCGCCCCACTGCACCATCAACTCGCCGACCTAATCCGAGACTGCGAAAGCCTTCCAAGCTCCGCCAAGCTCCGCTTGGAGCAAGTGTTGCTCGTCGTCCGGCGGGACCTCGCCGTGCTCGAATTGGCGGCGCTGCTCAACCAGGGCGGCATCCTCCCCCGGTGGCCCGTTGCGGTTGACCTGGCCAACCGGCTTAATCGATTCGAGACCACGGTTTGGCCGCACATCCGCGCCGGCCGCCGCGCGCCTAAAGATCGCGTCGAGGTCTTGCTCTACGACGTGATTTGCGATCCGAGTTGTCCGCGCTCGCCGCGACGATTGGTCAACCTGATCAATTGACGCGCGCTGTCAATGGAATGATGGAACGATGGTACCTGGCTGAATATTTAATCAACTTGCACCAACGATGGCCACCCCCATGAGCATACCCCCGATTTTCTTGGCCCGAGCGCGAGCACAAATGCGCGAGATTGAGGGTGAGCGCTTGACCAACAAACTCCCCCGACACCTGGCCGTCGAATCCGCAGAGAAAAACATGACTCACGAAACTTACGAACAAGAAAACGCACGCCTGGCCGCCGAGCTGGACCGCTTCGCTCCCAAGACTGTGGCAGCACTGGCCGAGCGTGAACGCCGCGATCGGCTGGAGGCGTTCCACGACGCCTTCGCGCTCCGTTCGGGGATTCGGATTACCAACCCGCACCCGCTCTCCGCCTCGATGGCCCATGGGCGTGATAGTATGACTCTTGGCGAGATCGCCGCCTACCACGCCGGATTTTGCCGGGATCGCGCGCAGCCCACCGAGGTCTTCGCCGCGCTGGTGGGATCGGACTTCGGCTCCGACCTGGGCGCCGCCATGTCGCGCGTCTTGGGCGTCGACTACAGCCGGCAGTCATCTGAGCATTTGCAGATTTTGCTTGATGTGCCGACGAGGGGGATGAAGCCCGCGTCCCTTCCAGTAGTAGATCTAGGAGAGATCAAGAGGGTTCCGACCAGTGGCGGCCCGGTTCCCCTTTCCGAATTCACCATTCGCTCCGGTCAGTCCGTCAAACCATTTGTCTGGTCTGCTAAATTCGTCATCTCCCGCGAACTCCTTGTCAACGATGAAATCGGAGTGCTTGGCTCGATCGCGCGGCAACTGGCCGGCCATTGCGTGCGAATCGAAGTGAGCTGTCTCGCCGAGCTGCTCAACGCGAACGGCAACCTAAGTGACGGTGCACCGCTAATTGGGGGCCCCAACACGACGAGCGCGACCGGCATCGACACCGCCAGCCTCAGCGAAGCGCTCGGCAAGCTTCGCACCGCACAGACCGCAAACGCAACCCTGGCCAACCTGCGCGGAAAATACTTGCTGGTGCCCGCCGCCCTGGAGGCCAAGGCGATCGGCGCCTGTAGATTGCTTATCAATGGCACTGAACCGCGCCTGATCGTCATCCCCAATGCCTGGCTGTCTGGCACCGCTTCCTTTTTGCTCGCTGACCCCCTCGACAGTGCAGTGTTTGT
>CAIRXZ010000181.1 GCA_903882645.1 uncultured Acidobacteriia bacterium | reverse complement strand
GCCTGGATCTGGTCACTCTGTTACGCAAGGAGATGGCGGAACACCCCGAACTTCTGACGGAGTTCGAGGTCAAAATCACGGAAAAGCAACTCGTCCGCAGTGCCGCTGCCTGAGAAAATGTAGAAACTCCAGGGGTCGGGCGTGCCCGACCCCTACTTGTGGGTCGGGCACACGCCCAGCCCCTACACGGTGTTGTTGACAGGGGGGCATTGCCTCGCCCGGGCCGGGCTGGCGCCCGGCGGATGACGCCGGAAGGCGTCATCGCGGGCCAAAAGGCCCGGCCCCACGTCGCCCAAGTAGGGGCCGGGCAGGTGGCGTCGGCCCGCGATCAAGGCCGATGGATCTTCTTCATCAATCGGTCCAAATGCAGCGCCTTGAGAACATCGGGCGTAAACTCGCGGACCACGCTGAAGGCCTCACGCGCGCCGAGGTAGGCTCCCGCAACCCGAAGCATCGAGGGCCCGGTGAAGGGGCGGCGATCCGGATATACCGCCATTGCCAGCATGGTTGTTCCGAGGTCGCTGACGGTGCGGGCGTAGGCGAACCCGAGCGAGCCGTCATCGCGGCGCGACATAAGCGCCTGTCTGAGTGCGTCAGTCGCGCGCGGGAAGAAACCGTGGCGTTCCGAGCGCGGGTAGCGCAAGTCCTCGTGGTCCAGGGCGGCGCCCGCAAACAGTACCGACTGCCGGAATGCAGCCAGTCCGTAAATGGTTCCGAACCGGCGCGCGTACCCCTGGGCGCCTTGCCCCCACTGCTCCGGCTTATGCCTCCACTGGGAGTAGCCGGCGCTGATCCCCGTCATGAGCAGCCAGGTCGGACGAATCAGGCGGCCCACCGTGCGGTCGAACTTCTGCCGGTCCGTAAGCGGGGTGTATTGGCTCGCTCCGCCGGCGGGTTCAGGTTGGATGAGCGGATCGCCGCCCTTGGGGGCGTCCGCCACGGGATTGGCTTCGCCCGCCGGCGCCGCCTGGGACGCGCCTGGAGGGGCCGAGTCCAACCGGTCCGCGGTAGCCGGCGTCTGACCATGAGCGAACAGCACGGTCATGAAAATCGATATGGCCAGCAAGCAAGGTCTTCTCAATAGCCCTCCGCCGGAATGGGCGGCGATCCGGCGCCTTCGATGTTAACAGATGTGGTACGGAGTTTCCATTATGGGGGCGCCGCCCGGTTTGACACCCCTTCAGGGTGCTGTTAGCCTGAAAAGTCATGTCCGCCGCACCCTTACGCGTCACTCCGTTGAACTCCGTACATCGCGCCCTGGGGGCCAAGATGGTGGATTTCGGCGGGTGGGACATGCCGGTGCAGTACTCCGGCATCATCGAAGAGCACCTGGCCGTGCGGAACGCCGTCGGGCTGTTCGACGTGAGCCACATGGGCGAGATCGAGATCCATGGGCCGGAGGCCGCGCGGCTGGCGAACTTCGCCACGACCAACGACGTGGCGAGGCTGAAAACCGGCCAGGCGCAGTATTCCGGCCTGTTGTACGAGCACGGCGGGTTCGTGGACGATATCCTGGTTCACAAGGTGGCGGACGACCAGTTCTTCCTGTGCGTCAACGCCGCCAATCAGGAGAAGGACTTCGAGCACATCGCTTCGATCGGCCGCTTTGACGCCCGCGTGGAGTTTGCCAGCGGCCGGTACGCCCAGATCGCCATCCAGGGGCCCAAGGCGCTGGCCGCGGCGCGGAAACTGACTTCGCTCGATCTTGCGGCCATGCGGTATTATTGGTTTGCCGACGGCTTAGCGTGCGGCGTTCCGGCGCGGATCGCGCGCACCGGGTACACCGGAGAGGACGGGTTCGAGATCTACGTCGCGCCCGCCGAGGCCGGGCGGGTCTGGGCGGCGGCGATGAGCGCCGGCGAGGAGTTTGGAATCAAGCCCTGCGGCTTGGGCGCGCGCAACACGCTCCGTTTGGAAGCCGCCATGGCGCTGTACGGCCATGAGATCGACGCTTCGATTTCGCCGCTCGAAGCCGGGCTCGATTGGATCGTGAAATTCGACAAGGGCGATTTTGTGGGGCGCGCGGCCCTGCTGAAGCAAAAGGAGGCGGGCGTGCGGCGCAAGCTGGCGGGTTTCGAGATGCGCGGCCGCGGCATCGCGCGCGAGGGTTGCGCGGTGCTGGTCGACGGGGCCGCGGCGGGATGGGTGACCAGCGGCTCGCCGGCGCCCGCCTTGAACAAGAACATCGGGCTGTGCTATCTGCCGGTGGAGCAGGCGCGGCCCGGACGGGCGGTCCAGGCGCTGATCCGCGGCCGGTCCGTGGACGCGGAGATTGTGGGAACTCCTTTCTACAAGCGAGCGAAATAACAACATGTACCCAGAAAACTTCCGGTATACCAAGGAACACGAATGGGTCCTCGTCGAAGGGGACACAGGGACGATCGGGATCACCGATCACGCTCAGGAAGAACTCGGAGATATCGTATACGTGGACCTGCCGAAGATCGGCGCGCGCATCGAGCAGGGCGGTTCGCTCGGCTCGGTGGAGTCGGTGAAGGCTGTTTCAGATATCTATTCGCCGGCCGGCGGCGAGGTTACGGACGTCAATCAGGCGCTGGCCGATGCGCCCGAGAAACTCAATACCGACCCGCACGGCGACGGATGGCTGGTGAAGATTCGCCTGAGCGCGCCGGAGGAAATCGCGGAACTGATGACCGCCGCGGATTACCGGAAATACGTGGAGGCCGAAAAGTAGTTTGCGCTACCTCCCGAAGTCCGATTCGGAACGCCGCGCGATGATGGACGCGTGCGGCATCGATTCCCCCGAAGCGTTGTTTGCGCACTTGCCCGCGGCCGCGCGGCTCGGGCGCGCGCTGGAGCTGCCCGCGGGGATCTCCGAGTATGAAATCGTCGACTACTTCCGCCGGCGCGCCGCGGAGAACGCCAACGGCTACGCGTCGTTCCTGGGCGCCGGGGCGTACAACCACTTCCGCCCCGTGCTGGTGGATGCCGTGGCGTCGCGCGGCGAGTTCCTGACTTCCTACACGCCCTACCAGGCGGAGATCTCGCAGGGCGTGCTCACCGCGATCTTCGAGTTCCAAACCATGATCTGCCAGCTCACCGGCATGGACGTGGCCAACGCTTCGATGTACGACGGCTCCACCGCCGTGCCGGAAGCGGCCATGATGGCGGCGCGGCTGACCGGGAAGGGAAAGGCGCTCGTCGCCAGGTCGGTTCATCCCGAATACCGCGAGGTGCTATACACGTACGCCAAGAACCAGGGCATGCCCGTGGAGGAGTTCGGCTACGTTCCGGAGACCGGGACGCTGGACCTGGAGGATCTGGAGCGCAAGATCGACGGCCTCACCGCCGCGGTGATTGTGCAATCGCCCAATTTCTTCGGCGTCGTGGACCAGGTGAAGGCGGCCGGGGAGATCGCGCACCGGAGCGGCGCGCTGCTGGTCCTGATTTTCACTGAAGCGGTTTCGCTGGGGATTCTGGAGCCGCAAGCGGAGGCCGATATCGTGGCCGGAGAGCTGCAATCCTTCGCGATTTCGCCCAGCTACGGCGGGCCGTTCGCGGGGATTATCGCCACCCGTGAAAAGCACGTGCGCCAAATTCCCGGCAGGCTGGTGGGCCAGACCACCGATTCGCGCGGCAACCGCGCATTCTGCCTGACCCTTTCCACGCGCGAGCAGCACATCCGCCGCGAGCGCGCCACCTCCAACATCTGCACCAACCAGGCGCTGATCGCGTTGATGGCCACGGTTTTCATGACGGTCTACGGAAAGCAAGGCCTGCGCGAGCTGGCGGAACAGAATCTGGCCAAGGCGCACTATCTGGCGGGCAAGCTGAAGCCGCGGTTCGCCGGCGGTTTTTTCAACGAATTCGCCGTGCGGCTGCAAGGCAAAACGCCCGAGGAGGCCAACAAGTCCCTGCTCAAAAAGAAAATCGTCGGAGGCCTCCCGCTCGGCCGATTCTATCCGGAGCTTTCCGATTCCATGCTCTTATGCGCCACGGAAATGTCGCGCCGTCCCGACATGGACGCGCTCTCGGAGATCTTAGGGCTTGCCGCAAGGTGACGTTGGCGGGTCGGGGAACCGCTCCCTCACGGTCGCGGCTCTGACTCGAGTTGTTCGCACGTGTGGGCCGGGCATGCCCGGCCCCTACATTAGGTCATGATTCACAACGTCCGCACTCACATTTCGCAAAACGAAGCGCTCCTGTTCGAGCGCAGCTCGCCGGGCAAGAGAGCCTACCAGCTTCCCGAGCTGGACGTCCCGCCCGTGGATGCGCTGGCGGCGCTGGGCGCGGGGAACGTGCGCGCCGGCATCGACGGCTTCCCCGAAGTCAGCGAAGTGGAGGCCATCCGCCACTTCACGCGGCTCTCCACCTGGAACTACGCCATCGACCACGGCATGTACCCGCTGGGTTCCTGCACCATGAAGTACAACCCGCGGGTCAATGAGCTGGTGGCGCGCATCGAGGGGCTGGCGTGGGCGCATCCTTACCAGCCGGAGGCGCTGGCGCAGGGGTCCATGGAAGTGATGGCGCGCCTCGAAGCCATGCTGGCGGAAATCACCGGAATGGACGCCGTCACGCTGCAACCTTCCGCCGGCGCGCACGGCGAGCTGACGGGCATCCTGCTGATCCGCGCGCTGCTCGAGAAGCGCGGCGATCCGCGCAAGAAGATCCTGGTCCCCGATTCGGCGCACGGCACCAATCCGGCCACGGCCGCCATTGCGGGATACGCGGTGGAGAACATCAAGTCGACCGAAACCGGGTTGCTGGACGTGAGCGCGCTGGAGCGCATCGTCGACCAGGATGTCGCCGCGCTCATGGTGACCAACCCCAATACGCTGGGCGTGTTCGAGGAGAACATCGCGCGCGCGGCGGAGATCCTGCACGCCAAAGGCGCCATGCTCTACATGGACGGCGCCAACATGAACGCGCTGGTGGGCATCGCGCGGCCGGGCGATTTCGGCGTTGACGCGCTGCACCTCAACCTGCACAAGACCTTCTCGACTCCGCACGGCGGCGGCGGACCGGGGGCCGGTCCCGTGGCGGTAAAGAAGGCGCTGGAGCCGTTCCTTCCCGTTCCGCGGCTCAAGCGCTCCGGCAAGAGGTGGGCCTGGGATTACAAGCGCAAGCGCTCCATCGGCCGGGTCCGCGCGTTCTATGGCAATTTCGGCGTGCTGGTCCGGGCGCTGGCCTACATCCTGGCGCACGGCGGCCCGGGTCTTCGCAACGCCACCGTCGACGCCGTGATGAACGCCGTATACATCCGCAAGAGACTGGAACCCTACTACGACCTGCCCTATGGGTCGCCCAACATGCACGAGGTGGTCTTCAGCGACGCCCGCCAGGCCGCTCACGGCGTGCGCACCGGCGATATCGCCAAGCGCCTCATCGACTACGGCTTTCACCCGTACACCGTGAGTTTTCCGCTGATCGTGCATGGCGCGCTGATGATCGAGCCGACCGAAACGGAAGGGAAAGCCGAGTTGGACTCTTTCATCGACGCGATGATTTCCATCGCCAAGGAAGCCGAGACCGATCCGCAGTTGGTCAAGAACGCTCCCTACAACACGCGCACCAGCCGCGTGGACGAAGTGAGCGCGGCGCGGAAGCCGGTGCTGCGGTGGAAGGGGGGCGAAGGCTGAAAGCCACTTGAAGCGCCCGTGGCGCGCTTGTGGAGCGAGTCTCCGACTTGCCATGCCGCCATTCCTGGCGGCATCTTCTCAATGGCTGGCACGCATGCCCGCAAGAAAGCGGGCATGGCAGGCCGGAGGCCCACTCCACGGGCCGGAAAAGAAGCCTGCTGAAAGCTTACCGCCCGAAAGGCCGTGGGGTTACACCTGGGGGCGGGAGCAAAAGACGATTGGCCGCCGATGAACGCGGATGAAAACGGATGCGCGGAAAGCGATGCTTGTCATCCAATTCGTGTTCATCCGCGTTCATCGGCGGCCGAGGAGTTTCTTCGTCGGACTGCTTCACCCTCGCGGTTGAAGTCGTCAACCGTGTAATCCAGCCACACGCCGTACGCCTTGAGCACGCCGTCGGCTTCCCATCGGCTCAGTCCAAGGAGACGGCGAAACTGGCTATCGGATAGGCGTTGAGCGCGATACGCCTCCACGGCGAGCGCTTCCAACGCGGCGTGCGAGAGGTCGCGTCCGCCCGAAGTCACCGCTGCGGCGAGTTCCTCCGGTATTTCCATGGTGACAGTGATCGGCATGGCTTCTCCTCGCGATGGGCCTGCTGTCATTGTAACGCTGCTGGTATCCTGGACATAAAGGAGATCCAAACGACATGGAGAGTGGCGGAGGCGGCGGGTCAAGCCATACGGAAAATGCGATTCCATCCGGGGCGCGCAAGGTCTTCTGCGTGAAGTTTCAGCGCGAGATGGAGGGCTTGGACGAAGTGCCCTTCGAGGGCCATCCGCTGGGCCGGAAGATCTACGAAAACGTTTCCAAGGTCGCCTGGAGGATGTGGGTCGACCGCATGAAGATGATCATGAACGAGTATCGGCTCAACCTCGGCACCAAGGAAGCGCAGGAATTCCTGATCCAACAGATGGACGCCTACTTCTTCGGCGAGGGCGCCGCGCTGCCGCCGGATTACGTTCCGCCTGGGGCGAAGGTCTAAGCGTTTCGCGCGCGGCCGCGGCGTGGAACCGCCCCGGCTCGCCTGCGGGTACTGTCCTAAAGTCGCGTGAAGGGAAATTTTCAATCACGCCGCCGCAGGGCTTGGTGGCTCATCCGATTCCTCTATCCACCAGCCATCTACAGCTTCCCCCTTAAATTCTCCTACCAGCGTTCCTTTCAGACTCAACTTGAGCCTAATCGGAGGGCTTCCGGCGGTTAGCTCTTCCTCGGCCTTATCGGCTCTGATCGCAAGTGGAGTATCAACGCCGTGGATCTGGACGTGAATGATTTTAGACATACTGAGAGTATACGCCTCGGAGTAGATCGTTTTCTGCCCCTTGAAGTCGAATATTCTAGTCCAGGAAACTACCGACGGATGCTGGCGTTTTGCAATGGATGTTTTAAGCACGCTTTTTCTCCTATACTGAAATTGCGTGCGAATATCGGGACCTTTCGCATAGCTTCCGGTTGATGCGGTTGGCAGACTGCAAAAACCAAACGAAGCTATGGGGAGGGGATCGTGTACCCCAAGCACAGCATAGCAGGTCCTAGAACGGCAGGCGGTCCTGGTCCCCGCGTCCTTCCTTCGGAGCTTTCTTGAACGCAGACGGGTCCACCAGCGGGATATTCGGCTGCTTCCCATCAAATAGTTCCTGAATCGTCAAGACTTGGATTTTCGGATACTTGCCGTACAGCGTCTCGTAGAACCCCGTCTTCACCGCCTCTGTCCGCATCGGTCCTGTAGAATCGGCCAGCGTGATAAACACGCCAATGCGGGCCTTCTCGCGGTCCACAACATGGGCTAGATCGCGCACCATCGCCACGTTGACGTGCTCCCCGCCCTTGACCGACACGATGGCCTTCTCGGTGGTCTTGCCTTCGGGCTTGAAGTAGATTAGCCCGTCAATCCCGGTATCAGCGCCCTTCTTTTTCCCGGCGAAGGGAACGGCGTTCACCAGCGATACGGCCCACCATTGGAATTGGTACTTGTCCCGCGCGGCCAGATCCCGCGCGCCGTCCAGATCCTTGGGCGTTCCGTGGACTTCATACTGGATGCCGGGGAAGGCGTCCTTTATGCGCTTCTCGATTAGCGATATGGCAAGATGGGTGATGTCGATTCCGATCCATTCGCGCTTGAGCTTTTGCGCGGCGTGGATCGTGGTGCCGCATCCACAGAAGGGGTCTAGTACAATGTCGCCTTCGTTGCTGCTCGATTGAATGATGCGCTCCAATAGGGCTTGGGGCTTCTGTGTAGCGTACCCTAGTCGTTCCGCCGACATGTTGTGCATAATCTTGATGTCGGCCCACATGTCTTGCAGAGGCATACCGGGCGAATCTTCCAGGAGCCGCTTGCCTCTTGGCATCCCTCCCTTTTTAGCGGGCCAATGGATCAAGCCGATAGCGTCCATTTTTTCCAAGCGCTCGATGAGAGCGTATTTTACAAGTTCATCGCCCGTCATCGCAGTATACTTGTCGTAGAAATACGATGGCGGTTGCCAGTGACGCCCTACGCCTGTGGGGTTATAATCCCGCCATGGAAGCCCGGAATCGCCTTTCCTGACGCCAGGGCCGGTCAGATCGGTTCGGCACCACTTGCGCCCTTTTTCGTCGGCGTGCGTAAAGAACGCCTCGACATACTGATTCTCGTATGGCCCGAATTGATCGTTCCAGAGGAAGTCTCCGCTCTTGGCGTAAAACAGGATCACGTCATGGACGGCCCCGTAGCCTTTCGTACTGCTATGTGCGCTGGTACGCTTCCAGATAATCTCATTTCTGAAGTTCTCTTTTCCGAAAATGCCGTCCAAGAGAATCTTGAGGTAGTGGCTTGCGGTAGGGTCGCAGTGCAGGTAGAGGCTCCCTGCGGGCTTGAGGACACGATGGAGTTCCAGGAGCCGCACGGCCATCATGGACAGGTAGGCCATCATGTCGTTCTCTTTCAGGAACGCGCGCATAGCCCGGAGCATTTCGGCCGCATCCGTGTTTTGGCAGTGCATCACGCCGTCGAACGCCATCTCCGCGTCCTGGCCCCAATGCCATGTATCGCCGAAGGCTTCGATTTGGGCGCGGGACTCCTCACCCGCCGTGCTTTTGAATAGCACGTTGTATATGGCCTGGCTGTTGAACGGGGGATCGAGGTAGATGAGGTCCACGCTCTCATCGCCGATGCAACCCCGCAACACCGTGAGGTTGTCGCCGTAGTAAAGGCGGTTCATGGACTCATTTAGGATATCAGGATTTACGCCAGAAGGTCCGCTAGATTCCACACCCGATCCGCGATTCCCGCTTCCATGGCCGGCGTGACGCGGATGGTCTGGTGAATCCGGCAGAAGTTGTAGTAGGCAAACCACAGACAGTAGGCCGCCCAGAGGTTCTCCCACTTCTTTGAGAAGGCGTTCGTCAACCGCGTCAAGCGGCGCATTTGCATACGGATGGTGAGATTCTGGCGCTCGACGTGGCTGGTGCAAATCTTCGCGCGGTCGGGATCGCCCATAATCGGTTTTGGTAGGGCCTCCACAACGTCGGCCGGCGAGTAGCGCTGTTCCCCTTCGCGCGGGCTGGCGTAAACTTTGATGAGTTGGGCGAAATCGCAGCGGTCGCTGAGCGTGGTGGTGATCGCCGAGACGTAGGGAGCGAAGCCGTCCGTGGTGATTTGGAACCGTTGAGGTGCCGTCGCTTGCCGCAAGCCTTCGATGAAAATGTCCGTGGTGGCCTGGCTGCGCGGCCCCATAGCGAAGTTCAGGACCAACTTGCTATTCCGTTCGATGGCAACGAAGCAGTAGGCATCCCCGATGCTATTGTCGTCCTCTTCCCAGGGGTTCTTGTGGGCTTCTTTCTTCTGGACGTAGCCCCAAATCTCGTCGCATTGAACATCCTTTACTGGAACGTTGACGATCAAGCGGCCCATAAGGTTTTCGCACTTTTCGCCCGCCGCTACCAGGAGCCTCAGAATCGTGTCCCGATGCAAGCTGGTGAGTCGTTCCGTACTGCGCACGCTGGCACCTTCCAGGAGCATCCCAAGCGCCGCCAGGGCCTTGTCTACCGGAGTCGTCATCTTGCCGAAGGGTTTGGATTGCTCTTCGGTGAAAGTCCGTTTGCAATCAACGCAGCGAAAGCGGAGGCTACCGTTGCGGTTGACTGCGAAGCGCTTGCAGATCCCCTGGCAGGCGGGGCAGGTCATCGTGGGCTGGGTCTCTGTGGCTTGCTTCATGGTTTAATTGTACCAAAGCGGCTTTCGTATGTCAAGGGGAAATCGAAAAAAAGTTCACATTATTTTTCCCTTGCATTCCATAGCCGCTTTCGTATACAATTGAAGCATGGGCAGAAAACGACTTCCCCTGGAAATGCGCGAATACTTAGCAAAAATCGGCCGCAAAGGCGGCAAGATCGGCGGAAAGCGCCGGCTGGAAACTATGACCGCTGAACAGCGCAGGGAGAGCGCACGTCGGGCTATAGCCGCACGATGGGCTAAAGTTCGAGAAACGGAGGTATAATAGAAAACGTGGGGGGCGGAGTATGCCTCTGTAGCCCCCGCACGTGTTAGGTCAGCGGGTTAAGATCCCGCTGAAGATGGGTAGTCTAGGCCGAAGCTCAGCCGCCAAACTACAATGCGGAGGCTGAACCCGCCCGGTTTCCGCCGGAAGCGAATCTTCATGGCCTTGCTCCTTTCTTCGGAAGTTGCCCCGTTGCTGTCGCGGTTTGGACCCTGGGACAGCAACGGGGTTTTCTGCGTTTGGACCGCAGAAACTCGTTATGACCGCGCGTGCCACTTCCCTTCGCGGTTTTCAAAAAGATCGTTACATCGGCTCAACAGCGAACCGACAGTGCCTTCCGGTAACCCGCTTCCGCTGATGACTTCATTTCGCGTAGCGGGACCGTTAGCTTTCAGCCATTCGTGAATCTGGACCTTTCGTGTTGGGCCTGTATTGCCGTGTGCACGACGGCCCCTTAGAGAAGCGGCCACCGCTGCGCTTGCGCGCGCGCTAATCGCGCTACCATTCGGCGCTTGGCCGTACTCCTCAACGAGCATCTGGCGGATTTGCTGAAGCCGCGCTATGCGGCGGTCCAGTTCCGCGATCATCGATCTACTGGTATCGGTATCGGCTCCCATGGGCACAGTATCGCACAAAACATGATCGGGCGCTACTGTCAACGGGGGAAAATGATTGGTTGGTGTATCGGAGTATCGGGATTGATGGACTAGCGGGCCTTCCGTGCGACAGCAAGCGGCGATTGGCATTGCGCATCGGGAGAATCGGTTAGCAGAAAATCGGCCAATTTTTCAGCCGTGGAGAGTAGTTCGCGCGCCCTCCCGATCCCGCCCGCAATGAGCGGTTCGGTCGAAACAATCAGGTGGGCCTGGGAAACCATGTTTCGGAGTGCCTCCAGGTCTTGGCGGTTCACGTTTGGCATGTCTTCACGATAGCAGGGGAACGGCGGGACGGCCTATGGGGCTTCACGCAACTTTAGGACAGTACCCGCCTGCGGGGCGCGTCCAAAACGAAACGCGTTATCGTAAATACTGTGAAAGCGCTGGTGAAAAGTTCCCGCGAGCCAGGCCTGTGGCTCGAAGAGATCCCCGTTCCGCTAATCGGCATCAACGACGTGCTCATCAAGGTCCTGCGCACCGGGATCTGCGGCACGGACGTTCACATCTACAAGTGGGACGAATGGGCGCAGGCCACGATCCCCGTTCCGATGGCGGTCGGGCACGAGTTCGTCGGCGAGATCGTCGAGACCGGCGCGAACGTCTCGGACTTCCACGCCGGCGAGATTGTCAGCGGCGAGGGCCACGTGGTGTGCGGCCGCTGCCGGAACTGCTTCGCGGGACGCCGCCACATGTGCGCCCACGCGAGGGGCATCGGGGTGAACCGGCCGGGCGCGTTCGCCGAGTACATCGCGCTCCCCATGACCAACGTCTGGCCCGTGCACGGTTCCATTCCGCTGGACGTCGCCGCCATCTTCGACCCCTTCGGCAACGCCGTACACACGGCGCTCTCCTTCCCGGTGCTGGGCGAGGACGTGCTGGTGACCGGCGCCGGGCCGATCGGCATCATGGGCGCCGCGGTGGCCGCGCACGCCGGCGCGCGCTACACCGTCATCACCGACGTGAACCCCTACCGTCTCGACCTGGCGCGCAAAATGGGCGTGACCCGCGCGGTGGACGTGCGCGAAACCAAGTTGGCGGACGTGCAGAAGGAGCTCGGCATGACCGAGGGCTTCGACGTGGGAATGGAGATGTCCGGCAACCCGGCGGGTTTCCGCGACATGCTCGCCAACATGGCCCACGGCGGGAAAATCGCCATGCTCGGCCTCCCCTCCGAGGAGATGTCCATCGACTGGCGCACGCTGATCTTCAACATGCTCACCATCAAGGGCGTCTACGGCCGCGAGATGTACGAGACCTGGTACAAGATGACCGTGATGCTGCAATCGGGATTGGACATATCCGGCGTCATCACGCACCGGTTCCACTACACGGACTTCGAGAAGGGCTTCGAGGCGATGATTTCGGGCCAGTCGGGCAAAGTGGTGCTGAGCTGGGAGTGAATCTCGGGTCTGAAAGGTTCCCTGCCGTTTCCCAGGAACAGCTTGGGTACCGCACGGACGCAGTTTCCAGGAACTCCGTTTAGCGTCCACTTGGTCGCGTCAGCCCTGCGAGTCGCTCGAACAAAAGGTTAAAAGGTCCAAAATTGGGCGAGTGGGTGTAACCTTGTGGCGGCTAGGACGCCGTCATAAACGGAAGTTCTGGAGTTGAACGATGACGGTCCAAACCATTACCAAACTGCTTGTCCTGTCGGCTGCCACCTCCTTTGCGCAAACGCCGGCTCAGCTGCCTTCCTTTGAAGTCGCTTCGGTCAAGCCGGTTCCCCAGGATTCCCGCTTTTACGGGATGGCCGGTCCTTGCAGGGACGCGCCGGGACAACTCACCTGCCCGAGCACATCGCTCAGAGTCCTTCTCCTGCGGGCCTACGACCTGGACGGTTACCAGCTTGTCTGCCCCTTTCCAATCGACCGGCCCTACGAGATCACTGCGAAGATCCCGTCAGGCTCCTCGAAGGAGCAAGCCAACTTGATGCTCCAAAACCTACTGGCGGAGCGTTTCGGCGTGACAGTCCACCGGGAGACGCGCAACCTACCGATTTATGAGTTGGTCGTAGCAAAGGGCGGGTCTAAGCTGAGGGTTCCCGAGAAGCCCCAAAATGGCCAACCCGCCGCGGACCCCAGTGGCCGCCCGACGACAATTCTGGATAAAGACGGGCTGCCGGTGTTACCGCCCGGCATCCCCGGCATGCGGAATGTGGGTGGGCCTCCGAACGGTGGACCTGTGAGCATTCGGATCTCTGCGAGAATGCAGTCGCTCGACGCATTGCTCCGGATGCTGAAGATCGAAATTGGCCGCCCCGTGGTGGACATGACCGGGCTGACCGGCGTATACGACTTCACCTTGACCTTTGCACCCGGCAGAGCTATTGCGGGCGGCCGGTATGGCGGCGGCCCGGAGCCAAACGCGCAGATCGACAACGCTCCTGAGCTTGCAAGCGAACCGGGTCCGCCTGGTCTGATTGCCGCCTTCGCAAGCCAGCTCGGGCTGAACCTGGAACCCCGGACCGGACCAGTGGAGGTGGTGGTGGTAGACCGTCTTAACAGCACGCCCACGGAGAATTGATATGGCGCGAGGGCGCCATGACGAGCCGATTGACACGCAGATTCGGTTACGGAAGGGAGAGCCGGACCTAGCGAAATAGGCGGGGATCAAAGTGAAATAGCGCCGGCGGATCAACAATGATCCTCGCGAATTCCGGATGCGCCGGGTTGAGAAGGTGGATATGCTCATCAGCTACGACCGCGGATGACACTTCGAGCACGGCTGACTCCTTGGAATCGATCCACCAGTCGCCGAGGTCTTGGGAACTCAACTCCCGCAGATCGGCCCGAAGTCGCAGATCCTGCTCGGTCGCGATGTTCAGGCTGTCTGGGAGAACGGCCGCAACGCACACGTAGCCGATTGGGAAGTCCTGTAGAGACATGTGAACCAGATTCTCGAGTACCGCCAACGCCACGCTCTCGGCCATGTAAACTACAGCGCGTCCGGGCGAGTTCCACCGTCCGCCGGCGAGTCTGGCGCCTTCGCCATCCAGCCGGGCGTATCGGGCCCGGCAGACGCGGTATATGCTGCGGGCCATCAGGATGGGATGTTATGTTCGATGCGGGTCAGGGTTCGCTCGACCAAAGCGATTCCTTCGCTGCTGGCAAGCAGTTCGGTCGGAGTACGATTACCCAGGATTTCCAGCGGCGTTGACAACCAGTGCGTCGCCTTGCGCTCGTCTCCGAACACAGCAACCGCATGGGCGATCACGGGCACAAGAACAGCGACCACACTGGGCGATGTCACAATCCTATTCTACTGCGAACCGCGGTTCGAATCGTGCTGCCGTTGGTATTGCCCCGCTGTACTTCCTCGAGTGGGGTTATCGTCCCTTGAGGCGCAGAAACTCCCACCTCCGGCCCGCTCGGACGCGACCCTGCCTAACGGCGGTTTCGCGAGGCCTCAGCCAATTTCGTAGTGCCGCAGGATCTCCACCCAAAGCCCCTGCGCCTTGAGTATCAGCTCTATGGCTTCGCGCACGGCGCCGTCGCCGCCCGCGGCGCGGGTCACGTAGTGCGCCGCGGCCTTCACCTCGGGACGCGCGTTGGCGGGCGCCACGGCGAAGCCGACGCGGCGCATGATCGTCACGTCGGTGAGGTCGTCGCCGATGTAGGCCGTTTCGTCGTGGCCGAACCCGGACTTGGTCAAGATCTCTTCGAGGATCGGAATCTTCTCGATGTGGCCCTGGTAGACGTAGGTCATGTGGCACTGCCGCGCGCGCTCCACCACGGCGGGGGAATCGCGGCCGCTGATGACGCCGGTTTGGATGCCTTTCCAGCTCAGCCATTGCAGGCCGATGCCATCCTGCGCGTTGAAGCCCTTGGTTTCCACCATTTGGCCATCGGCGCCGGGAACGTTGAAGATCTTGCCATCCGTGAGGACGCCGTCCACGTCCATCAGCAGGAGCTTGATTTTCGCGGCGAGCGAATCGATGCTCACTATTCCAGCCACTCCGTGTGGAATTGTTGGCCGCGCGGCTTATCCACCCGCTCGTACTTGTGGGCGCCGAAGTAATCGCGCTGCGCTTGCAGAAGGTTCTGCGGCAGACGCGCGGAGCGGTAACTGTCGATGTAGCCGAGCGAGGCGCACATCCCCAGCGCCGGAACTCCCACCTCGAGCGCCATGCCGGCCGCGGTCCGCAGCCGGGGGACCAGCTCGTTGACCATGGGAGCGAACTCGCCGGAGGTCATCAGGTTCACCATCTCCGGTTGGGCGGCGAACGCCGCGCGCATACGATCCAGGATCTTCGCCCGGATGATGCAGCCGCCCCGCCAGATCTTGGCGATCTCATCGAAATGCAAGCCGTAGCCGTATTCCCTGGAGGCCTCGCGGAGCAGCGAGAAGCCCTGTGCATATGCGGTGAAAGTGGCCGCCTGAAAGGCGTCCCGCAGCAGGCCGATCGTCTCCCGCCGGTCTCCTTCGATCCGGAGATCCGGCCCTTCCAGAATCCGCGCGGCCGCCTCGCGCTCGTCCTTGACAGCCGAAAGAATGCGGCCTTCGAGCGCGGCATTGATTGTGGGGATGGCCACGCCGAGGTCCAGCGCGTTCTGCGAGGTCCACTTGCCGGTGCCCTTCTGGCCGGCGCGGTCGAGGATCGCATCGACCATCGGCTGGCCGGTCTCGGGATCGGTCTTGCCCAGCACGGCCGCGGTGATCTCGAGCAGATAGGAGTTCATCGGGCCGGCGTTCCATTCCTCGAAGACGTCGCGCATTTCGGAGGCGCCCATGCCGAGGCCGGTCTTCATGAGGTCGTACGCCTCGCACAGAAGCTGCATGATGGCGTACTCGATGCCGTTGTGCACCATCTTGACGTAATGACCGGCGCCGCCCCGGCCGATATATCCGCAGCAGGGCTGGCCATCGACTTTCGCGGCGATGGCGTCCAGCGCCGGCTCAACCAGGCGGTAGGCCTCTTCCTGGCCGCCAGGCATTAAAGCCGGGCCGCGCCGCGCGCCTTCTTCGCCGCCGCTGACGCCCATGCCGATGAAGCGCACGCCGACGGCTTCCAACTCCTTGCCGCGGCGGTCCGTGTCGCGGAAGAAGGAGTTGCCGCCATCGAGCAGAATGTCATCCGGTTGAAGATGCGGTTTGAGGTCCCGAATCACGGCGTCTACCGGGCTGCCGGCGGGCACCATGATCAGGATGCGGCGGGGAACTTCGAGCGATGCCGCCAGGCCGGGCAGGGAACTGGCGGTGGTCATCTCCCGGCCCGCGAACTTCGCGGCCGCGGCTTGGTTCTTGCCGGCGTCCAGATCGAAACCCGCCACGGGAAAACCGTTGTCCGCCATGTTCAAGGCCAGGTTCTGGCCCATCACGCCCAGCCCGACGATGCCGATTTTGTATTGGTCCATGTGTCTCGTATCCGCCGCGCCCGATTGGCGCTTCGGAATCATCCCCCGTTATAGCATGTTGCCGCGCGTCGGTCTCCGCATCCGTGATCCGTCCGTAGGGCTCTTGTGACGCGGAGACGCGGAGACAGCCGGGGAGATCTGTGGAACTTCGCGCACTCCGCTCGCTCCGCGCACATCCCGAGGCGCAAAAGTCCGCTCGTGCCGGCATCGAACTGCTTTCACCTCGCGGGTGGAGCGCGGAGAGAGCGGAGGTTTTCGAGAAACCGTCTCTCGCCACGTGTGGAACTCCGCGTCTCAGCGTCGGTCCTTGCGGCCCTGCCTCACCGCCTCAGCGGCGGATTATGGCCGCAGCCCCCGCGCATGCGTGTTACACTTCGTTTAGGAATGCTTCCCGACCTGAAGTTGGTGATTCGCCTCCAGGAAGTCGATCACCGCCTCGCGGATCTCGCCCGCGAGATCGCCTCCCTACCCAAGCACATCGCCGAAATCGAAGCCAAGCTGGTTTCGCACGAGCGCAAACTCGAAGCCGACCGCGCGGCCCTGGTTGCCAACCAGAAAGAGCGCAAGCAGCGCGAGGCCGGCATCCAGGAACATGAACAGAAGATCTCCAAGCTGAAAGACCAACTGCGCGAGGCCAAGACCAACGAGCAATACCGGGCCTTCCAGAACGAGATCGAATTCTGCCAGAAAGCCATTCGCGGGATCGAGGACCGCATCCTGGAGCTGATGAGCGAATCCGAGCCGCTGGACAGAAACGTGAGGGCGGCCGAGGAAGCCTTGAAGGCGGAAAAGGCGCAGGTGGAGGCGGAGAAGCGGGAAACCCGCTTGCGCACCACCGCCGACGAGAAGAGCGCGGCCGAGTTGAAGAAGGAGCGCGCCGCAATCGCCGCTTCCATGACGCCCGCCACGCATCAGCGCTACGAACGGATCCGGAAAGTGGCGGCCCGGCGCGGCTTGGCCGTGGCGGAGGCTGTGGACGGCCGCTGCAACGCGTGCAACATGGCCCTGCGCCCTCAGTTCTTCCAGGACCTGAAGAGGGGAGACCAAATCCTGGCTTGCGAGAGCTGCCAGCGTCTCCTCTACTACAACCCGCCAGTAGCTGTCGAAGACCTCACCGGCGAACCGGCGCCCGCTCCGCAATCATAGCGAGTGTCTTAGTGGCGCGGACGATCGTTTTTCGTCGTCTGCGTTTTTTGTGAAGAAGGCAGGCCACAAAAGACGATGGCCTGCCCCACCGCTTCTACCGGTCTCCAATCGTGTAACCGATCCAGACCATCCCCTGCATCACGATGTTGGAGCCGAACTGCTCGAGGTTCGGTACGTAGTGCATATCGAACTGAGGCCGGACATACATGTGGTCGTTGATGTAGATCTGCACGCCCACGCCGGCGTGCAGATTCAAGTGGTTCGTACTCGAGAGATACGAGCTGTAACTGCTGCTGCCCAACAGGCCGGTGGTCGACTGATTGTCGTAAAACTTCGTGTTGGCCCCGCCGAAACCGCCGATAAGCTGCAGGGTCGCCTTTTTGGTGTTCACCGGCTGGTAGATGCCGTTGAAATCGTAGAACGTGGTCCGCGACTGAAACGTATAGGCAGTCTGCGTCGCTACCCCCGAGACGGACTCAGCCGGTATCGAGGCATAGGTGGGCTTTCCGGGTTGCATTGTGGCTTCCATGCCGACGCCGAAGCTCTTCCACAGCATCAGGTTGGCCCCGAAACCCATCATGAAGCCGCTCAAAGCGCTGGTCTTGGCGCAAGTCGGGGTCGATCCGATCGCACATACGCCTTCAAAATTGGCATAGTTGGCGCCGCTGTAGTCGCCTTCGATGCCCGTTCCGGTCGCCTTGGCATAGACGGCTCCAAATCCTATGTTCAAATCGACCAGGCTTTGCGCGCCGACCAACTGGATCGAGCAGAGCAGCAAAACAAGCAGGGGAAGGCAGTGGCTAATTCGTCTCACGTCGAGAATCTCCTCTAGTCTCGCGCATTGCGCGTATGCCCTTCATTATCGCCCACGGCGGGGGCCTTCGGCTCGCGAGAATTCCGGCTGGGCCACGGAAAATCCCGCCGTTCTAACACTTACGACGCAGCCATCGGGGCCGGGGTTTCAACCCGGCGGATCATCGTTTCTGGCATTTCGGGCAGAAATGCGACGAGCGTTGCGCCACCAGGATTCGCCGGATGGCCGTCCCGCAGGTCACGCACGGCGCTCCGGCCCGCTGGTAAACGCGGTGGCTGACCTGGAAAAAGCCCTTGCGCCCCTCGGCGTCCACATAGTCCGAGATGGACGACCCGCCGGCCGCGATGGCTTCGCTCAGCACGGCGTGGATGCCCCCCCAAAGCCGCCTGGCCCGGCCGGCGCGCACTCGGGAGGCGACTGCCAGCGGATGGATGCCCGCGCGAAACAGGGCCTCATCGGCATAGATATTGCCCAGGCCGCGAAGGAAGCGCTGGTCCAGCAACAGCGCTTTGATGCGGGTCTTGCGGCGCCGGAGGGCGGCCGCGAATCGCTCGAACGGGACCTCCAGGGCATCGGGACCCAGCTTGAGGACCCGCTCGGGAATTTCCTGGCTGAACTGAATACAGCCGAACTGGCGGCTATCGTCGTAGAGCAGAACGCCGCGGTCGAGCGAAAGGATGGCATGGGTGTGCCTGCCGGGATCGCCGGAGAGCAGCAGGCGGCCTGTCATTCCCAGGTGAACCACGAGGTATCCGCCGCCCTGAAGAGACATCAGGATGAACTTGCCGTGGCGCCGGACGGACGCGATGCGGCGGCCGGCCAGGCAAGCCGCCATCTGGTCCGGATCGCCGCCCCGCAGCACGCGGCGGCAGCGGAACTCGGCCGAGACGATGCGGCGGCCAACCAGCGGCGCGAGGGAGCGCACAACCGTTTCGACCTCGGGAAGTTCCGGCATTGCAACACAACCACTGTAACCGGCGCGGACACCGCTCTCTTACGTTCGCGGCTCGGAACCCGCCGGCCGCGCGGCCCGGGGGCGCGGGCAGCGGCCGATTCCGGTGTAATCGAACCCAGCGGCGATGGCCTGCTCGGGAAGAAACAGGTTCCGGCCGTCCACCAGGATGGGGGTCGCCATGGAACGCGCCATCTCTCCCAAGTCGAGATCGCGAAACTGCCGCCATTCGGTCACCACCACCAGCGCGTCGGAATCCCGCGCCAGATCGAGGGCCGATTCGCAGTAGCGGATCTTGAGGTCGGGCCGCTGCTCCTGGCACACGGGCATGGCGATGGGGTCGTAGGCCTTCACGCGCGCGTCCATCTGCAACAACCGCTCGGCCAGGTGCAGGCTGGGAGCGTCGCGCAGGTCGTCGGTGTCGGGCTTGAACGCCAGTCCGAGCAGGCCGATGGCGCGGCCCTTCAGGATGAAGAGCTTCTCCTGAAGCTTCTGGATCACCATCTGGCGCTGCGCGGCGTTGACTTCGAGCGACGCCTTCAGCAGCTTGCCCTCGTAGCCGTATTCTTGCGCCGTGTGCAGCAGGGCGTGAATGTCCTTGCCGAAGCAACTGCCGCCCCATCCCACGCCGGGATTCAGGAATTTCGCGCCGATGCGCGAATCGAGCCCGATCCCGGTCATCACCTCGGTGGCCTCCGCGCCCACGCGCTCGCAGATATTGGCCATTTCGTTGGCGAAGCCGATCTTCATGGCCAGGAAGGCGTTGGCGGCGTACTTGATCATCTCCGCGCTGGTCAGGGTGGCGGCCAGCAGCGTCACGCCGCTCATGGATGCGGGGCGGGGCACGCCCGGCGGCGCGGGGAAACGCTGCTCCACCAGAGGCTGGTACAACTCGCGCATCACCTCCAGCGCGCGGGCGCCCGAGGCTCCCACCACCACGCGGTCGGGGTAGAGCGAGTCCGCGACGGCGCACCCCTCGCGCAGGAATTCGGGGTTGCTCGCCACGCCGAAACGGATCTCCCGACGGCCGGCGCGGCTGGCCTCGCCGATGCCTTCCCGCACCAGGGTTTCCACCAGGTTGCCGGAGCCTACCGGCACAGTCGACTTGTTCACCACCACGCGATAGCGCGAGGCGTCCATGGCCGCCCCGATGCCGTGCGCGGCGGCTTCGAGATACCTCAGGTCGGCTTCGCCGGAGGGCAGCGGCGGCGTTCCGACGGCGATGAAGATGACGTCGCTCTCGGCCACCGGGCCTTCCAGCGCGGTGGCGAAATCGATCCCGCCCCGGCGCGCGGCCAGTTCCAGCAATTCCTCCAGGTACGGCTCATAGATGGGGGATTCGCCGCGTTGCAGCTTGGCGATTTTCGATTCGTCGGTATCGACGCACGTCACGCGGTGCCCCAGGTAAGAGAGGCAGGCGCCCGTGACCGTTCCTACGTATCCCGTTCCGATGACAGTGACTCGCATGGGCGTGGTTCTTCGCAGTCCTTCGTCTCGACAAGTATACCAGCGGCCGGGGTCCGTAACCGCAGTACAGTTACGGCAAAAGGAGGAACTTGTCGAAAGGAAGCTGCCCGAAAACTTCGTAACCGCAGTGCGGTTACGGCTTGCGCTCCGCCGCGTTTTGACGCTCCCAACCCGACATTCAAGCTTTGTATCGGATTCAGGGTAATGCCAAGGCCCCTGGGTCAGGCCGGTTTCAGGCTCGCCGCCGCCCCGCTCAGCGTCCGGTACGGCCTTCCGATTTCCTGCGCGTCCACCACCGCCACCGCGGCTACATGTACGATGTCGTTGACTTCGCTCCCCCGCTGCAGGACGTGTACGGGCTTGCTCAGGCCGGTCAGCAGCGGGCCGATCAGCTCGCAGCCGCCTATGCGCTGCAGCAACTTGTAAGCGATGTTGCCGGCCTCGAGCGTGGGGAAGATCAGCACGTTGGCCCCGCCCTTCAGCGCGCTGAACGGATACGTCTCGTCGAGGATCTGCGGAACCACCGCCGTATCCGCCTGCATCTCGCCATCGATCATCAACCCGGGCGCGCGCTGCCGCACCAGCTCCACGGCGCGGCGCACCTTGTCCGAAAGCGGATGGCGCGTGCTGCCGAAGTTGGAGAACGAAAGCATCGCGACGCGCGGTTCCTGGTTGAAACGGCGCGCCTTCTCCGCCGCCATGATGGCGATTTCGGCCAGCTCCTCGGAGCCTGGCTCGATGTTGACCGTGGCGTCGGCCAGGAAGTAGATGTCGCCCCTGGGCGTAATCAGCACGTACACGCCCGCCACAATCCGCAGCTCGGGCCGCACCGGAATCACTTGCAGCGCCGGCCGGATGGTGTCCGGGTAATGGGTCGTCAGCCCGCCGATCACCGAGTCGGCGTCGCCCAGCCGCACCATCATGCTGCCGAAGGTGGTGGCGTTGAGGATCAGTTGCTCGGCTTCCGTGCGCGTCACGCCCTTGCGCTGCCGGATGTGATAGAACTCCTCCGTATACTCGGCCAGGCGCGGGAAGCTCGGCGGGTCGATCACCTGCGCGCCCTCCAGGTGCAGGTGCAACTCCGCCACCTTGGCCCGTATGTTTTCTTCGTTGCCAAGCAGGATGGGTTGCGCGATGCTCTCGTCGATCAGGATCTGGCAGGCGCGCAGGATCTTGGATTCCTCGCCTTCCGTGAACACCACCCGCTTGGGGGCCCGCTTGGCCTTGTGGATCATGGCGCGCATCATGTAGTGGGCTTTGCCCAGGCGCTTTTCCAGCTCCTCCCGGTACTGCCGGATGTTCACCGGCGCTTGGGCCACGCCCGTATCGATGGCGGCTTGGGCCACCGCCGAGGCTTCCCAAATGAGCACCCGCGGATCGAAAGGCGTGGGGATGATATATTCACGCCCGAACGTCAGGCGCTCCAGGCCATAGGCCCTCAGCACCGAATCGGGCACGTCCTCCTTGGCCAGCGCCGCCAGCGCCCGCGTGGCCGCCAGCTTCATTTGGTCGTTGATGGTGGTGGCGCGAACGTCCAGCGCGCCGCGGAAAATGAACGGAAACCCCAGCACGTTGTTGATCTGGTTGGGAAAGTCCGAACGTCCGGTGGCCACGATGGCGTCCGGCCGCGCGGCCTTCGCCACGTCGTACGGGATCTCGGGGTCGGGGTTGGCCAGCGCGAAGATAATCGGGTCCGGGGCCATGCCGCGGACCATCTCGGGCGTGACGGCGCCGCCCGCCGAAAGCCCGAAAAGCACGTCGGCGCCCACCAGCGCCTCCGCCAGCGTGCGCGCGTTCGTCTTGGCGGCGAAGCGCTCCATGTAAGGGTTCATGCCCTCGGTGCGGCCTTCGTAGATTACGCCCTGCACGTCGCACATGATGATGTTCTCGCGCCGCACGCCCAGGCTGACGTGATGCGACGCGCAGGAAATGGCCGCGGCGCCCGCGCCGCAGAACACCACTTTCACCTCCCCGATGTCCTTGCCGACGATCTCCAGCGCATTGATCAACCCGGCGCCGGAAATGATGGCCGTGCCGTGCTGATCGTCGTGGAAGACCGGAATCTGCATCGTCCTCTTCAGCTCTTCCTCGATGTAGAAGCACTCCGGGGCCTTGATGTCCTCCAGGTTGATTCCACCGAACGTCGGCTCCAGGATCTGGCACGTGCGAATTACTTCATCGGGGTTCTGGGTGTCCAACTCGATATCGAATACGTCGATATCGGCGAAGCGTTTGAACAGCACGCCCTTGCCTTCCATCACCGGCTTCCCGGCCAGCGCGCCGATGTTGCCCAGCCCCAGCACCGCCGTTCCATTGCTCACCACCCCCACCAGGTTGCCCTTGGCGGTGTACTTGTAAGCCAGTCCGGGTTCGCGCTCGATCTCCTTGCACGGAACCGCCACGCCGGGCGTGTACGCAAGGCTCAAGTCTCTTTGCGTCCGGCAAGGTTTGGTCGGAACCACCGACACCTTTCCCGCCGGAACTGAGGAATGGTATTCCAGGGCATCTTCGGGACGAATCTTCATAGGCGCTCGCCTTTCGGGACAATTATACCGCCATGTCCGATTATTCGGCAGCACCAACTTGCGGTGGTGGAGTTGCGTGCATGTGGGGCAGGCCATCGTTTTTCGTGGTCTGCCAATCGCGCGCGCGTCCCGCGGCCTGCGATTATGCATCACAAGTGCAGGATTGCAAGTGAGCCGCGGGCGAAATGCGTCGGGCTTCTTGACCTGAGGCGCCCGCCTTGGGCCCGGCGAATTATGCTGGCGATGGAGGGCTTTCACCCTTATCTGCCGCCATTGCAAGAGTCGCCGGTCTCCTCGTGACGGTAGCGTGCTGGATGTGGGCCCGCAACGCTCGGTGGAGCGACGCCTGGACTGTGGCCATCATCTGGTGCGCCCCGCTGTTCGCGGATCCTATTGCTCTCGTTGGGCGGAGAGCGCTGGACGCCCGCCCGACAGTCCGCCGGGCTGAATGGGCGTCAGCCAGTCCTTCGCGTCGTGTCCGAAGGGCAAAGGGTTTTGTTCCGGAACCTCAAAGAAGCGAGCTTACGCGCGGCTTGCGGAACCTCAGGAAGACCATTGCGAGCAGTCCGGGCAAGAGCAACGCAAACGTGCCGGGTTCCGGAACGCCCGCGGCGGGCACAGACGGGGGACCGATCGTGCCGCCAGTTCCGCCGGTTGCGCCGGTTACCATGCAGTCGGCCGCCTGGGCGTCGATAACGTTGGTATCCAGCGTCACTGAAGCATTTAGCGATATGACTCTACCGCACCCTACGGTTGCCCCGGTCAGGACTTGGTCGCCGGCCATCGAGATAATAGTTCCCAGGAACGTAGTGGTTGTACCGATAGTCGCGTCGCTGCCGACCAACCAAGTTATCGCGCCGCCAAATGGGCCATTATCACCGGCATTGGTCACTACGACACTCGAGGCGCTATCGGTCGTGAGCGCGTACGGTATCTGAAAAACCCACTCTGCGGTGTTGCTGCCCCCGGCGTCGAGTTGGAGTAATCCGTTCAATAAGACCGTCGGCGAACTAAAGCTATAGACGCCCGGCGCGAGCGACGGGATCCCGCCCCCCCCCGCCCCCAGACTGGCAGTACCCTCACTAGTGGCGCTCAAGCCTTGTCCATAAGTGTACGCAGCGGCGGCGTCCCCAAAAGGCGTTCCCGGGCCACTGTTCGCGACACCTGTTGTGTATAACACTCCCGGCAGAAACACCTGCCCCGGAGGAAAGCCAGTGACCGCGGGAGTTCCAGTCGAGCCAGCTAGGCTCCCGTAGATCATGCTCGGACCGGCATTGGTCACCCCCGCCTCACCCAGGACCGCAAAAGGATCCGCAGTTCCAAGATCGATAATGACGCTGGCATAGGTCTTGCCTGCCAGCAACGAGAAAACCACGACTGGAACCAACATGGAACAAACGCGTAATCTCATACCTTCCCCTTATCCAGAAATTCGATTTTGGCTGCCTGGACCCATAAACCACAACTCGCCATGGTGATTGTACACCTGAGCACTCAGGTTTGAGGCTGCTTTTTGGTGCTTTTTGGCAGCCAGGGCGCCAAACCGTACTAGTACTAACGAACCAACTTTCCTATGAAGGCCAACCTGCCGCGGAGAGCCCGTCGTGCTTGAGCGGGGCAGACCGTCGCTTTTTGTGGCCAACGCAGATGACGAAAGACGATCGTCTGCGCCACCAAACCCGTGGAACAGTCCTGTCCGGTTGTTTCTTGGACACGGCTCTGGCGAAGATCGCGTGCTTCAGGCGGACTCGTCCGCAGCGGCCCATTTGCCCCAAGGTTCGAATCGGCTCTTCGACCGCGGCCGCCGGCGATGACCAGCCGTTTCCCGCTCCCGGGCGGCTTTCGTGCATGGCATCCGCCGGCAGGGCGCGCCTCATACGCCGCATCTATTGCGGTTGGACCTTCGCCGTCAGTACTTGCGACCCGTTCGGATTTTTTGTTCCGAGATCCTGCTCGGCGGTAACAAACACATCGAAACTCTTGAACGGCGTAACGGTTTCGAAGGTCCCCTGTAGGTTCTTATCCATTTTCAGTTGGCCCTGACTCTCGGGGTTCCCGCTCCGTTCCTGCAGCCAAATAACATAGCCGGCCGCGGGCGGCGTCAGATTTGCAGGATTGGCGAGATGCCGAACTATCATCTTCAGTTTCGTGTTGCCGTTACTGTCCTTGCTGACCTCAACCTGGGCCCGGGCGCCGGGAACGATTGACGCCGCGTTCATCGGGTACTTCTTGGCTGCATACGCGATAGTACACAGCAGCGCGAGCGTCAAACAGACTGCGTAAAGCTTTCGCATGGTCCACCTCGTCTCAATCCAGTGCACGGTTGGCGCCATCTTCGGAGGCTCGGCCAGGGTAATGCGGCCACAGTGCATGCAAAGGGCGTTGTGAGGAGACTTCGACAGTACGCGCGGTCCGTTGTCGCCGCCGGCAGGACAGCGGGTGGGCCGCGACGAACGCAATTTCTGCCGCGGAAAGTGCAGGTTCTGCCTCGTTCGTGCAACGGAATCTCACCGGGCTGCCCAAGTGGGGCGTGCCGGCGATCGCTGAATGAGGAGGCGCCGGCATGAGCGAAGATGCTCGTATCGTAATGCAAACAGGCCCCCAGCATTTTCCAATTGAAGGATGAGCATGAAATCGGCTCCTTGACCGGAGAGAGCGGATAGGGGAATGAGGAGGCCGCGAAGCGGCCGATTTCCTTTC
>CAIRXZ010000180.1 GCA_903882645.1 uncultured Acidobacteriia bacterium | reverse complement strand
GTGCACCGCCTGGAAAAGTGGAAAACCAAAAACCGGTTTCCCACTTTTCCACCCGGCGCGCGCGATGACGATAACGGTTCTCTCTCTGAACCCAAAAACGAAAGGAAATCGGCCGCTTCGCGGCCTCCTCATTCCCCTATCCGCTCTCTCCGGTCAAGGAGCCGATTTCATGCTCATCCTTCAATTGGAAAATGCTGGCGGGCTCAACATGTACGGGCCGTCTTGACCGGCGCCGGCGCCACGCGCGTCTCCTCAATAGGGTGCGTGTGGAAGCCACTTTCCGAGTGGCCGACCATCCGACCGGGGCAGCAATCCGGGCACTTCCGCGACCACGGCGCGACACGACCAAGTGGCAAGTTTCCACAAACCTCACTTGAACTAAGCCTTACGGCAGACGCTTCGCGTGGACCGTAAGCGGGAGCGGCGGGAAAGCGATAGAGTACGGGTCACAAGGAGGTCCCTGTGACCCATTACGAGAAAGTGACGCGCGAGGAGATCGCGCGCCGCAATTACAGTGAAGGTACCACGCGCGCCTACCTGCGCGTTCTCCACGATCTGGCCGGGTATTTCCAGCACCCGCCCGAGCGCCTCACGCCCGATCAGATTCGTCAGTATAGCGCGCAGCTGATCACGGACCGCAAACTGTCGGGCAACACGGTCAACCAAATGGTCGGCGCTTTACGCTTTTTCTACCTTACGGTGCTGAATAAACCGTGGCGCGGTCACGAACTGCCGTACCCAAAGAAGAGCGTGCGCCTGCCCGTCATCTGGAGTCCGGAGGAGATCGCGTCCCTAATCGATGCCGCCCCAACCCCGTTCTACCGCACCATCCTCATGACGCTGTACGCCACCGGGATGCGCCGGGCAGAAGTGGCCGCTCTCAAGATCACCGACGTCGACTCGGCGCGCATGGTTCTCCACGTACAGGAAGGCAAAGGCGGCCGGGACCGAGATATCGTGCTCAGCCCGCGCCTGCTCGAGGAGTTGCGGCAGCATTATCGCCGTCTCCGCCGTAAACCGGCGGTCTGGCTTTTCCCCGGCGGCACGCATCACACCGCGGAGACTCCGATCACCGAAAAGGTCGTCTGGCACGCCTGCCGCCGGGCGGCGCAACGCTGCAGGGTGAACAAACCTTTGCATCCGCACACGCTGCGGCATTGCTTTGCAACCCATCTGCTTGAAGCCGGCGCCGACCTGCGCACGATTCAACTACTGCTCGGTCATGCCGACCTGCGTGAAACGATGGTCTACATCCATCTTTCTAAGCGTCACGTGGCGGCTACGGCCAGCCCCTTGGACGCGCTGGCACTCGCCGCGAAATAGATGTCGCGGCCACCGCTGGAGGTGGCCGACCTGATCCGCGCAGCCGGAACCACGTTTTACGAGCGCAGCCGGACATGGTTCACCTGGCTGCACCTGAAGATCCTGACCGCCATCGTCTGCTGCCGCACCGCGGCGCTCGGCGGTCACTTCGACGAGTGCTCCCGCTGCGGGTCTCAAGCCATCTCCTTCAACTCATGCCGGAACCGGCATTGTCCGAAGTGCCAGTCCAACGCGCGCGACCGTTGGCTGGAGGCGCGGCGCCGGGAACTGCTGCCGGTCCGCTATGCACATGTGGTGTTCACCCTGCCGGGTGAACTGGCGCCGCTGGCCTTGCAGAACAAGAGCGAGATCTACAGTCTGTTGTTTCGCGCCAGCGCCGAGACGCTGTTAACCGTGGCGCGGGATCCACGGCATCTTGGCGCCGAGATCGGCTTCTTCAGCGTACTGCACACTTGGAACCAGAAACTGCTGCACCATCCGCATGTGCATTGCGTGGTTCCGGCCGGCGGCTTGTCGCCCGACCATACGCGGTGGATTGCGGCGCGGACCGGGTTCTTCCTGCCGGTGCGCGTGCTCAGCCGCGTCTTCCGGGGAAAGTTCGTGCAAGGACTGCGGGGACTGCACGCGGCGGGCAAACTGAAGTTCCACGGCAAACTGGAGGCGCTGGCAGCCCCGGTCGCATTTGCCGCCATGCTGCGGACGCTGTTCCGCAACGACTGGGTGGTGTATGCCAAGCCTCCATTCCACGGGGCCGAGCACGCACTCCGCTATCTGGGCTGCTACACGCACCGCGTGGCCATCTCCAACCATCGCCTGGTCGCGCTGGAGGATGGCGAGGTTGTCTTTCGCTGGCGCGACTCGGCGCGTCATAACAAGAAGCGGCTGATGCGGCTGGCGCTGGACGAGTTCCTGCGGCGGTTCTTTCTGCATGTCTTGCCCAGGGGGTTCGTGCGCATCCGGCACTTCGGATTCTTCGCCCACCGGCGGCGCGCGGCGTTGCTGCCCCTGGCCTTCGAACTGCTGAAGGCGAATCCCGCGCCGCAACCCGCTCCCGCCGCTTCCGCAACCGACAGGCCGCGGCCGCTTTGGACGTGCCCGCGTTGCGGCGGCCCGATGGCCCTTGTCGAGAGATTCACGGCCGCCGAAGCGCGATTGCGCGCCCCACCACCTCCCGAGAAGAAACCATGTCCTGCTCTTTGACAAGGCGAATTGTTTCGGTGCGGGGACGCCAGGACTCCAACTGTGTCCGGGCACAGTGCGACCGGCGACCCGCAGCGTACCAGCGCCGAAAACGTAACCTCAGACGCGCTTCCGATTCCGCTCAACCCCGTGCGGCAAAGGTCCCCGCAGCTATTCAAAACGCATAAGGTCGAGAGTCCAAACGGCTCACTTCAAGTCGCTCTATCGAAAACGCTCCGGCCCCGGGCATCGCACGCGTACCCGAGGGCCTTGTAGGCCGGAGCGTTTCCGATACAGCCCTAGGACTTGAGCGCCGCGCGGGCGTCCTCCACAAGTGCTACGATTGTATATACAGATGCGCTACGAGTGGGATGAAGAGAAGAACCGGCTCAACCGGAAAAAGCATCGGGTCTCATTCGAAATGGCGGCTTTGGCCTTTGAAGACGAACGCTGCCTTGTGCGTCCAGACCGTGTGGACGAAACCGGAGAGCAACGATGGCACGCGATTGGGGCGGCTCGATTGGGCCCCGATGCCCCAGTCGTGCTGTTCGTCGTTCATGTTTACAGGGAGGAAATCGATGGCGAAGAAATCACCCGCATTATCTCGGCGCGAAGGGCTAACAAAGATGACTTCCGAAGATATCAAGAACAGGAAATGGACTGAAGCGGAGCGGCGTTCGGCAATGCGTCACGCCACGAAGCAAGCCGCCGGAGACGATTCCGACATCAACTACGACGACATTCCTCGGTTAACGGACGAGCAGTTGGCGCAGATGGTTCGACTGCGCGACATTCGGCCGAAGGTTCCTGTCAGCGTGAGGCTCGATCCAAGCGTACTCGCGTGGTTGCGATCGAAGGGTGAGGGTCATCTGACCCGCATCAACGCTATTCTGCGGAACATCATGGAAGCCGAGCAGCGGATCGCACAACGGTAACCTAAGTGGCTCATCGCATAGCTCTTAGCGATACCCGTGTTCGTCAATCGCTAAAAAACGGGAATTCGGGAAACTACGTGCACGCGGCCCCGGACCCCGGCAACTCCTTCAGCGTCGCACGTGGCTGGATCGTCGCCCATCTCGCTGATCTGCCTGCGCCACCGCTTCGCGCGCTTCGGCCGGATCACGCGCCACTCGGAAACAGTGAGGCTGCCGGCGGCCGGCCAACCGGCTGAAAAACGGAACGCGCCTCAGCAAGTCACTTGATCAGATCCGGCCTCAACCTCGCTGTCTTCTCCAGCGCGGCCTGCTTTCGGAAGCGGCGGATCTCTTCGTGGTTGCCGTTCAGCAGCACCTCGGGCGCCTTCCATCCCCGAAACTCCGCCGGACGCGTCCAGTGGGGGCAATCCAGCAGGCCTTCTCCGTGGCCGGTCTCCTGAAAGGACTCGAACTCGGCGGATTTCTCGTTCCCCAGCACGCCCGGGAGCAAGCGCGCCACGGCGTCGATCACCACCGCGGCGGCCAGTTCCCCGCCGCTCAATACGTAGTTGCCGATGGAGATCTCTTCGTCGGCCAGGTGCTCCGCCACGCGCTCGTCGACGCCTTCGTACCGGCCGCAGATGAGGAGAATCTCGGCGCACCGGGACAGGCGGTTGGCCATGGCCTGGTCGAAGAGACGGCCCTGGGCGGAGAGAAGCGCTACCTTGCGGTTGGCCGGGCAGGCGAAAGCGCCTGCCCCACCTTGCCTCGCAAGGGGTTGATCCTCGGAGGTGGGGCAGGCGCTTTCGCCTGCCAACGGACCGCCTAAAGACAATGAATCCCCACTTCGGTTAAGCACTCGGAGGCACGGCCCGTTCCAGATCGATTCCACGGCTTGGAAAATCGGTTCGGGTTTGAGCACCATGCCCTCGCCGCCCCCAAAGGGCCGGTCGTCCACCGTCTTGTGCCGGTCCGAGGTCCAATCACGGAGGTTGTGGACGCGGATATCGAGAATGCCCGCATCCTGGGCGCGCTTGACGACTCCGTGCGCGAGCAGCCCGCCGAAGAACTCGGGGAAGATGGTCAGCGCATGGAAGATCACGGCCGGTTCAAATCCTTCAAGCCTTCCGGCAATTCCACCACGATTCGTTTGGCCGCGGGGTCGATCGCCTTGCAGATCGCGCGCGCGAAGGGGATCGACAATCCGCCTTCCACCGCCAGGAGGCCGGCCCCGCCCGAATCCTCCCAGGCGCGGACGCGTCCCAGGCTCTCGCCCGTGCGCCCCTCGACCACCTCGCAGCCCACCAGGTCGGATTGGAAGAACTCGCCCGGCTCTAGCTTCGCGCGCTCGCTCAGCGGAACCCGCACTTCGGCCCCCGCCAAGCGCTCCGCATCGGAAATGCTATCGACTCCACGGAACTTGAAAACCAGGGTTTCCAGGTGGAACCAGGTCCGCTCCACTTCGAAGCGCTCGCCGGCGAGCGTGGAGAACGCCGGCGGTCTGTCGCCATCCAACCGGCCAAGCCGGTCGGCTGCCGCGGCCTCGCGGAACAGGTACGCCTCCCGCAGATCCTGAAAGCGTTCGGGCTTGCCGCTAAGGGCAAGGGCCGTGATTTCCCCCCGGATTCCCCGCGGCTTCCCAAGCAGCGCCACCGCGACCCAGCCGTCCGCGCCGGGCGCCGCTTCGGGCAGGTTCATTCCAGGATTTCCAGCGTGAAGCGGCGGTTCAGCTTCATGCCCGCGGCGCCGAGAATCGTGCGGATGGACCGCGCCGTCCGGCCCTGCTTGCCGATCACCTTGCCCAGGTCGCTCGGAGCCACCTTGAGTTCCAGGACCGTGACCTGCTCTCCCTCCACCACGCGGACAGACACCTCTTCCGGGATGTCAACCAGAGCTTTGGCGATATCTTCGATCAACTGTTTCATCACCCGGCCCTCCTAACCACATGTTACGCCACTCGCGGGGGCAAAGGAGGCGCCACAGCGCCGCCCGTGAAAAGCGCAAGCGTTCTCTTCGTTACAGTCGGGCGGCCCGGATCAGGCAGCCGGGACCGCGGGAGCTTCGGCGGGGGCTGGGTTCTTTTCCACCAGCCGCTTCACCGTATCGGACATCTGCGCGCCGTTCTTGGTCCAGTATTCCAGGCGGTCCCGTTCCAGGACCAGCTTCGCCGGGGTGGTCAGGGGATTATAGTGGCCCAGAACTTCCAGGCTGCGCCCGTTCCGCGCCCGTTCTTTCTCAATCACCACCACCCGGTAGAAAGGCTTCTTTTTGGCGCCGAATCGCGCCAATCGTATCATCAGCATCTGCGCTCCAATTGGTGTCCAAAGTGGCGCAGACGATGGTTTTTCGTCGTCTGCGTTTCTTTCGCCGGATGGCAGGCCACAAAAAAAACGATGGCCTGCCCCACTGGCTTCTATCGCCCCAGCATATCCCCGAACGGGAAACCGGGCGGCATTTTCATCTTGCCCATCTTTCTGCCAAGGAAGCCTCCGGAAAGCGATTTCATCATCTTCCTGGCAGTAGCGTACTGCTTCAATAACTGGTTGACTTCCTGCACGGTGGTCCCGCTGCCCCTGGCGATTCGCCGGCGGCGGCTGCCGTTGATGATCATGTGGTTGTCGCGCTCGCGCGGCGTCATGGAATCGATGATCGCCACCACGCGGCCGATTTCGCCCTCGTCCACCTTGACGTTCTTCAGGTCCTTGAGCATGCCCACCTTGGGCATCATATCCAGCAAGGACCCCAACGACCCGAGCTTGCGCACCTGCCGCATCTGATCGCGAAAATCCTCGAGCGTGAAGTCGTTCTCGATGAGCTTCCGCTGCATCTCGACGGCCTTCTTCTGGTCGAGTTCCTGCCCCGCTTTTTCAATCAGCGACAGGATATCGCCCATGCCGAGGATTCGGCTGGCCGCCCGGTCGGGGTGGAACGGCTCGAGGGCGTCGGGCTTCTCGCCCACTCCCACGAACTTGAGCGGCTGTCCGGTGACGTGCCGTATGGAGAGCGCCGCGCCGCCTCGCGCGTCGCCGTCCATCTTGGTCAGAATGACGCCCGTGATCCCCAGACGCCGGTGAAACTCGCCGGCCGATTTGACCGCGTCCTGTCCGGTCATGGCATCGGCCACGAACAGGATCTCGACCGGGTTGAGCTGCTCCTTGAGCTGCTGCAACTCGGTCATGAGATCGTCGTCGATGTGCAATCGTCCGGCCGTATCCACCAGCAGCACGTCCCGGCCCGTCTGGACGCTCTCCATCCGGGCCGCGCGCGCCAATTCGAGCGGTTGTTTCTCGCCGGGCGCGCCCTCATAGATGGTTTGCCCGCTTTCCCGCGCGATCACTTTGAGCTGCTCCCGCGCCGCCGGCCGGTACACGTCCACCGACACCAGCATGGGGCGGTGGCCGTTCCGCGAAAGCCAGCGCGCCAGCTTGCCCGCCGAGGTCGTCTTGCCCGAGCCTTGCAGCCCCACGATCAGGAACACGCTGGGCGGGTCGTTGGCGAAGCGCAGCCTGGATTCGTGGCTGCCCAGGATCTTGATCATCTCTTCGTGAACGATCTTGACGACCTGCTCGGAAGGCGACAGGGCCGTGAGCACTTCCTCGCCCATGGCCTTCTCCCGGATGTTCTCGATGAGCTGCTTGACAACCTTGAAGTTGACGTCGGCTTCGAGCAGCGCCATGCGGATTTCGCGCAACGCGGCTTCCATGTTCGCGGCCGTGAGCTTGCCTTCGCCGCGCAGGTTCTTGAAAACCCGTTGCAGTTTTTCCGATAGGTTGTCGAACATGAAATGAGGCGCGTGCGCCCTCGCGCGGAAACCGGCGCGGGCGCTGACCGGTTCTATCAGTATAGCCTTATTGCGGTGGAGGAATGCGCACGCTGCTCGCGGCCATCTTGCCGGTGCGGTCCATACCCAGCTCATAGGCCACGCGCGTGCCCGGCCGGAGGTCCGTGGCCAGGCCTTCCACCAGACGCGAGACGTGGAAGAAGATGTCCCTGCCGCCATCGTCGGGCCGCAGGAAACCAAAGCCCTTGGCCTCGAAGTACGTGACCACCGCGCCAATCTGCTCGCCCGTGGGCGCTTCGCCGCCGCTCTCGCCGCCGGGCCCGGCCGGGGAGCGGTCCGGCCTGCTGTTCTTGTCTCCCTCTCCCACGCCTTGCTTGACGAGCGCGAGGTCGGCCTCCGTCCACTCCGTGGGCGCCGAGGCGGCGGGCATCTTAAGGTCCGGATTTCGCTTCCGGGCCTCTTCAAACAACCTTTTTTGACGTGCGTTCAACGAAAGTCCCTCGTTCCGGCGCCTACGCCGTGGCGGGCGCGGCCCTCTTCTTCCGGGCGCCCTTCTTCTCGGCCGGAGGCTGCCGGTCGCTCTTCTTCAAGCTGCCCATCACTATGGTGGTGACGAACTTCTTCTCGCCGTGATCGTCGAATTTGATCACTATGCGTTCATCGCTGCTGGACATGACGGTTCCCAGCCCAAATATCTGGTGCTCGACCTGGGCGCCTTGGGAATAACTGTTGGATGCCATAGATCTCCTAGCCGTTGCTCACGGTGGAACTACCGGGGATGAGGAGCGCCGACGCGCCGAAGAGGAAAAGTTCGGGCAGATTTACCACAATGATTCTACTGGTTATAGTAGCAGATCCCGCGCCCGGATGTCGAACCGGGCGTTTGTCGCAAGCTTCGTTGGGGCCGGGCGAGCCCGGACCCGGCTGCGCGCCCGGAAACTCCCATTAAGCTGTCAGGCGCCTTGGCGCAGCCAGTCTTTGAAGGCGTCCCGGTTCAGGATGATGCCTTTCCGCGAGTACCGCAGGTAGCCCTCCCGCCGGAACTGGTTCATATAGTGCGTCACGATCTCGCGCGAGGTGCCCACGTATTGCGAGAGCAGCTCGTGCGTAAACGGCGTCATGCGCACCGCGCCGTCCTCTTCCGCCACGCCGAGCCGCTCGGAAAACCGGATCAGCGAACGCGCCAGCCGCCGGGCGATGTTGTCCACCGAGAAGCTTTCGATGCGATGCGTGAACTCGATGGTGCGCTGCACCAGGATCTGCACCAGCGCCACCGCCAGGCGCGGCCGCCTGTTGATGATGTCCTCGATCTCCGCGGCGGTCCAGGTCATCAGCTTGGTGCTCTCCAGAGCGGTCGCCTCCTCCGAGCGGCGCAACAGGCTCAGAAACGCCGATTCGCCGAAAAACTCGTCGGGCTGGTAGATGTCGACAACCACCTGGTGGCCGTCTTCGGCCACGCGCGAAACCTTCACCTTGCCGTCGATAACCAGGTAGATGGCCGTGCAGGGCTGGTCCGGACCGTAAATCGCCTGCCCCTTGCGGTACTCCAGAATGCTGGAGCACGGTAAGTGAGCCAGCGGATCTTCGAGCGGCTTCTGGGTCGCATACGCCGGGGGACTACTCGATGCCATTGGTCTCCTCTTCGATCGTCCGATCCACCGCCTCGGGGCGCCCGGCTGGACGCGCCGCGCGAAACACCCGGCTTCATATCGCAGTACCTAGCATGCCGCGTGCCATCATGCCTAATTAGATTAGAGCACAGCGCGGCCGGATCGGTTGCTGCGATTTCGCCGGCACCGAGCCGGTTCCGCGGAATCGCGGAAGCGAGGCCTATTATGATGGATAAGTGCCCGCCGTCTGGCGATATCCCCTTGCGCTGGTCGCGGTCCCGGCGCTCGTCTGCGCGCAGTGGTACGCCGCGCCCGCCGGGATACGCCCCCCCTCGCAAGGCTCCGGCGCGTCCATTCTGCCCGGCGGCCGCATCGTGGCGCCCGCCGGGGGTCAATTCGCCACGGGACCGAGTCCATTCGGCCTGGCGGTGAGCGCGGCGGGCAAGGCCGTCGCAACCGCCGTCCCAGGTCCGGACGCCAGCGCTCTCACCTTGATGGAACGCGGAACGGGCGGCCGTTGGGAGGTCCGCCAAGTCCCCGCGCGCGCTCCGGAAACTCCCTTCCGGTCCGGCGCGCCCGACTGGCGCGATGCGTCCCGCGGCTTGGTCTTCTCGGGCCAGCGCGCCGCGTTCGTTGCGGAGGGAGCGGCCGGACGCATCAGCCTGCTCGACTGGAACACCGGGCGGATTCGCGCAATCGACCTGAACCGGGGCGGCGCCGCCGCGAGCTACGCCGGCGCGCTGGCCTTCGACGCCTCGAGCGGCCTGCTCTACGCCGCGGACGCGGCCAACTCCCGCATCGCGGTCATCGAGGCCCGCTCGCGCCAGGTGATCGCGTGGGCCGGAGTCGGGCTGCCGCCCGCCGCGCTTGCGCTCTCGCCGGACCGGCGCAAGCTGTACGTTGCCGCCGCCGGCGCTCTCCGCGTGGTGGATGTCTCCGACCCTTCCACTCCCAAGGTCGAAGCGGCGATCGCAACCGGCCCCCCCGATCGCGCCGGCGAAGCCCCCGCCGGACCCTTCGGCGTGGCCGCCGCCGGCGGCCGCGTTTTCGTCTCCAACGGCGGCGACGACTCCGTCACCGTCATCGACGCAGCCGCAAACCGCGTGGAGGCTGAGATCCCGATACGCATTCCGGGCTTCGAATCCCTCCGCGGCGTGCTGCCGGCGGGCCTTGCTTACCATGCGCCGTCCGGGCTGCTCCTGGTGGCGGAAGCCGGCATCAATGCGGTGGGCGTGATCGACACCCGGGCGGGCCGCGTCATCGGCCACATTCCCGCGGGCTGGTTTCCCACCGGCGTCGCCATCGGAGGCGACTCCGTTTTTGCCCTGAACGCCAGGGGCGCCGGGCCGAACGCTCCGTTCGGCGAAAGCCAGTGGCTGCGGGGATCCGTTTCCGTGTTCCCGGTCCCCAGCCTCGAAGAACTGCCGTCGCGGACCGCCCTGGTCATGGAGGCCAACGGCTTCCAGCCCCGCGCCGGCGCCGCTCCACCGTTGCCCGCGGGCGTCCGGTATGTCGTGCTCATCGTCAAGGAAGGCCGCAGCTACGACGAAACGCTGGGCGACATTCCGGGAGCGTCCAACGGCCCGGCCATGTCTTTCCCCGATCTGGCGCGATTCGGAACGCGCGGCTATGTGGACGGCCGGCGGCAGCGGCTGAGCATCAAGGATCTCAACATAACGCCGAACCATCACGCCATCGCGCTCCAGTGGGCGTTCAGCGACAACTTCTACGCCGATTCGCCTTCCTGGACGGCCGCCCTGGAACACCTCGGCCGGCATGGTGCGGCGGTCGAGGCCTTCGGCGCGCGCCAGGCGTTTGACGCGAACATCCGCGACCAGGACCGCGCGGCGCAGTTCATCGGCGAGATCGAGAAGAGCTGCGTCAAAACCGGCGCGGAGCTGCCGCGGCTCCTTTTCATTCACCTGCCCAATGATCGCACCGGGCCCGCGCGCGCCTCCGATGGTTACCCCTACGAAGAATCCTTCGTCGCCGATAACGACCTGGCGCTGGGGCGCATCCTCGAGTTCCTTTCCGGCACGAAGTGGTGGAACCGGATGGCGGTGTTCGTCACCGAGAACGACGCGCTCGGCGGCGTGGATCACATCGACGCGCGCCGCACCGTCCTGCTCTGCGCCGGCCCGTGGATCAGGCGCAATTACGTTTCGCACGCCAACACCGGCTTTCCGGGCCTGCTCAAGACGATTTTCCGCCTGCTGGGCGCGCCTCCTATGAGTCTCCTGGATGCCGCCGCCACGGACCTGTCCGATTGTTTCCGCGCCACGCCGGACCCGGCCGTCTACCGGGCGCTCCCCGTGGACCAACGCCTTTTCGACCCCGCCGCGAGGGCAGCCCCGAAGAATTAGGGTTTGCCCGGGAATAACCGCCTCCATCACCGGTTGGCCATGTTGTTTCAAAACGATCCCTTGGCGGAACAGGCTGGCTTGCCAGCTTTACCGGCAGGGCCGACGGACGACAAAAGGCGAGTGCTTACCCGAACTGGGGATCCATCATCTATTGGCGGTCCGTTGGCAGGCGAAAGCGCCTGCCCCACCTTGGAGGATCAACACCTTGCAAGGCAAGGTGGGGCAGGCGCTTTCGCCTGCCAACCTCCTTTCGCGGCAACATCCCCAAGACGGTTAAGCACTCACAAAAGGCGATGGTCCGGCCGGCTGACGGGAAAGGTGATAACATCCGGTGGCTAGGATCCCAATCCGGACTGAGGGAGGTTCTTTGACCATGGAATTCCGATTTTCGCGCAGGAGAATGATGCAAGGCGTGAGTGGGGCCGCGCTGGCGCAGTCCCTCGAGACGGCGGCGGCCGCCCCCGCGACTCGCAAATGGCCGATTGAAGAAGGACCGGACACGCCCAAACTCAGCCTGTCCGCCGGCGATGGCGGAGGGCCTCTGCCGGCCGGTTTGCAGCCCCAGGCTGGGGCGGGCCGGGGCGCGGTGGCGGGAGCGCCTCCAGTCGCTGGAGCTCCCGGCGCCGCGGCGGGAGGAGCTGCGCCCCCAGCCGGGCGAGGCGCTGCTCCGGCAGGCCGGGGTGGCGGCGGAGGCGGCTATGGAGGCCTTCTGGCGCCCCGCGCGGAGCCCGCGCCGGCCGTACAGCCCGCGCCCGCCGCGGTCCCGGGCGGCCGTGGAGGCGGCGGTTTCGGCAACCCGTCCGCCAGCTACCAGCGCATCAAGCAGATCGGCGTCACTCACCTGATCGGCGTGGGCGTCGGCGGTGGAGGCGGGGCGTGGACGGAAGATGGCGTAAAACGCGCCGTCCAGACTGCCAAGGACGCCGGCATGGTGGCGTACAACGCGATGATCAACGTCCCGTCCAGCGTCATCTACGGCCGGGACACCCGGGCCAAGGACCTCGAGGCGTTCATCGCCTCCATAGAGGCGGCCGGGAAGGGCGGTTTGCCCGTGGTCGAGTATAACTTCTACGCGCACCGCGCCGTGGAGGGCTATTACGAGGAGGTCGGACGCGCCAACGCGGGCTACACCGGCTTCGACTACGAGCTGGAACTGTTGGTGAATGAGAACGGCGGGCTGGTGTCGCCGATCTACAGGGACGAAAACGGCAAGATCACCGCCGAGACCCTGGCTGCGTTCCCGAACGCCAGGCATGTGAAGTTCAGAGACCTGCCGCCGCTGGCCAGCGAGGGCGCCCACAACCTGACCGAGATGTGGGCCAACATCACCTACTTCCTGAAGGCCGTGATTCCGGTGGCCGAGAAGGCGGGCGTCCGGATGGCCCTGCACCCTAACGATCCTCCCGCCCCCGTCAGCCGCGGTTCCCAGCAAATCATGGGTACCGTGGCGGGTTGGAAGCATTTGATCGAAATCGTCAACAGCCCCGCCAACGGCATCACGTTCGACTGCGGGGTCACCACGGAGATGGGCGACAACGCCGTGGAAGTCGCCGCCTATTTCGCCAGCCGGAAGCGCATCAATCACTGTCACTACCGCAATGTCCGCGTCGTGAAGCCCTACGAGAGGTACACGGAGTTGTTCATCGACGCCGGGCAGTGCGACATGTTCGGCGTCATGAAGGCGCTGGTGAAGAACAAATACACCGGGACGATTTACCCCGAGCATCCACGCGCGCTCGACACAGACCGGGACCGGGTTGGCCCCGGCGGCCGTATCGGCGGCTATCCCGGCGGCGGCGGCCCCACGGGCATCACTTACAGCGTGGCCTACACCAGGGCCATGTTGCAGGCCGCCCTCGAGTCGGTATAGCCGGTCTCTGGGCCGCTGCGGCGGAGCCGGAGCGCGGTAGAGCCGCCAGGAAACGCGGGATGGCGTTCTGGAAGTCTGCTGGTGGGGCGTCCCCCTGGACCGCGCGGGACGCCCCCGTCCCGCCGCCGCACGCGCGGGCGAGGGCGCGCGCCC
Source organism: uncultured Acidobacteriia bacterium (assembly GCA_903882645.1). Taxonomy (GTDB): domain Bacteria; phylum Acidobacteriota; class Terriglobia; order Bryobacterales; family Bryobacteraceae; genus BOG-224. The sequence goes on along the minus strand of CAIRXZ010000180.1, from coordinate 6,600 downwards.
CACACGGCTTCGCGCGAGATGTCTGGCTGCCTCAAAGGGACCCCCGTTCAACTCCATTCCGGCTATGGCAGCGGCGCCGGTCCGTCGATAACCGTCGATGCCGGAACGCCTGGTAGTGCGCTAAGTGTGCGTGCCTCTATGGGATCCGCTATAGCGGACCGCCGTTCCGTTACTGGCCGCCCGTCCCCCGCCCCGCGTACTTCTTCCACATCGCCGGGTCCGCCAGCATCTTCACAAACACCCCGCCTACCACCGACCGTGCTTGAAAGCCCTGCTGCTTTCCGGTCACGGTGTCGTACCAGTCGGTCAGCGGGACCCGGGTGGGGGTTTCGTTGATCCAGCGATAGGCGGGGGCGATCAGCTTCTCGAAGTCCGCCTGTCCGCCCGCCAGCGTCGCGGTCCAAACCAGCCAGTCCAGCTTGGTGTAGTCCTTGCGGTTGTCGAGCGGCAGTCCGTACTTGTTGAACTTGGTTTCGTAGAACGCAATTTCCTTGCGAGTTACTTCCTCGGGAAATAAGTTGAGTCCGAGCAACTTATCCCAGACTAAGTTGTACTTCTGACTCCACGTGCCGGCTTTGTCGAAGGCCAGGCGGTAGTGGTCGCCGTCGTCGGCGAGTTCCATCCACTTGCGGGCGAAATCCTGGGAGGTTTTGCGATAGAGCGCGGCGTCCTGTGGGCGTCCGGTCATCTCGCATAACATGCCGTAGGCCCCCAGCGCCACGATGGCTTTGATCGAGAGATTGGCGTTGCGCGCCAGGTGGCCGGCGAAATCGTCGGTGGAAAGCTGGTTTTCTGGGTCGAGGCCCTTCTCCTTCAGATACCCGGCCCACTTAGTAAGCTGCGGCCAGAATTTCTCGGCGAACGCGGCGTTGCCTTCGGTGCGCGCCAGGGCGGCCAGCATGATGAGCATGTTTCCGCTCTCTTCCACGGGCATCTGATTCACTTCGGTGCGTTCCCCTCCGCCATAGACCTGTCCGTTGGCTTGCGGATAAGTTCCCAGATCGTGCGGCGCGAAGGGCCACCGCCAGCGCGGCATGGCGGCGTATTCCAGCACGGGCCGCAACTGCGCTTCGAGCAGCCGGGGATTGAAGAGCAGGGTGAAGGGCGAGCTGGGATAGATCACGTCCACGGTGGCGATGCAGCCGTTGCTGAAGTTCTCCTTGGGGAAGTACATGGCGGCGCCATCGGCATCGGCCGCCAGTTTGTGCGCGGCCAGCGTCTGGCGGTAAGCGAGCGCAGCCAGGCGGGCATATTCCTCGCCACCGGTCTTGCGCAGGTCGGCCATCAGCTCGGCGTCGAACGCTTTGCTCCGATCGAGCAGGGCATCGTGCTCGTTGCGGGCGGCGCGCAGGAGATCGATCGCCCCGGCGCCGTTGCGGCGCCACCAGGGGCGCTCACGGCGCTGGAAATACTCGATGGAGTAGAGGTCGTCGTACGCCATCATCAGGTAGCGCGAGACGGGCCGCGCGTCCACCTTGCCAATGTCGAAGGCGAAAGCCAGCACGGCGTTTCCACGGCGCGGCTCGGACGCGCTCGTGAAATCGTCCGAGGCCGGCAGCTTTCCAGTGGATTCGAACGCCGCGCGGGCTTCCTGGTGAGGCGCCGCGACGGCGGAAGTTCCATCCGGTTGTCCGGCCATGAGGTAGAGATAACCCCAGTCGATGCGAAGATCGTCGCCGCGCTTGGCCAGCACGGGCTGGTCGCGCGATCCCATGCGCAGAACGGTTTGTCCATCGAGGCGCAAGCGCGACCACTCGACCGGCTGGTCGGCGGTGTTCACCACCAGCTCGCTCGATGCGTCGAAGTAGAGCGAAACTTCGTGGTCCTTGCCATCGGCGGCGGCAACCGACCACTCGATATAGGTCAGCGGGCGCGACAAGACTTCCAGATCGTCCGGCAGCGCGGGAGTGAAGAAGGTGAGATCGAGTTGGATGCCGGCGCCGGCGAACCGGTAGATGGTTCGCGTGGGCAGCACCTCCAGGCCAACCTGTTCGAGCGTCGCGCCGGCCGTGCGTTCGCGGCCCATCACCTGGTACGCCTTGCCATCGACGCGCACCAGCGCGCAGAGGCTGTTGGGCTTCCCGGTCCAGTGCGCGGTACCTTCGTCCGTTAGGCGGTCGGCCATCGACCAGATGCTGAAGTAGGGGTCATGCGCCACCAGGGGAACCGCCGGGGGGCGCACGGGGGCGAGCGGCTGGGCCAGTGCGGCCACGGCGAGCACGTTTGCCAGCGCGCCGAATCGAAGAAGTCGGGCCGAACGTTTCAACACGGCATCGTTTGCCATGGGGTCACCTCGAAGCGATTCATTCTAGCGGGATTCACTTCCGGCGGGGCGGCTGGGGCAATAAGAGTAAGAAGGCAGGGTCGAAGAACCAGCGCGGGCATCGGCGCCCCTTCGTGGAGCGAGCCTCCGGCTTGCCATGCCGCCATTCCTGGCGGCATCCTCTCGGCCGGCAGATGCCCGCAAGAAAGCGGGCATGGCAGGCCTGGAGGCCCACTCCACGGGGCGAACCAGGGGGCAGCCATCGGCGTTTTTCATGAAATTCCGCGGGCCGCAGGCCCTCTCCAACAGACCGGGAGGTCCGCCCCACTCAAGAGGCCCCGAGAAACTCCAGCAGGGCGGCGGTGAATTCGCGGGGGCGTTCCAGGTTGGAGAGGTGGGCGGTGGGCAGGTGGACGGCTTTCGCGCCGGGAATGGCTGCCGCGATGACTTCGCCGTTGCCGGGCCATGGCGTCGATTGGTCGCGGTCTCCGGCGATCACCAGTACCGGCGCGCGAATGGCGCTGAGCAGGCCCGTGTGATCCATGTCGCGGACCGCGGCGCAACATCCGGCGTAGCCGATGGGGTCGGTGGCGAGAAGCGTGCGGCGCGTGGACGCCACCGCGGGCGAGGCGCCGGCCGGCGATTCGGGCGAGAAGAAGCGCCCCATGACGGCGCCGGCGATGGCGCCCATTCCTTCGCGAAGCACGGTCTGGCGGCGTTGCTCCATGGGACCGGGATCGGCAAGACGGGGCGACGTGTTGGCGAGCGCGAGGCGCGTGATGCGATCGGCCGCATTCGCGCCCAGCCATTGGCCGATCATGCCCCCTAGCGAGAGGCCGCAAAAGGCGAACCGCGGGATCGCGAGCGCATCGGCGAGCGCCAGCGCGTCGCGGCCCAGGCGCTCCATCGTGTAGTCCCCCGGCGGAGCGTCTGACGCGCCATGGCCGCGGATGTCGTAGCGCAGGACCTGAAAATGAGGCAACAAATCCGGGACTTGCGGGTCCCACTGGCCGTGATCCACCCCCAGCGAGTGCGCGAACACCAGGACTGGAAGGCCGTCCAGGCCTTCCAGCCTGTAGTAGAGGCGAACGTCTTCGACGCGGGCGAATGGCACGTTACTTCTTCGCCTGGAACAGCATCGGCGCCATGTCGGTCAGGTTCTGGCGCCAGAGGGGCCAGACGTGGGCCATGCCGGGAACTTCCAGCGAAGTGAACTTCACGTTCTTCGATTTCAGCCACTCCTCGAAAGAATGGTTGACGCCCAGCAGGCCATCGTCGGCGCCGCACACGATCCACAGCATGCGGATCTGCGAATTCGCCTTGGCGTCGAGGCTGGGGAAAGTCTTGTCGATGGTGGCGGTATCGACGGTCTGGCCGCCCCGGCCTCCTCCGGCCCCGCCCCGCCCTCCCGCGGCGGAGGGCGCTCCCGGCGTGGGAGCGGCAGGGGGCGCTCCGGGCGCGGCCCCGCGTCCCGCGGCCGCTGCGGCTCCTCCGGCCGGCGTGGCGCGAGGCCACATCACGTAAGCGCCGCTGAACGAGGCGATCCAGGCGAACTTATCCAGGTGGTTCAACCCCACGAAAGTCGACTCGGCGCCGCCCATGGAAAGGCCGGCGATAGCGCGCTCGTTCCGGTCCTTCGAGACGTTGTACGCCTTCTCCACTTGCGGCATCACCTCTTCCAGGATGGTGCGCGCGTAACTGGGAATCATGGTCTCGCCCATGGCCGTGGCCGGCCCGCCGGCGACGCCGTAACCCAGCGGGTTCACCATGACCATCGGTTTGGCCTTGCCTTGAGCGATCAGGTTATCGAGGATCACGTTGGCGGCGCCGCTCTCGATCCACGAATTGGAATCGTCGCCCAGCCCGTGCAGCAGGTAGAGGGTCGGGTACGCTTCCTTGCGTTTCGGATCGTAGCTCGCGGGCGTGTAGACCCAGAAGTCGCGGTCGTCGCCGGCCACCGCCGAGTGGTAGAAGTGGCGCGTGACGGCCCCGCGCGGCAAGTCCTTGCCGGGCGCCCAACTGACCGGCCCGGGTCCCGGCACGATCACTTCGCTTTGTCCGGCGCTGCCGTAGGCGGTCTTGAAGCGCGGGTTGCCGGGATCGTTAAAAGTGGCCCCGTCGACCGAGAACGAGTACGCGTAAATATCGGGTTTCAGGACGTCGGTGGTGGCGGTCCAGACGCCTTGATCGTTCTTCTCCATGGCCAGCCGCTGGCCGACTCCTGTAACGAACACTTCTTTGGCGTTGGGCGCGCGCAGGCGGAACGTCACCTTTCCATCCGGCGAAACTTCCGGAGACCGGACAGCCGGGGCGCCGAACCCGCCCCGTCCGCGCCCCGGAGCCGCGGCCGGCGGCGCCGCCGGGGCTGGGCTGGGGGTGGGGGCATTCTGCGCGAGGACGGCCGAGGCCGCCGCGCCAATAACGAGAACTACGGTTCCGATTTTCACGGGCTTCTCCTTGGAAAAACTCCATTATAGTCGCGGGACCCGCGTGAAAACGGGCGAATCGCGCCCCGAGGCGCTCCGATTCGGCCGCCGCCGCCCGGCCTCTTCGCTGGAACGGTTCCTGCCCGGCTGGTAGTCCTGGCCGATAGTCCCGGGACGAAATGCGCTGGAGCCGAGACTTCCCGCCGCGCGATCCCGTGGTAACATCAACCTCTACTGGTAACGTCAATAGCCTAACGTGGTCTCACAACGGTTTTGCAGGGATCTCCAGGGAAGAGCAGCCAACCCTCCGAATCGGGACGCGCCACCAACCTAGCGGAATGGCGATTTGTGCGAAGGGGCTGCCCGCGGAAGGGCAGAACCCTTTAAGAGCTCTGTTGCGAGCGGTTTTTGCGAGGCTCGGCAAGAGCGATCGGAAGGTCGCGGCGGTAGTCGGGCGCAGCCCGGCGATTTGTCACAGCTCCGTGCTTCACCTCCGCCGGGGCATCCCGCACATTCCAGTCTGGCTGTTCGCCACCACCGAGCCGTTCCCGGAAACGGCGGCGCTGTGCGAGCGGGTGGTGGTGTGCGGCAACGCAGTGGCGCTTGTTTTGAGGGCGGAGCGCGAACTCTGGCGTCGCTCCGTGGCGATCAGCGCGGGCGCCTGGACCGGAGAGCGAGGCGGCACGCTGTTGAAGTTGGCGCCGCTGCTGATTCCGCCCTTCCGGGCCGTGTTCGCAAACGGCTACGGCGATTTTTTGTCAGCCACTCCGGCAAACATCGTGCGCCATTGCCGCCACCGGATGCGGGACGCCCTCGTCCGTCTACTGGGGGCATTCGACCGGCGCCTGTTCCGGCGGCTGCACGGAGCCGCAAGGCCGCGGCTCGCCTTCGTGCCCGCAAGTGGCGCCGGCGTGGCGCGGTACGCGGGCGGGCTGGACTGGAACGGCGCGGACCTGGAGCGGTTCGCCCTGGCGAGCGACGCGCGCTGGATCCTGTGGAGCCTGGATCCCTCCGATCCGGCCTCGGACATGTTGCCGCTTTTCGACGACGAGCGAACATTCGCGGTCTCCCGGCAGAACAATCACCGGCAGTGGCGGTTCAGGCTGTTTGCGACCGCCGCGCTGCGGGTTTTGCAGCCCGGCGAGGCCAGCCAGGTTCTGGCCCCGCTTTCCGGAACCATCGTGATCGACCGCTCGAAGCTGTTGGCGCTGGGCGTGCCGAGATGCCGGATGGCCTGGACGGCCTGGCTGCTGTTGTTTTGGAAGGCGGCCGCCGCGGGGTGGCGTTCGTACAGCATGGGACGGCCGGAACCTGTCAACCAGGAGCCGGAGTACCCCCTCGAAGAACTGGCTTTCGTGTTCCGGGTTCTCACCGACCCGGACCTGAGACGTTTGGGGCCGGCGGAACCTTTTCTTTCACGGGGCACGATCTCCTTCGCTCCAGGAGCGCGCCGTAGGAAGCGAGATGCGCGGGAGCGGCCGAGAGTCCTGGTCGTGTCGCCGTTTTTGCCCTATCCCCTGGCCCACGGCGGCGCCGTGCGGATGTTCAACCTGTGCAGGGCGCTGGCGGACCGGGTGGATTTCGCCCTGGTCGCCATCCGCGAATCGCGGGAAAAAGTCCATTACGAGAGGCTGCACGAAGTCTTTCGGGAGATCCGCGCGGTGGATATGGACGAGCCGGTCTCGCCGGACACGCGCTGGCCGGCGCAGGTCCGCCAGCACCAGTCGCGGAGCCTGCGGGAGGCCATTTCGGACCTGGCCGGGAGCTGGGCGCCGGGTGCACGACAAAAAAGTGGGTAATCAGGCGGCTCGGGAACGGGTTTCCCAGTAGTCTTCGAACCTGTGGCTAAGGCGGCAGCAGCGCAAAGCGATGATGGCATTGGCGCCGGCGACAGTCCAGAACGACCCGGAG
>CAIRXZ010000179.1 GCA_903882645.1 uncultured Acidobacteriia bacterium | reverse complement strand
CCCACTTCGGACCGGTCCAGCCTTTCGGAGACTTGAGGACGATCATGGGCCAGCGCGGGCGCATCGTGTTGCCGTTCACGCGGGCTTCGTGCTGGATGCGTTTGATTTCCTCCACTGCTTGATCCAGCGTCGCGGCCATCGCTTGGTGCATCAGCGCCGGCTCGTGGCCCTCGACGTAATATGGCGTCCAGCCGTTGCCGCGCAGGAACTGATCCAACTCCTCCGGTTCGATCCGAGCGAGAATGGTCGGGTTGGCGATCTTGTAGCCATTGAGATGCAGGATCGGCAGCACGGCGCCGTCCGTGGCCGGATCGAGAAACTTGTTGGAATCCCACGCCGTGGCCAGCGGTCCGGTTTCCGCCTCGCCATCGCCGACCACGCAGGCGGCCACCAGGTTGGGATTGTCGAACACCGCCCCGAACGCATGGCTGAGCGAATAGCCCAGCTCGCCGCCCTCGTGGATCGAGCCCGGGCACTCCGGCGATGCGTGGCTGGGAATTCCTCCCGGAAACGAGAACTGAACAAAGAGCTTTCGAAGCCCGGCCTCGTCCCGGCTGATGTCGGGATAGATCTCGCTGTACGTGCCCTCCAGGTACGTGTTGCCCACCACGGCCGGGCCGCCGTGCCCGGGGCCGCAGACGTAGATCATGTCGAGGTCGCATTTCTTGATGACCCGGTTCAAGTGTACGTAAATGAAGTTCTGCCCCGGCGTCGTGCCCCAGTGTCCCAGCAACATGCGCTTTACATCCGCGAGCGTCAAGGGCCGCTTCAGCAGCGGATTGTCGTAAAGATAGATCTGGCCCACCGACAGATAGTTGGCCGCCCGCCAGTAGGCATCCATCTTGTGAAGCAGCTCCGGCGTGAGCGTCGTGGTTTTCATGATTTAGTTTCCACCTCGAGGTCCAATTCCGTGGAGTGGGCCTCCCGCCTGCCATGCCCGCTTTCTTGCGGGCATCCGCCGGCCATTGAGCCGATGCCGCCGGCAATGGCGGCGAGCCGCCCCGTGAACTTGTATCCCGATCAGTGCTGCGATTCCCCCGGGTTCTCCGGGATGCCGGGGTCGTCCAGAATCTGAACGCCGGTTGCGGGGCCGAGGTTCGCCCAGTCCCGCAGGACCCAGACCACCTTCTTGTCCCGTGTGACTTCCACAAGCTGGGGGCCTTTTCCGTCGCCGCCGCGGGAGCAGACGATCGTGTTGCCGTTGGCCAGGCGGGTGCAGCTCTGCGTGTTGATAAACCGATAGGCCTCCGGCAGGTCGCCCGGCCTGAGTTCCCACACCGTCTCCTTCTTGGGGTTGACTTCGCGCGTCAGAATATCCCTCTCGTCGGTAATCAGCGTGTTGCCGTTCTTGAGACGAATGGCGGCCCAAGGGCTTGCAATCTCGTACTTCCAGATCTCCTTGAAATCCTTGTCGTATTCCACAACCTGGCCCATCTCCAGGAAAGGAACCAGGTAGGTTCCCTGCGCCGTGTAGCGCGTCCGGCGGAACTGCGCGTGGACGCTCCCGCGGTCGGTCAGGCTCGGGGCGGGCAGGTCGTGCTGGACTTCGACGGCCTTGGTCTTGATGTTGACGACCATCAACTTCGGCGGCAGGCCGTTCTGGACGAACATGACCTTGTTCAAGCCGATCGGCTGACAGGTGTGGATTTCGGTCCCTTCGGGGGCATCGTAGCGCCACACGACCTCTTTCCTGGGCGTTACCTCGGCGACGTATTGCATGCGGCTGAAGAGAATGTTGCCGTTGGAGAGCATCCACACGTCGTCGTATTCCCAGCCGGTCCCGGTGGAATACGTCCAGACGACCTTGCCGTTATTGACGAGCAGTATCTTGTTGTAGCCCTCGCCGACGTAGAGCATGGGGTGCTGGGCCAGCCCGTTGCCGGGCAGGCCGGGCGGGATGGGTTGGTCCCACTTGCGGGGCGCGACCTCGGTTTCGCCGGGGCCGAGCGCCGGCACGCCGGCCGCGGTGAAGCGGCCCAGCAGACCCATCAGCGGCGTCGCCTGGGACCCCTTGCCCGCCGGCGCGTTCTGGCCCAAGGTCGCCGAACAAACGCCAAACAGCGCGAGGCCGGTCGCAAGAATGGCCACTGAAGGCAGTTCTCTATGATGCACGCCCATTCTCCTTCTTAAACTGCGGGGATAGCGAAAGCTATCGGTGATTTTGCCACGCCCTCCCCTTGTCACGCAAGCGCTGGCGCCACGAGCGGCGCGGGACTCGAAAATGGCGAAATTGCGGATTCCCCAGGAATACGGGGAAACCTGCGCGTGGCGAGTACTCATGGCCGCTTCCCCAGCGCGAAGCGCGACAGACGGCAGCCCATGGCGAGCCCTGGGGTTGGGGCATGTGCAGCAGCGCCCCCGGAAGGGCGCGGGAGATGGCGCCGCCGCAGCTTGGGCAAAAAGCGCTACACGCTGAAGCTCTTGAAACGAACTGGTGGGCGCGACAGGACTCGAACCTGTGACCTCCTGCGTGTGAAGCAGGCGCTCTAACCAACTGAGCTACGCGCCCTTTCGGTGGCGGGGCCGGCGTCTTGGAACGCCAACTATTGAGTCTACCCGAAAACCGGGAACCGATGCTACCCCGCGCCAAGCCCGAAACCCCGGCCAGACCGCTCGACCGCGCCTCACGCGCATTTCGGACGCCCGGCCGCGGCCCCGGGCAAGCCCATAACCACCACATATTACGGGACTTACGCGCCGTATCCGCGCCTGAAGACGGTGCCCGGCCTCCATCGCTGTCGAAGCCGCCAAATCCATTCACAAGAACTTCAAAAAAAGTTTACCCCGCGTTTTCAATGGCTTCCCCGCCCCCCGTGCCCGGCGTCCGCCCGCCCGTCTGCTATTTTGAAATTGAAGAGAGGCTTGCGGCCCACTCCCGCAGGCCAAACGGTTTTCTTGTCGGCCGACAAGCGTTGTATTTGGGGTGGTACTGAACTTCTCGTAGGGCCTGAATGAAGCCCCAACGGCGGTCACTGTCAGATGACCCCGGCGAGGAGAATTTGGGTTCGAACTCATCACACCCGGTGG
>CAIRXZ010000178.1 GCA_903882645.1 uncultured Acidobacteriia bacterium | reverse complement strand
TTCCGCTGCCTGAAGGAACTGCGCGCCTTGCAACTGGACCGCGCCGCCTCCGAAGCCGCCTTCGAAATGGCGGAGCCTCGACCCGCTCCCGCCCGTCCCGAGCCGGTTGTGCGGCCCGACCCGCTCCGTCCCGACCCGCTCCGTCCCCCCGCCCCGGAGATCAACCTCGCGCATCGGACCGGGCGGCCCGAGAGCGCCCCTTACCAGCCCAAGTACGATTTTGGGTTCGTTCTCCCGAAACCGTGGACCGCGGCCGATGGCGTCCATTTCGTGGATCCCCTGCCCGGAACCCCGTCCAAACGCCGCTGATCCGCGGACGGAAAGGCCCAACCGGCAAGCCGATGCTGAAGGCTGCCTTTTGCTTTTAGCCGGCGGCCGATGGCTGACGGCTGAAGGCTTCCTTTACTCCCGGATAGAAGGCCCAGACGACGGCCAGCGCTACGGCGCCGGCGACGATCCAGCCTTGCGTTCGCAGCGCCGGGTTGGCCGCGCCGAATAACTGCCCAAGCGGCGCGCGCAGCGCCGCCAGCCACAGAATCAGCGCGTACGCCAGGCAGTTGTCGCGCGCGAACCACAGGAAAACGAGCGAGATGCAAACGAATCCCGCGAGCGCGATGCCGTAGTGGAGCGCGAATTCTCCTGGCGTATGCGCGTCCGCGGGGAGCGCCACGAACGCTCCCGCCAGCGCCAGCGGGGCCAACATCCAGCGCTTCGGAACCCGGCGGATGGCCATGACGATGGCCGCCAGCGCCGCCGCTTGGACCAGCGTGGAGCCGATAGATCCCGCCAGCGCCGCGACGGCCGGCGCGGAGCTGACGATCAAATCGGGGCTATCGGGCGAGAACAGCGCCTGAGCGTGAAAAACGCCCATCAGCGCGGCGCGCAATTGGCTCAGCGCGACCGCCAATCCAGCGGCCAAGGCCAATGCGGCCGCGGCGTCCAGCGCCAGCGCGCGGCGGTTCTCAAGACGAAACGACGCCAGGCTCCCCGGGAAGCAGGACGTAAGGAGCGCCGCCGCGCCGCATGCCATGATGAACATGAGAACCACCGCCATACCCAGCACGACGTACTCCGCGGCTTGGTAGGTTTCGAGCGGCCAGGCGGTCGGGTATGCCTTAAGCATCAGGGAAAGCGAGAGCGCCCGGCTTGCGGCCGTCAGAAACGCCGCCGCCAGGGCGAGAATGACCGCGGCGCGCCACCGGACCAGGCCGCGGCGGATGTTCTGAACCAGCAGCCGGATGGCCCACACCACGATGCCGGCCAAGGCCGCGATGCGCAGCGTCATCGTCAGGATCGAAATCGCGTTCTGCCGCTCTCGGTCGCGGGACCAGGCTTCGGGCAGCTTCCAGTGCACCCGCGCCGCGCCCACGCTGCCGCCCGTGACGCCGATTTCCACGCGGTAGCGCGCTTCGTCCACGTTGCGCGCGTCGCCGGGCCGCGCCTCCCACACCAGCGTGTAATCGCGCCGCGCCTTCTTCTTTTCCGAGTTGTCCTCTTTCAGATCCATCGCGCCGAGGTCCCATCCGTGGGACGCCGCGAATCCTTCGGCGATCTCGCGGGCAGCACCGGGCGCCGGATCCGCGCCGGGGGCGTCTTCGGCGACGGCGTGCTGGAAGCCGGTGACCTTGCCGGTCTCCGGATGGACCGCGACCGTGACCTCCTCCTTGTCGAGCGGCTTGAAATAGCGCGTCGCCCAGAACTGCACCGGCCGGTATCGTTCGAACAGCGCCGAGGCGGCTTCCACCGGGCGGCGCTCCAGGAAGTACTTGGCCGCCAGGCTGTCCTGTTCTTCCCAGTGGACCTCCGGAAAGGTCACGGCGTGGAAGGCAGCGGAGTCGAGGCCGCGCTCGCGCAGGAACCCGTCCGCGGCGGCGCGCGCCTCGCCGCGCGATAGCTTGTATTTCGGCGAATCGCCGAAGCGTTTGGCCGGGAGCAGCAGCGCGAGCAGGCAGACCGCGGCGATAGCAACGGCGGCCAGCCTCCGGCGCGCGCCGAGCGGGCGATGCGCAGTTGCGAAGGCGGCGGGCCGGGGCGGCGCCGCCGCAGTCTCGGGCGCGGGGCCGCGTTCGTCGGCGTTGAGCAGGCCGGTCTCCGGTTCGAAGCCGCCGCGAATCCAGTATGCGGCCAGCGCCACTATTACGGGCAGCGCCACGATTCCCGCGCTGGCCGCTCCGGAAAGCCGGAAATAGAGGCTGTGCGAGCGCAGCAGCAGCAGGGCGCTGTACATGGCATCCATCGAATAGTGCCAGACCAGCGTGGGAAGAATGCCCCAGCGCAGCATGATAAGGCCCAGCGCCACCCCGCCGATTCCCACTTCCAAGCCGCGAATGTAGAATGGCTGCTGCGGGTATGCCGCGTGTCCGAATCCCCAAAGGAACGCCGCCAACACCACCGCCGCCGCCAGCGAGCGCGTCAACTTGAGGAGAAACGGAATCGCGAACATGCGGAACATGAACTCCTCGGAAACCGCCGGGAAAAAACCTCCAAACAGGACGAACAGCCACGGAAACCGGGTGTTGAGCAGATCGTCGTAAGGAACGTCCGCGGGCGACCACGCGCCGTGACGGCAAGCCACGATGTAGAAGGCCGTCTGGTAGGCGATGAACGCCGCCGTCAGCGAAATCCCCAGGATGGCGCCCAGAAAGAAACGCCTGGTGCGCAGGCCGCTGGGCCGGAAGAGATTGCCGAGCGAGATGCGGCCGGGGAACGCCGCGCGGTAAAGCGGCTCGGCGCCGGCGGTGATGCCGAACAGCACTCCCCCGTACGCCGCGGCCTGGAGCAACGCTTGCAGCACCTGGCTCGAAACGAAGCTGGAGTAGGAATCGGTGGTGGCGTAGTCGAATTCCTGAAGCGGGAACTGGTTCATGGACGACAGGAAGGAAAGCGCCGCGCCCGCCAGCCCAACCGTGGCCGCGAGCCGCCAGCGCACGTCCTGCCCGCGGATCTTCATGACGATAGTCGCCACCAGGCCCAGGACCAGCCCCACCAGCAGGGCCATGTCGGCGTAGGTCGCGATTTCGTTCTTGGAGCGCAGGCGCTGGTAGTCGCGCGACCACTGCTCGGGAATCTTGAGGTACTCGCGGTACCCGGCCACCTCGTCGCCCAGAAGCGTCACCTCGACGCGGTTGGTGGCGTCGCGCAGGTTGAAGTCGCGCTCCTTCCAGGTGAGCACGCGGTCGGTGCGCCGGGGCCGTTGGACCTCGGAGGCTTCGACGAATTCGAGCGAGGCCGGGTCGCGGTGAAGCCGAGCGCGCAAAAAGTCCTCGGCCAGGGCGCGGGCCTGCCCGGCAGTCGCGGCGGGCCGGGCGGCATCCTCCGGCAACTGGTGCTCGAAGCCCACGAATTCGCCCGCGGGAGTGATATCGACGCGATACTCCTCCTTCTGCCGCGGCTGGAACCAGCGGTAGGACCAGCGCCACAAGCGGACCCGCGTTCCCATGATCCGGTTAGCCCGCTCCAGGCCGGCTTCGCGTTCCAGGAACGTCTTGGCGTCGTCGTCGAAGTTGAAGCTGGAGGCGAGGCGGTAGCCCGTGGTCCGGTAGCCTTGCCCCGCGAGGAACCGCGCGGCCAGCGCCTGCGCGTCCTGGCGGGTCGCGCGGAAGTCGATCGAAGCCTCCGGGAACGCGCGGTAGAAGTTCTTGACGGAAAACCACGTGGCCGCCGCGAGCACTGCCAGGCACACGGCGATGAAGCGATAGTCGGAGGCGCGAAACCGTTCCTTGGTCATTCTTCCTTAACCGCCCAATGCAATCCAATTCCGCCCAGGATGAAGCCGCGCGCATCCACGCGGCCGTATCCCGCGCGGCGCAGCATGCGCGAGAACTCCGGAATGGAAACGAAGGTCTTGAGGGAATCCGGGATATAGGTGTAGACGCGGGGCCGTCCGTGGAGCAGGAGGCCCCAGAAGGCGCCCTGCGCGTAGAGATAGCCGAGGTAAAGCCGCCGCAGCAGAGCATTGGCGGGCAGAAAAAAATCCAGGCTTACGAGCAGCCCGCCGGGACGCGTGACGCGCTCGATTTCGCGCACGGCCAGGGCGAGGTCCGGAAAGTTGCGCAGCCCGTAGCCGATGCACACGCAATCGAAGGCGGCGTCCGAAAAGGGGAGCCGGCCGGCGTCGGCGCACACCGCCCGTTCGACGCCGCGCGACCGGGCGAGGAGCAGCATGCGCTCGGTCAGGTCGGCCGCGATGGTCCGAGCGCCCGGGTATTGCCGGGCGGCCAGCAAGGAGAAATCGCCCGTGCCCGAGGCAAGATCCAGAATCACCGGGCTGCCCGAAAGGCCCGCCCGTTCGATCAGCGTTCGCTTCCAGCGCCGGTCCATGCCAAAAGAGAAAACGCGGGTGATAAAGTCATAGCGCGGCGCGATGGTGTGAAACATCGCCCGCATCAGTGAGGAGTTCAGTTTCTCGGCTGGAAGTTCCACTCGCAGGGGAATTGTAGCAAAGATGTCGGGGCGAAATGGTCGGGGCGAGTGGATTCGAACCACCGACCTCCTGGTCCCGAACCAGGCGCTCTAGCCAGGCTGAGCCACGCCCCGACGGATGGAAACGGCTTGGCCGCCGACTAGCGGCCATTCTTGAATCAGTGTAGCACGGTTGCGGCGCGGCGTAGGCGGTCGAGGACGCCGGCCCATTCGGGCGTCTCGGGGGGGCGCTCGACGGCGATCCATGCGAGGCCCCGGCCGTCCAGACGGTGCAGCGTTTCGTAGAGCGCGGCGGCGTATTCGCGGGCGGTAGCGGGCATCTCGCGGCCAATTCGGAGCCACTCGCCGTTGCCCGCGGGCGTGGGGTCGCCGGCAGCCAACAGGAGCAGCGGGGTCGCGGGGCAATAGTGCCGTGGGTGCATGCCCGGCGACTCGTGCGAGCCTGCGTCGGGCGCGGCGGCCAGTTGGACGGGGCCGATCAGCGATTCGATTTCGGGCAGCGGAATCACGCCATGGCGCAGGAGCGTGGGTGCGTCCACCAGGGAGAGCACGGTGGATTCGATTCCGACGCGGGCGGGACCGCCATCAAGTACATAATGGGCCAGCGCTTCCGGTACGTGCGCGGCGGTGGTGGGCGATAGCTCGCTGAAGCGGTTGGCGCTCGGCGCGGCGATGGGCACGCCGGCGGCGCGGATCAACTCCAGCGCCAGCGGGTGCGCGGGCATGCGCAGGGCGACGGTGGGAAGACCGGCGGTTACGATGTCGGGAATGCAAGGAGGGCAGGCCGGGAGGCCTGCCCCACTGTCTGCCCCACTGGGCCGGCGCTTGGGAAGGACTAAGGTCAGCGGGCCTGGCCAGTAGCGGCGCGCCAGGGTTTCGGCGGCGTCCGGCCAGCGCGAGGTCAGGCTGCGCGCCATCTCGACGGAGTCCACGTGGACGATCAATGGGCTGGTTCGGGGGCGGCCCTTGGCTTCGAAGATGCGCGCCACCGCCGCCGGGTCCAGCGCGTTGGCGCCGAGGCCGTACACGGTCTCGGTGGGGAACGCCACCAGCTTTCCGGCGCGAATCAGCGCGGCCGCGCGTTCGACGCTCACTCGAGTGTCTCGTCCTTGCCGTCGCCGGCGATCTTTCCGGTTTTCCGCCAGACGAGGAAGGCGTGCATCAACGGCTCCAGGTCGCCATCGAGGATCCGGTCCACGTCGCCAATGGCGATCTTGCTGCGCAAGTCCTTCACCAGGCGGTAGGGGGCCAGCACGTAGTTGCGGATCTGGCTGCCGAAATTGATCTCGAGCTTGGCGTCTTCGGTCTTGCGCGTCTCCACGCGCTTCTTCTCCAACTCGAATTCGTAGAGGCGCGCGCGAAGCTGCTTCATGGCGCTGTCGCGGTTCTTGTGCTGGGAGCGCTCGTTCTGGCACTGCACCACGATGCCGGTGGGGAAGTGCGTCATGCGGACGGCGGAATCCGTCATGTTGACGTGCTGCCCGCCGGCGCCGGAGGAGCGAAAGGTATCGATGCGGACGTCGTCGAGATCGATCTCGATCTTGATTTCGTCGTCCACCTGCGGGTAGACGAACACGGAGGCGAACGAGGTGTGGCGGCGGGCGGCCGAGTCGAACGGCGAAATGCGCACCAGGCGGTGTACGCCGATCTCGGATTGCAGCAGGCCGTATGCGTTCACGCCGTTGACTTCGAACGTGACGGACTTGATGCCGGCGCCTTCGCCCTCCAGGCGGTCCGTGACCACGGTTTGAAAGCGTTCGCGCTCG
>CAIRXZ010000177.1 GCA_903882645.1 uncultured Acidobacteriia bacterium | reverse complement strand
TCACGTGATTCATCGCGATGCCTTGGGCGTGGCGGATGAAAAAGGCGTAGGAGGGCATGTCGCCAAACATCCCGGGCTCGGGATAGGCGCGCTCCTCCTCGGGAGGCACGCGCTCACCCAACTCCCGCCCACCGCCTCCTTGCTGCACGATCCGAACGTTGCTGATCCGGATGTCTTCGATCGGGTGGCCGGGAAGGCCGCTGAGAATGCACCCGTAATGTCCATCGGCGTCCGATGCCACCACGTTGTCGATGCTGATGCGGCGGATGGTGCCGACCGGAGGATTGTCGGGGCCGCGCAGCCGGCTTCCGAGGCGGATGAAGACCGGCGAGTTGGCCAAATGGCGCATCGATATGTTCGAGATCGCAACATCCTCGATGTGCGCCCCGTCGACGCTCTCGATCGCCAGGCCGCGGGAGCGGTCGAAGACCACATTCGAAATCGTGATGTTGCGGAAGTCGCCTTCGGATTCCGTGCCGATTTTGATGCGGCCCGTCGGGCCGTCGCGGTCCGGCGCCTGTTTCACGTTCCGCTTGTACGTGGCATCGAGCAGCGATCCGATGTCGTAGCCGCTCACCAGTAGGTTGGCGATCGTCACGTTCTCGGTCGCGCGCGCGAAACCGAGCGCGTGGCTGCCCTTCAGAACCAGCGCGTCGTCGTTCGGCGAGTTGATGCTGGTGTTGGACACGCGCACGTTGCGGCAGCTATCCAGGTCGATCCCATCGCGGTTGGTGTCGATCTTCAGGTTGTCGATGGTCAGGTTGTCCACGCCCGTCGCCAGGATGCCGAAGTGCCCGCCGTTCAGGATGGAGAAGTCGCGGAGCGTCACGTTGCGGCACAGCTTCAGCGCGATGAGCTTGTCGCCAACCGCGCCGCTTTCGCGCACGAGCGCGTTCCCGCTAAGCAAACCACCGCCGACGATAGAGACGTTCTCGAGGCCCTCGCCCCAAATCAGGCTGTTGCGCCAATGGCTGTGGCCGAAGTCCTGAAACTTGTCCCACTGGTTCGGCTCCGCGGGGTCGTAGGCCGCCGGGTCGGAAGACGCCTCCAGTCTCGTCCCGTGCTCGAATTGCAGGGTAATGTTGCTCTTCAAGCGGATCGAGCCGGTGAGATAAGTCCCGGCCGGAAAATACACGGCGCCGCCGCCGGCGGCCGCGGCTGCGTCGATGGCTTTGTTGATCGCCTCCCGATCGCCGGTTCTGCCATCGGCCTTGGCGCCGAAGGTCTTCACGTCGAACGTGGCGCCCGGCAATCGCATTGAGGCCGCCAGGGCCAAACAAACCATAAGCGTCTTCGACATCCTGCCTCCCCATCGGCGATCGGTCCGGGCCGCCGTTTTGTCCTGCGCGACGCCCTCCGGCGCCATGCCCGCGCCGGCCCACGCCGCCCGCCCGTCTAAGATAGCATCTCGATATCGTTCGTGTTCCGTGCTTCGGCTGCCACCTTTGGTGCAATCCGAGCATCCATAGGAGGGGAACATGCAAAAACTACTTTTCGCGCTGATCGTACTCGCGGCGTCGGCCGTTTCCGGCTATGCCGCTGAAAACCTCTACAGTTTCACGCCGACCTCGATCGACGGGAAGCCCTCGCCCCTGGCGGCCTGGAAGGGCAAGGCGATGCTCCTCGTCAACGTCGCCAGCAAGTGCGGTTTCACGCCGCAATACAAGGGCCTCGAAGCCGTCTACGAGGAGTTCAAGAACCGCGGCTTGGTGGTGGTCGGGTTTCCGGCCAACAATTTCGGCGGCCAGGAGCCGGGGACGAATGAGGAGATCAAGACTTTCTGTTCGCGCACCTACAACGTGACGTTTCCGATGATGAGCAAGATCTCCGTGAAGGGTGACGACCAGGCGCCGTTGTACCATTTCCTGACGAGCGGCGCGGCCAATCCGGAGATCGCCGGCGACATCAAGTGGAATTTCACCAAGTTTCTGGTAGACCGCGAAGGCAAGGTTGTGGCGCGATTCGAGCCGGCCGTTACCCCGGATTCCCCGGAGGTCAAGGCCGCCATCGAGAAGGCGTTGAAATAGTCGGCATGGCCGGGCTGTCGCCCGGCTGATGACGCCGGAAGGCGTCATCGCGGGCCAAAAGGCCCGGCCCCACGGGGTTACAATCGTATGAGCGTAACCTGGGCCCCGCTCCGCTCATGAGGATTTCCGATCGATGTCTACATTAGAGGTTTCGCCGGTTGAACCCCTTACCGGCCCGCCGGTCCACGCAGTCGTCAACGATTTCAGCATTCAAGTCGCCACGGTCAACGGTTCCGGAAGCCAAACCGCCAACACCGTTCTGATGCGGGCGATCTTCCAGATGGGCATTCCGGTGTCCGGGAAGAACATGTTCCCGTCCAACATCGCCGGGCTGCCCACCTGGTTCACCATTCGCGCCAGCAAGAAGGGCTACGTCGGCCGCCGCAGGGAAGTGGATTTTCTGGTGGCCATGAACCCGGAAACGGCGCGCGAAGACGTTATGAAGCTGGATCGCGGGGCCGCGGTGGTGTACGACGAGCCGCTCAAGCTGAACGAACTGCGCAGCGACGTGCAGTTTTATCCCGTTCCATTCGACAAGCTCGTCGCGCCCGTCTGCCCGGAAGCGCGGCTGCGAAAGCTGGTCCGGAACATGATCTACGACGGGGTGCTGGCGCAGTTGCTCTCGATCGACATGGAGGAAGTCCACCGGGCGCTGGTCAAGCAGTTCGGCAAGAAGAAGGCCAAGGCGGCCGAGCTGAACTGGAACGCCGCGCGCGCGGGCTACGAGTACGCCGCCAAGACCTTCACCAAAGCCGATCCGTACCGCGTCGAGCGCATGAACGAGACCGCCGGCAAAGTGATCGTGGACGGCAACTCGGCCTGCGCGCTGGGCGCCATGTTCGCGGGGGTCACGGTGGTGACGTGGTATCCCATCACGCCCTCGTCCACGCTGGTGGAATCTCTGATCGG
>CAIRXZ010000176.1 GCA_903882645.1 uncultured Acidobacteriia bacterium | reverse complement strand
GGTACAGCCCGAAAGCGTCGTCGCGTGTCTGATCCATACAACTGAAACATAGATCAGTACTTATGTTTTGGCCAGGGCCTATTTAAGTGGCATTGGGCGGTTTCGCCTGCGTTTCGCGATTCTTTCACAGCTTCTCAGGAAGCGGTCCTGTGCGGGCCTCGCGAGTCGGTTCTCCGTCGAGTGCAGCCCCCCCGATCCCGCGCCGAAGACGATGTTCCCCCGCGGCGGGTCGTCCTCAAGCTGCGCCGGGCAGTTCCACAAACACGCCCCGCAGTGGACGCACTTTTCGCGGTCGAAGACCGGGACGCCGCCGGGGCCGGGCGCGATGGCTTGGCCGGAGCAGGCCTCGATGCACAGCTTCGCCTCGCATCGCTCGCAGAAATGGGGGTATTGGAACCGCACATGGTCGGCGAACCCCGGCGAGGCTTGCACCTTGCCGCCGATCGGCAGCGCGTCCTGGTGCGTGACCAGCAGTTGGCCATCGTAGGGAATGGCCGGCCAGCCGCAACGCTCCATAAGGGCGCTGGAGCGGCCGCCGATACGGCCATTTGGGTCCGCATCGTCCGCTTTCATGGAAGGGCGCGCCACGGGAGCAATCTTCGGGCCGCCAGCGAGCGGTACCATGAAGAAGGAGCATCCGCGATGGATTCCACGATTCTGAATCTCGGCGAAGACCTAAGCGGTTTCCTGGCGACTCTGGGCCAGCCGATCGAGCGGACGGCGCGTGAAATGATTGTGTTCGAGCTCTACCGGCGAAGCCTCGTCTCCAGCGGCAAGGCTGCCGAACTCCTGGGAGTTCCCCGCCTGGAATTCATCCAGCGCGCCTCGGAGTTGGGCATCCCCTATTTCCGGTTCACGGAAGACGAATGGCAGGCGGAAGTAGCGGAGAGCCAGCGAGCCTGAGTGCAGGTAATATCCAATTCGAGTCCGCTAATCGCGCTGACTCAGATTGGCCGGCTCGATCTGCTGCGCCGGCTTTACGCCCGCATCTCGATTCCTCCCGCCGTTGCCAGGGAAGTTGAGCCAACGGTGGCAAGACTGCCCGACTGGGTCCTTTCTGAGTCTCCGGGTGATTGGGACGGTCGGTCTCCTCATGGCGGGCAAGGAGCGCGGTTTCCTGGCCAAGATTAGGCCGGAGCTGGACCGCCTGCTGGCAGTGCGGTTCTTCATGGCTCAAGATCTCTATGATCGGGTCATCGCCCAAGCTGGGGAGTAGTTCTGAAGATCCTCGCCAACGGCGGTGTTCGAGTTTCGTTGCCTCTCTCCGAGAGGCCGTGAGAACACTCCATCTCTTCCGCCCTGCCTGGCGTTCCCAGCGCTTCCTGTCCCGTGCCTTCTGGACCTTCTCGGCGGCTACAGAGATGATCCTTGCGTCCAGCTCGGGCACAATTGAGACGAATCGTTCCGGCGACCGCACCGTACAAAGCCTGAATTGCTCCGCCGGTATTCGTGCGCCCACTAGAAGCCCCGGCATGCGCCGTGATCTCTTCCGCTCTTATGAGCTTGATTTCGCGGATGTGGCGGTGGACTGAGCCGGTCAATTCTCCGTCGAGTGCAGCCCGCCCGATCCCGCGCCAAAGACGATGTTCCCCCGCGGCGGGTCGTCTTCGAGCTGCGCGGAGCAGTTCCACAGGCAGGCCCCGCAGTGGACGCACTTTTCGCGGTCGAAGACCGGGACGCCGCCGGGGCCGGGCGCGATGGCCTGGCCGGAGCAGGCTTCGATGCACAGCTTGGCCTCGCAGCGCTCGCAGAAATGGGGGTATTGGAACCGCACGTGGTCGGCGAATCCCGGCGAGGCTTGCACCTTGCCGCCGATCAGCAGCGCGTCCTGGTGCGTGACCAGCAGTTGGCCATCGTAGGGAATGGCCGGCCAGCCGCAACGCTCCATGAGGGCGCTGTGGCAGGAAACGCCTCGCGCGCGGCAGCTCGCGACAATCTGCCCGAGTTCGTCCGCGGGGATCTTCCCGCGGTAATACTGTTTCAGATCCGGGAGCGGTTGCGGCTCGCCGGAGATCCAGCGCTTGCCTCCGGTGAAGCCCGCCAGCGCCATGCCCAGCAGGCCCGGAATCACGCCCTTGTGGAATCCGTCGCGCGCCTTCTCGGCGATGCGGCCTTCTTCCTCGACCCAGCTTGCGCGCCGCCGTGCGACGTAGGTCTTTTCGAGATTGGCCTTGCTGAGCGGCTCGCCTTGCCGCAGCAGGTCCAGCACCGCTTCGGCAAGCTGCGATCCGGTGGTCCAGGCTTCATCCACCCCCGAACCGGTGAGCACGTTGGTGCTGCCCGAGCCTTCGCCGATCCGCGCGTAGCCCGGCCCGGCCAGAAACGGCTCGCCGCGCCGGCCGGATTCCTGAAGCGACTTGGCGCCCCACGAGCGCAGCTTGCCGCCCTTCAGATGCCGCCACAGGTACGGATGCAGCATGAAATGCTGGAGGTAGCGGTAGGACGTGCGCACGGGGCTGCGAAACCAGGACGGCACGAAGATCCCGACGGTAGCTACGCGGTCGGGATGTACGTAAAGGAAGCCGAAAATCTCCGGTTCGGGATAGCCGAAGGTGTGGAACACCGTGCCCGGCTCCAAACTCGTTCCTTCCGGCAGATCCACCACCATTTTCATGCCCAACGCCCATTCGCGGGCGTGGTGGCCCGGCGGCATCCCAAACTCCTCGTCGAGCTGCCGGCCCACCGCTCCCACCGGCCCGTCTCCCACCACGGTCAAGGCCGCATGAACATCCATGCCGGGCATGAAACCGGCTTCCGGGTTGCCTTCCCGGTCCACGCCCTGGTCGCACAGGCGCACGCCGCCGACGCGCCCGCCTTCGACCAGGGCGGAATGAACGGGCGAACCCGGCCAGATCTGCACCGTGCCGGCGCCCATCAGCTCGTTGCCCACGAACTGCATGAACTGGCCCAGCGACAACACCAGGCCGCCATTCTTGTGCAGGAACGGCGGAACGTAGGGCAACTCGAAGGCGTATTCCCTGGCCAGGCCGAGCAGCCCCAGGGCGCGGTCGCCCAACCTCAACAGGGGCGAACGGCGGCTCGCGCCGGAGGGATCGAGCAGGTAGACGACTTTCTCCTGGCGCACGGCGGCGGCCATGGGGATGCGGGCGGGGTCGAGATCCGGCAGCGTGGCGCGGATGCCGCGCGCGCGCGTCACCACGCCGGAGACGCCGAAGGCGATGTCGTCGGCGCGCTCATAGCACACCACCTGGAGGGGCAGCCCGGGGCTTGAGAGACTCTCAACCGCCGGGGAGCCATCGCCATTGACAAGTTGCCGCGAGAGCGTGATGAGAAAGCCGGCCGTCGCCGGGCCGAAGCCCACGCAGGCGATGTCCACGTCCATGGACTGGCGTTCGCCGAACGGCTCGCTCATGCCGGGTAATCCAGAGCTTCGGGAATCATGACCTTGGTCAGCGCCTCGGCCGCGCGGTCCTTGGCGAGCTGCGAACCGGTCAGGCAGCCGTCCATGCGAGAGCGCAGCCGGGTGAACTGGTCGAGGTTATCGAAGCGGGCGCAGGGGCCGGCTTTGGCCGGGTGGGAGCCGTCCCGCTCGATCACCTCGGAATAGCCGCGGGCAAGGCTGGCAATGCCGGGGATCAGGCTTTCCATGGCTTCCAGATCGTCCGCCTGGTAGCAGGAGGCGCAACCTTCCGTGTCCCACGCCGGGTGCCGGTTGTAGCCGAACACCAGGCTGGCGCAGATCCGCCCCGCCTCGCCGGCCGCGCGCGCGGCCTGCACGTGGCACAAATCGGTCATGAAAGCCAGCAGACCGGGGAGACCTTCGGCCACCGTGGGATTCTCCGGCCCCTTTTTCTCGAGCTCCAGCGCGTCGAGGATCTGGCAGCGCGAAGAGAGCAGCCAGCAAAGCGCGTCGGCCAGCGGGAAGGTGACGCCCTGGCGCGCGCTGTGGTAGAGCTTTGCGCCATCGGCATCGGCGCTCTTCAGCAGATGTTCGAGCGTCCACAGCCACATTTGCATGGCCGTGGCCAGGGCGCAGGCGCCGGTCCCCGGCCGGTCGTTGGCGATGAGCCGCATTTCGCGAATCCACTGGCGGAACTGCGTCAGGAACAACTCGTCGGTCATGGTGACGCTGAGCTGCCGGCGCTGCACGACCTCGGGACCTTCGTAGGTGGCTTCGAGCTGGGTATCGATCCACTTGTGGCCCAGGAAGCCGGGGCAATCCTCGGTGATGCCGTAGCCGCCCATTAGGCTGACGGCCTCCCGCATCATGCTCGCGCCATGGCCCGTGTTCCACAGCTTGGTGGCGGGGCACAGGACGTTCGCCACCGAAGCCAGCAGCGCGCATTCGGTCAGCGTGTCGTCCTGCAATTCCGGCCGGCGGCCGTGCAGGTGTTCGATGGCCTCCTTCTGCGCCTGCCGCATGGCCTTGAACATCGTCGTGCCGCCGGTTATCCCGCGCCCGGCCAGAATCTCGCTCTTCTTCCTCTCGACGGGGTCCAGCAGGTCGAAGGTCCGCGCGGCCGCGAAGCCGAGCGAGGCGCTGGCTTCGCCCGTGGCCCAGATGTCCACCAGGCGGTGCCCCACGTCCTGCTTGAGTTGCAGGCCCAGCTCATAGCGCGGCGAGCCGGGAGTGGCGATGCTGCCGCCGCGGAACCGGCCGCGGGCGTAGCGGATCACCGGCTCCACCGCCGAGAGCAGCTTGGCCGAGGTCATGATGCCCACCGTCACGCGCGTGTGGCTGAACACGGCTTCGATGATTTCGCCGTGGCTATAGCGCGGGACGATGACGCCGTTCTTGACCGAGTACCCGCCGATGATGCGGCTGGCCGGGACTCTTAGGCTGAGGACCGGGTCGCTCGTGGAGGAAAGCTGGTGCACCATCTTGCGCGTGGGCGTGCCGCGGTCGAAGATCCCCGGATCCCCCTCTTCCAGAATGACGAAGCAGGTGCCCTTGATGCGCGGGTCGTCGGATTCCACCGCCGCCGTAACGAAGTTGGCGAACCCCATGTTGGTGATGAAGCGGCCCCGCTTATCGACTTGCAGGACCGGCTCCTCGCCTTCCTTCCATTCGGCCACCTTCACCTTGCCGCCCAGCATGCCGGTCTCGACGCCCACGTAGGGGATAGGCTCGGTGAGAGCGAACGATCCGCGCCACGGCTTCCGATCTTCGCCGGGCTGCGGGGGCGCGCACTTGCTCATGTAGTACCGGCGCTGCTCGGGCGTGCCGCGCTCGTGGATCGGCGAAAGCGCCAGGCAGCCGGCCAGGCTTCCGGTGGCCGCTCCGGCGTCCACCCAGGCCAGCTCGAATGCAACCAGCGCCAGGGCCAGGTTCTTGGGCCCTTCGATGAACCCGCCCTCGGCGGGGTCCATAAAGACGGCGGTGATGCCGGATTCGTCGAAGGACTGAAGCAGCGCGGCCTTCTCGGGCGTCCACTCGTGCGTGTTGCGAGCGCCGGCGGCCACCAGGCGGGCCACCGGGCCGCGCGCCACCGCGCGCACGGATTGCACCAGCATCTGCAAATCGTAGCGCTCCGCGAAGCGCCATTGGATCTGCCGGACGTCGTCGCCCGGAAGGGCGCGCAAGTATTCGGGCTTGGTGTCGATAGCGGCGGTTGTCAAAGCGTCTCCCATCCTTATGGATAGCGCGGGTTGCGTGAATCCGCGCACACCCCAGGCGTGAAATCCATCAGGCGGGAGAAAGAGAGCAATCAGTCTGCCAGGAAAGGCGCACTGATCCTAAAGGACTTGCTGGATTATGCAACAGTCTTTTGTGGCAGAAATGGGTGGCTTGGCCCAGGTGGCTCACCAGCTTTCTGCCGTCAGTCTTCCAGGATCACGTGCGCCATTCCCAACTGGGCGGTGTGGGTGATCGACAGGGCTATGCGGCGGACGCCCAGCTTCTTGGCGATGCGGGCGGCCGCTCCGTGCAGACGCAGGGTAGGCTGACCCGAGCGCAGGTTGGCCACCTCGAAATCCTGCCAACGCACGCCGCGGCGCCAGCCCGTGCCGATGGCCTTCATGCCGGCCTCCTTGGCGGCGAAGCGCGCCGCATAGCGCTCGTACTTGTTGGCCTTCCGCTCCACGTAGGCGATCTCCGCGGGGGTGTAGATGCGGCGGATGAACTTGACGCCGAAGCGCTCGATGGCGGCGCGAATTCGCGGCGCCTCGGCCAGATCCACTCCGGTTCCGACGATCATTTCAGATCGGCCCCGGAAGTGGTGATCGTCAGGCGCCCGTGCTTGACGCCCTTGGTGCTGATCAGCGTGTCCGCCACCCGGCGGACATCCGCCGCCTTACCCCGCACGACCAGGACCTCGAGGCAATGGTCGTGATCCAGGTGTACGTGCAGGGTGGAGAGAATCGAGCGGTGGAAGTTGTGCTGAATGTCCGTGAGCTTTTCGTTGAGCAAGCGCACGTGGTGATCGTAGACCAGCGTGACCGTGCCCACCACCTGGCTGTCGGGCGATTCCCAGGCCTTCTCGACCAGTTCGTCGCGGATCAAGTCGCGGAAGGCCTCCGAGCGGTTGGTATACCCGCGTTGCGCGATCAGGCGATCGAACTTGTCCAGGAGATCTTCGTCGATCGCCACCCCAATCCGGCTGAGTACGCCCATCGGTAAACATCTTATCAGCCATTAGCCTTCAGCCGCCAGCCATCGGCTTTAAACAGAACGTCGGAGGTAATTGCGCATCCACCGTAGGGGTCGGGCATGCCCGACCCCTACCTGGCAGGCGAGCCGCACCGCAAACGAGCGCTCGTTGCGCAGACAATAACGACGCCACGTTTAACAACGCGAGCTATCGGAGCGGTTTCCCTGCGACAGTTCGGCGCGGCAGGCTTCGGCTACGCCCCGAGTCCGGAGCTGATGGCTGAAGGCTGACGGCTGATGGCTGGTTCAGCATGTGACACGATTGTCCCGTTCGTGATACCGTGGTGTCGATCGTGCATATTCCCGACGGATTTCTTTCGACTCCCGTGTGGGCCACGCTGGACGTGGCGGCGTTTCCAGCGGTCGGATACATGGCGAGGCGCGCGCAGCGCGGGTTCGACGACGCCAGGATCCCGCTGCTTGGGGTGATGGGCGCGTTCGTGTTCGCGGCGCAGATGATCAATTTCCCGGTGGGCATCGGAACCTCGGCCCACCTTCTGGGCGCCGCTTTGCTGGCATGCACGCTCGGGCCGGCCGCGGCGAGCGTGACCATGGCCGCGATTCTGGCCATTCAGGCGCTCGTGTTTCAGGATGGCGGCATTCTGGCGCTGGGGCCGAACGTCATCAACATGGCGATCGCGGGAGTGCTGGCGGGCTATCTGCCGTTCTACTTGTGGGGCGGGGGCCGATGGCGCACCGCGGCGATTTTCGCGGGCGGGGTTCTTTCGGCGCTGGTGAGCGCCGTGCTGGCGCTGGCGGAGTTGATGCTCTCCGGGGTGCGGATGCCCGCCGCCATTCTGGGCGTTTCCCTCGCGCTGTTTCTGGCGGCGGCGGTCCTCGAGGGGGCCATCACCGTGGCGGTGATCGGCGCGCTCGAGAAGATTCAGCCGAATTTCATCCGGCAACCGCGGGCGGGCCGGCCGTGGGCTTTGGGCGCGGCGGCCCTGGCGGGGTTGCTTCTGGCGACCGTGGGCGTGCTGTTCGCTTCGGCGGCGCCGGACGGCATTCAGAGGCTCGGACGCCAGACTGGCATCGCGGAGCGCGCCAAGGCCCTGTTCTCGACTCCCTTCGCGGATTACCAGGCGGCGTTTTTCCAGGCCGGCTGGGAGCGCAAAGCGGCCGGCGGCTTGGCTGGCATAGCGATTGTCTATGCGGCGTGCCTGATCGCCGGCCGGGCGGCCGCGCGCAAAAGGAGACCCTGATTGCATCACATCGTGCTGGAGCGTTGGAGCCGGGGCGCGAGCGCGCTGCACGCCCGCGATCCGCGCGCCAAGATCGTTCCCCTGCTGGTGTTCCTGACGGCGCTGGCCACCGCCCGCCGGGCGCTTCCGGAGTTCTCCGCGGTCCTGTTTCTGCTGCTCTGCGCGGCCTTGCTCGGCGCCCGGATTCCCCTGTTGGCGGCCCTGGCGCGCGCGGCGCTCGTGCTTCCGTTCGCCGCGGTTTTCGCGGCGGTGTGCTGGCTCTCGGGCGATCCGGCGCGCGGCGTGGCGGTGGCGTTGAAAAGTTATCTTTCCGCTCTGGCGGTGTTGACTTTGGTGGCGACTACGCCGCTGCCGGCCTTGCTGCGGGGCTTGGAAGCGATGCGCGTCCCGCTGTTCCTCTTGACGGTGGCGCAGTTTCTTTACCGCTATCTCTTCGTGATTTCCGAAGAGGCCCAGCACATGAGCAAGGCGGCCGCCGCGCGGGGCGCGCCCGTGCGCCCGATGGCGTCCAGCGGGGCTCGTTTCCGCGCCGCCGCCGGCGCGCTGGCCGTGTTGTTCGCCCGCTCCTACGGCCGCGCGCGCGACGTACACCGCGCCATGCTGGCTCGCGGTTTCACCGGCCGCCTGCCCACGTTGTACGATCTCCGGTTTCGTCCCGCCGATGCGGCATTCGCGGCGCTGGCCTCGCTCGCGCCGCTGGCGGCGCGGCTGGCCGTGGAGAGAATCGGGTGAAGCGTCCGCTGATCGAGGTGCGGGATTTGCGCTTCCGCTACGGCGGAGGTGAGGCGGCTCTCAATGGCGTGAGCTTCCGGCTCGACGAGGGAGAAAGCGTGGCCTTGTTCGGTCCCAACGGGAGCGGCAAGACCACCTTTGTTCTGCACCTGAACGGACTGCTGCAAGGCGAGGGAAGCGTCGAGGTCTGCGGGCTGCCCGTGGAACGCCGCAACCTCTCCGCGATTCGCCGCAAGATCGGCCTTGTGTTCCAGGATTCGGAAAGTCAGCTTTTCATGCCGACAGTGCTCGAAGACGTGGCTTTCGGGCCGATCAACCGGGGCTTGAGCCGCCCTGAGGCGCTCGACCGGGCGATGGCGGCGCTAAGAACCGTCGGCATGGATGCGGCCGCGGGACGCGCGCCTTACCACCTGAGCGCCGGGGAACAAAAGAAGGCGGCCATCGCCGGGATACTGGCTACCGGCCCGGAGATACTGGTTCTGGACGAACCCACGACCTTCCTCGACCCGCCCGGCCAGCGGGCGCTGGCCGAACTGCTGGCCGCCTTGCCGCAGGCGAAGATCGTCGTCACGCACAACATACCCTTCGCGCTGGCGCTCTGCCCGCGCGCGGTGTTCTTTCAAGAGGGCGTGATTGTGGCCGAGGGACCCACTGCGGAAGTGGTCGCCCGCTTCCGGTGGAACTTCGATTCAGCCCCGGCTAAGTCGCTCCGGTAACCGGGATTCTCAGCGCTTACCTGCCGGCGGCCGCTATCCGTTTGCGGTGTTCGGCCCATCGTTTCCTCTGCGCCGCCGCGATACGCTGGCGGGCGGCCGCGCTGAGCACGCGCTTCGGACCGGCCGCTTTCTTTGCGGTTCCGGCCGCGGAGGCCGGGCCGCGCTTGCCCCCGAGCTGCGCCTCGATCTGGCGGATCTTATCGTCGATTTTCTGCCTTTCGATCTGATATCCGACCAAGGCCATTTGTAGTGTCGAAAGATCTTCTATTTGCTTTCCTCGTGCCATAGGTTCACCACGCACACTATAACATAAGGAGACGCTCGATGTGTCAAGATCGAATACAGGCGGAAGGCCGGATTGGGAAAAAGCATGAGGATCGTCATCCAGCGGGTAACAGAAGCTTCCGTAACCGTGAAGGGAAGTACCATTGGGGCTATACGTACGGGTTTGCTCGTGTTCTTGGGGGTCTCGAAGTCCGATTCGGAGGCGGATGCCGGCTATCTTATCGGGAAGCTGCTCGGCCTCAGGATCTTCCCGGACGAGACGGGGAAGATGAACCGCAATGTGAGCGAAGCCGGCGGATCGCTGCTGATCGTTTCGCAATTCACGTTGTACGCGGACTGCCGCAGAGGCAGGCGGCCGGGCTTCGACCAGGCGGCGCCGCCGGAGCGGGCGCGGGATCTCTATAATTACTTTGTGGGGTTGGCTGGAAATGGACCCGTTCCGGTGGAAACGGGGGAGTTTCACGCGAGCATGCAGGTGCGCCTCGTGAACGACGGCCCCGTCACCATCCAGATCGATTCCGCGGAAGCGAACTCACGATGATCGAAACTTACGGTTACGCGCGCGCCGGCCTGCTGGGGAATCCGAGCGACGGCTATTTTGGTAAGACCATTTCGTTTGCCATGTCCAATTTCCGCGCGCGGGTGCTGGTCTATCCCAGCGGGCGGTTGGAGATCAAGGCATCCAAGGCGGACATTCCGGTCTTTGAGAACTTAGAGGATGTGTACCGGGTCACGCGCTGGCGCGGTTACTACGGCGGAGTGAGGATCGTGCAGGCGCTCATCGTCCGGCTGATCGACTATTGCCGCGAGCGCGGCATCGAGCTGGAGGACCGTAACTTCACGCTCGAGTACGAGTCCAGCATCCCGCAGCGGCTCGGCCTGGGCGGGTCGAGCGCGATCGTCACCGCCGCCTTGCGCGCGCTGTGCCGGTACTACGGGCTTGAGATTCCGCCGCCGGAGCAGGCCAACCTCGTGCTGGAAGCAGAGACGCGCGAGCTGGGCGTTCCGGCGGGTCTTCAGGACCGCGTGGCGCAGGTCTATCAAGGCCTGGTCTACATGGATTTCTCGCGGGAGCTGATGGAAACGCGCGGCTACGGCGAATACCAGCCTCTCGACCCGGAGCTGCCGCGCAACGTCTATGTGGCCTACCGGACCTCGTTGAGTGAGGGCACCGAAGTGTTCCACAACAACATCCGGGATCGCTGGCGCCGCGGCGATCCCGAAGTTGTGGAAGCCATGAAGACCTGGGCGAGCTGTGCCGAGCAAGGCAGGGACTGCCTGCTGCGCGGCGATTTCGTCGCGCTGGCGCGCCTCATCGACGCGAACTTCGATCTGCGCGCGCGGCTCTACCGGATCGGCAAAGGCAACCTGGAGATGATAGACGCCGCCAGGCGGGCCGGGGCTTCCGCGAACTTCGCCGGATCCGGAGGGGCGATCGTGGGGACCTACCGCGACGAGGACATGTACGCGCGCATGGAGGCGAACATGCGGAGCATCGGCGTGGCCGTAATCAAACCGAAGATCGCGGTGTAGGAGTGAGGCGCAATTACCGCCGCGTATCGAGACAGGCCGCAAAACGGGGACTGGCTCGAATTTCGCCGCTTTTGCGAAACTTCGTGCCTGTCCCCCTTTTGCCCTTTTGCGAATCTTGATTCTTCGTAATCGCTGCCCCACTTCGCTAGCGCGCCCCACGGCGAAAAAAAGTGGCGCCGTTTGGGGGAGCCGTCCGTACTTAGCTTTTGAAGAGTGAGATGGCAGCCGCCGCAAAGGCCGTGACGATCGGGCGGGCCGGTTTCGAGGAAATCGTACGCGAGCGCCAGTCCATGGTTTTCAGCATCGCCTACCACTTCCTGCACGACCGGGCCGCCGCCGAGGAACAGGCGCAGGAGGTGTTCCTCCAGCTCTATAAGAGTCTGGGCGAGCTGGAGTCGCCGGAGCACCTGACGCGGTGGCTGCGGCGCGTGACCAGCAACCGG
Source organism: uncultured Acidobacteriia bacterium (assembly GCA_903882645.1). GTDB lineage: Bacteria > Acidobacteriota > Terriglobia > Bryobacterales > Bryobacteraceae > BOG-224. Next base: position 17,108 of record CAIRXZ010000176.1, on the reverse strand, counting down.
TGCATCGATGTTTGCCGGCGGCGCAAGCTGATGCCCCGCATCGGTCTGGACGAGGTTCCGGAGCCGTCCATTCCGGCGCGCGCTACGGACCCGCTGCTCAGCCGGGCGATCCGCCGGATGGTGGCCTCGCTGCCCGAGAAGTGGCGGGCGCTGATCGTCCTGAAGTACCAGGAGGAGATGGAAACCGAGGAGATCGCGCGGACGCTTGGCATGCCCGCCGGGACCGTCAAAAGCCAGCTTTCGCGAGCCTTGGACTTTCTGCGGGAGAAGGCGTCCCGCGTGTTGGGGGAAATCTCATGAGCCGATTGGACGATGCGCTGCGGGAAGCGTTGCGGCGCGAAGAGCCGCCCGAGGGGTTCGCCGGGCGCGTCATGGCGCGGATCGAGGCGCGCAAGGAACGCGCTGGCGCCTGGGACGGCCTGATGGCGGCCTGGCGGGGGCCGCGGCTGCGCTGGGCCGGCGCGCTCGCGGGGGCGGTGTTGCTGATCGGGACGGCGGCGTACCAGGAGACGCAAAGGGCCGAGGGAGAGCAGGCCAAGCGGCAGGTGATGCTGGCGTTGCGCATCACCGGCGCGAAGTTGGATCTGGCTCGGGCGAGAATTCAGCGCGTGGGATACGGGCTGGGGGATCGATAGGAGAGATTATGAGAATCGCAATCGTTGTGCTCGCGGCCACGCTGGGTACGGCGTGGGCCCAGGACATCAAGATGCCGCCGGCTTTCGACAAGCTGGCGGCCAAGGCCGAGGAATCGGTGGATGTAACGCTCGACAGCGGCATGCTGCAGCTCGGGGGCAAGTTCCTTTCGGATAAAGACGCCGACGAGGCCAAGGCCAAAAAGCTGATCGGGGGCCTCAAGGGCATCTATGTCCGGAGCTTCGAGTTCGCCAAGGAGGGCGAATACAGCGCGGCGGACGTGGACGCGCTTCGATCTCAGCTTCAGCCGCCCGTTTGGTCGCGCGTGGTGGGGGTGACGTCGAAAAAGGGCGGGGAGATCACCGAGGTCTATTTCAAGACTTCCAACGGCGCGCAGATCGGCGGCCTCGTGGTGATCGACGCCGAGCCCAAGGAACTGACCGTGGTGAGCATCAGCGGCGCGATTTCGCCCGAGGACCTCGCGGATCTGGGGGGCCAGTTCGGCATCCCGAAAGTCGAGTTGCCGAAGAGCAAGGGGAAGGAAGCCAAATGAGGCCCCGGCTGCTGGCGGTTCTTCTGGCGGCGTCAACGGGTGCCTTTGGCGCTGACCGGGATTTCGACCGGCTGGTCAAGGCCGTTGAGTCCCGCTTCGGAGTTCAGCGCACCTACATCCCCCTGATGGGCGTGGCGAGTTTCTTCGTCAAAGTTGCGCGGCCCGAGGGCGCCTCGGGATTCAAGCTGGCGGTGTTCGAGGACTTGAAGCTCTCCGCCGACGGTGACGGAGCGGCGCTCGACCGCATGATGGCGGACGCTTCGGGAGACTTGCGCCCCCTGGTGCGGGTGCGCTCGCGCCGCAACCACGAATGGACCTACATCTTCACGGGGGAGACCGGCAAGGCCGCCAGGATGCTGATCGCCACCTTCGCGCGCGGCGAAGCCACCATCGTCGAAGTGGATCTGAACCGGGACGCGCTGCTCCGCTTGATGGAGAACCCCGCCCGGGCCGGCGGACCATTCGGTAAGTAGGGGCGGCTATCCGATGCGGAGACGCGAGGCCTGGCGCCGCGACCGTCTGATTCGTTCCTCACCGCTTCGGACCGGGCATGCCCGGCCCCGGAGTTTCCACATTCCTGGCAAGCGGTGCCGAACGCCGAGCCCGAAGGGCGAAAGACAGTAGCCCAGGGCGCAAGCCCTGTGGAACCGGTCTGGAAACACGCCAGCCCCGTAGGGGCGTAAGAAAGCGCTTCGTGCCCGGAATCTACTTGCCGGCGGGCTCCTCGTAGGGCTGGTAACCGTTGTGGCGCAGGATTTCACAAGCGGCTGCCGCGGCCCCCGGCAATACGTAGAAAAAGGCTCCCGTACGCACCGTTCGGAAGACCACCCCTCCGCGGTACTCGTCCGCCTCCACGCCGAAATCCACCCCCGAGGTGTCGAGGATGGACTCGAGCCGCAGGGCGTCGTTCAGCCTCTTGGCGATGTAGATCAGGACCGGGTCTTTCCCCTCGAAAAACGGCGCCTCGCGTTTCATGCGTACACCCTCAGCCAGTGTAGCCCGCTGCTCGTTGCTTCGCGCGGTTCATTGTGGTATCAATGTGTTCAAGTCGGAATTCGATCCAACCGATCCGCCTCGCTCAAGGTAGTAGTGACGCGTAATCATAATCACTTCAAAGGATGGCAAATCCGTGGAAGCTGTCAATCGTAAACTCATTCGTCCGTCTTTGAACGAGATCAAGGAACAGATCGCGCCGCCCCGCCGCCCGCCGCCGCCGCAGAAGAAGCCCGTTCCGCCCGATCAGACGAATGCGGAGAATTTCTATTACGTGAAGCAGATGCAGGCCAAGACCCCCATGGCGTTCGTTCTTTGCGATGGCGAAACGCTCCATGGAACCATCGAGTGGTACGACAAGAACTGCCTCAAGGTGAGCCGGTCGGAAGGCCCCAACCTGCTGCTCTACAAGCCCGCCATCAAGTACATGTACAAGGAATAGCGGACAGCCGGGGGAACGGCCGGTTACGCCTTGCCGCCATGGCGCCGCGCCAGGCGGTATTCTCTTCGCTCCCCGGCCTCGCGGTAGCGCCGCTTTTCGCTCTCCGTTTCCGGAATCACGGGTGGAACGGGAGCCGCTTTTCCGTTTTCATCCAGCGCCACGAACGTCACGTAGGCCGAGCAGGTGTGCAGCTTGGCGCCGGTCATGAGGTTCTCCGTCTCCACCGTCACTCCCACTTCCATCGATGTGCGGAAGACGCGGTTGACGGAAGAGCGGAGCGTAATCAGGTCGCCGATGTGGACGGGGTGAAGGAATCGCAGGCTGTCCACGGCCGCGGTGACGGTGGGTTTCCGCGCGTGTCGCATGGCGGCCATGGCGCCGGCCAGGTCCACCAGGTGCATGACCTTCCCGCCCAGGAGGTTTCCCAGGCCATTGGCGTCGGTGGGGAGCGCCAGTTCGGCGTATTCGGAGATCGATTCGCGCACCGGCTTGCCTTGGATGGGTGTTTCCGCGCTGGGCATGCCTGAAGTTTACCTTGAAAGGGAAGAACATAGGCCGGGATGCCGGCCCGGGTGCGTAACCATTTTGGGGGCGCTGCCGCTGGAGTCTGCACACTCTAGTCATGATCTTCATCGCCGTCAGCCCCGTAGGGGCGCGAGACAATAGCCCATGGCGCAAGCCATGGGAGCACGCGTACGGCAAGGAGCCCCGTAGGGGCGAAAGAACCATTCCTTTGGCAGGCGTTTTGGCCCGCCAAAGGACCGCCCGAAGCTGATGAATCCCCACGTCGGTCAAGCACCCGGCCCGCCCCACTCTGTCCGGCGTAGATAACTTTCGGCGTAGGCAGCCGCCTGGCGGGCGAGGTTCTCACTTTCGGGCGGCTCGATCAGGGAGCCTGACGCGGACGAATACTCCAGCGGCCCGTGGGCGAAGGGATGGTGATCCCGCTCGGCCACGTAGTAGAGGCGGAGGGAAGCCGGGCCCGCCGCCAGCACCGTGAACCGGACCGCGTCCGGGCCGTCGCCTGGCGGGAAGCGGCGGCAGTTCTCGCGCGCATAACCCAGGTTGCAGAGATGCCGCAAGATGGCATCGCCGGGCTGCCACGGCGCGCCGGGCAAGGCGCGGCACGTGCCCGTCCATAGCCCCCCCAACGGCATCATGGCGGTCGCGGCTCCGCCTCCCTCCATGTGCGGCGCCATTGGGTAGAAATAGGGGCAGGCCATTTCGTGAGGTATAGTAGCACAAGAAAAGGCGATGCACACGCGCAAAGAGTTGCGGGCCGCCCTGGATCTGCTCGGGTGAACTCATGATCGAGCGCGTCGCCGAAACGATCGCGCGCCACCGGATGTTCCTTCCCGGCCAGAGCGCCGGAGTCGCGGTCTCCGGCGGGGCCGATTCAGTCTGTCTCCTGCACGCGCTCCTCGAACTTGCGCCACGCTGGGACCTGCGAATCCGCATACTGCACCTGAATCACCAGTTGCGCGGCAGGGAGTCCGGCGAGGATGAGGAGTTCGTCCGGGCGATGGCCGAACGGCTTCGAATTCCGATCACGGTTCGCGCGTGGGACCAGGCCGGACCTTGCTCCGCGAATCTGGAAGAGGCGGCCCGCGAAGCCCGGATGGCGTTCTTCGCGGAAACGGCCGCCAGCGGGGCGGTAGACCGGGTCGCGCTTGGGCACACGCGCTCCGATCAGGCTGAAACGGTACTCTTCCGGTTCCTGCGCGGGGCCGGTACGGCGGGGCTGGCCGGAATCCGCCCGGTGACCGCGGCGGGGATTGTCCGGCCCCTGTTGGCCGTGGATCGCGCCGAGGTGCTGGCCTTTCTGCGGGAGCGTGGCATCCCATGGCGGGAGGACTCCACGAACGTCAGCCGGCAGTTTGCGCGCAACCGCATCCGCCACGATCTGCTGCCCCAACTGGCGCTCGATTGGAATCCCGCGATCGGCGAAACTCTGGCGAACACCGCCGATTGGGCGCTGGCCGAGGAGGCGTACTGGGAAGCCGAGCTGGACCGGCTGGCGGAGGGGCGGATGCGCCGGACCGGCGAGGCGGTCGTCATGGATGCCGAAGCCCTCCGGGGTTTGCCGTTGGCCGCGGCCCGCCGTCTGGTCCGGCGGGCCATGGAGCGCGTCAAAGGAGACCTGCGCGGCATCGACTTCGACCACGTTTCGGCGGTGTTGCGGCTGGCCGCGGGGTCCGAGGGGCGCGGACGGCTCCAGGCGGCGGGTCTCGACATCTTCCGCTCCTTCGATTGGCTTCGTTTCGGCCGGCCCGGAGAGGCGGCTCCGCGGAACCGCGGCTATAGCTTCGCCGCCACCGTTCCGGGGCGTTTCGAGATCCCCGGCCCGAATGGCGCGATTCTTCTGGAACTCATTGAAAAAACGCAAACTTCGGCGCCATCCGATTGCGTATATAATAAGGGAGCGGGCTGGATCGATTGGGAACGCGTATCCGGGGATCTCGAGTTGCGGAACTGGAGACCCGGCGACCAGTATCGGCCGGTCGGCAGCTCCACCGAAAGGAAGATCAAGACTCTCTTTCAGGAGGCGCGCATCCCGCTGTGGGAGCGCTGGCGCTGGCCGGTTCTGACGAAGGGTTCGGCGATCCTCTGGGCGCGGCGGTTTGGCCCGGCCGCGCGGTATGCCGCCGATTCGGGCACGCGAGTGGCGCTGGCGATTTGGGACGCCGGCGCAAGCGGCGAACTCGCATGACCGGGGACCGATGCGGTCGTGGAAGACAGGCTCGGAGGCCTACCCCAATGACGAAAAGGAATCGGGATGGAACGAAGCGGCGTCTATAACAGTATCGGGGCTGGCATGGAGGTTGCGTGAATTCGAATATCAAGACGGTGCTGTTCTGGACCATTCTGATCTGCCTGGTGTTGCTCCTGTTCATGGTAATCAGCCGGAGCCAGGGCCGCCGGGAAGTGGAGATCACCTTCAGCGATTTGGTCGGCAAGGTGAAGGAGCAGCAGATCAAGGAAGTCACCGTTTCGGGCAGTGAAGTTCACGGCTTGTACAAGAACCAGGATCTTGGCTTCGTCACGCACATCCCGCCCGCGTACTTCGCGATCTTCGACCAGATGATGGACAAGAACGTTGTAGTCAAATACAACGACCCGAACTCCGGAAACTGGGTGTCGGTGCTGGTGCAGATCTCTCCCTTCGTAGTGCTCATTGCGTTCTGGCTCTTTATGATGCGCCAGATGCAGAGCGGCGGCAACAAGGCCTTGAGCTTCGGGAAAAGCCGCGCCCGTCTGCATTCCACGCAACAGAAGAAGGTCACTTTCAAGGATGTGGCGGGCGTAGAGGAAGCCAAGGAGGAATTGCAGGAGATCATCGAGTTCCTGCGGGAGCCGCAGAAATTCCAGAAACTGGGCGGTCGCATTCCCAAGGGCGTTCTGTTGATCGGCCCGCCGGGAACCGGCAAGACCCTGCTGGCGCGGGCCATCGCGGGCGAGGCCAGCGTGCCGTTCTTTTCCATTTCTGGATCGGACTTCGTGGAGATGTTCGTGGGCGTGGGCGCAAGCCGCGTGCGCGACCTTTTCGAGCAGGGGAAAAAGAACGCGCCCTGCATCATCTTCATCGACGAAATCGACGCGGTGGGGCGTCACCGCGGGGCCGGCCTGGGCGGCGGGCACGACGAACGCGAACAGACCCTCAACCAGTTGCTGGTGGAGATGGACGGGTTCGAATCCAACGAGGGCGTGATCCTGGTGGCGGCCACCAACCGGCCCGACGTGCTCGATCCCGCGCTGCTGCGGCCCGGCCGTTTCGACCGGCGCGTGGTGGTTGGAAGGCCCGACGTGCAGGGCAGGGAAGCCATCCTGCGGGTGCATACCAAAAAGGTTCCGTTGGGCGACAACGTCGATCTCTCGGTGTTGGGGCGGGGAACTCCCGGTCTGGCCGGCGCCGACCTGGCAAACCTGGTGAATGAAGCGGCTCTGAACGCCGCGCGCCAGAACCGCAAGGTCGTCATGATGACCGACTTTGAAACGGCCAAGGACAAGATCCTGATGGGCGCCGAGCGAAAGTCGCTGATCATCAGCGACGCCGAGAAGCGCAATACGGCTTATCACGAGGCCGGTCACGCGCTGGTGGCGGCGTCGCTGCCCGAGGCGGACCCGCTTCACAAGGTCACCATCATTCCGCGCGGCATGGCGCTGGGCGTGACCATGCAGTTGCCCATCGACGACAAGCACTCCTACAGCAAAGAGTATCTGTTGGCGCAGCTTGCCATCCTCATGGCCGGGCGCATCGCCGAAGAGCGCTACATGCACCACATGACCACCGGGGCGGGCAACGACATCGAGCGCGCCACCGAGCTGGCCCGCAAGATGGTCTGCGAGTGGGGCATGAGCGAGCTCGGACCGCTGAGTTTCGGGAAAAAGGAGGAGCAGATCTTCCTGGGCCGCGAAATCGCGCAGCACCGCGACTACAGCGAGGAGACGGCCATCGGCATCGACGCCCAGGTCAAGAAGCTCGTCCAGGGCGGCTACGACACGGCGGCCCAGATTCTTCAAGACCGCTCGGAGGCAATGGTTAGGATCGCCGAGGCGCTTCTGGTACGCGAGATCCTGGACGGCAATGAGGTGATGCAGATTATCGCCGGCGAGACGCTCGCGCCTCTTCCGGCGGGCGGGTCGAAGGACTCCGAGGATCATACCCAGCAGGTGCTGCGGCCCGAGAGCGGGCGCCGCGTGCCGGGACTTTCCGAAGGCGAGCGTCCCCAGCCGGCGTGATCCCGCCTTTTCCCGTCTACCTGTTCGACCTCGACGGCACTCTGCTGGACTCGGCCGAAGACATTTGCGGCGCGGTCCGGCAAGTGCTCGACGCCGCCGATTGCGGGCCGGTGTCCTACGAGTTTCTGAAGAGCTACATCGGGCGGCACCTCCTCGATCTTTTCACGGACATTTTTCCCCGCTACACGCCCGAGCGCATCGACGCGCTGATTCAGCAGTACCGGACCTTCTACGCGGCGCGCGGGCACACGCTGACGCGCATGTATCCCGGCGTCACGGAAACGCTTGAGGCCCTGGGCGGGCGCAAGGCGATCGCGACTACCAAGGGCACCCCCACGACCCGGCTCATCCTCGAGCAGTTCGGCCTGAGTCGGTACTTCGACCACGTCCAAGGCACCGACGGTTTCCCGTGCAAGCCGGCGCCGGACGTGATTCTCAACGCGTTGAGCGCCCTCGGAGGTAAACCCGAGGACTGCTTGATGGTGGGCGATTCGGCCGCCGACATGGAAGCCGGCAGACGCGCGGGAGTCAAGATCTGCGCCGTGCGCTACGGATACGGGAAGCTCGCGGATCTGGCGCGCTTCGAGCCGGATTATTGGGTGGAGGATCTGCGCGAGTTGTGCTCCACGTCGCCCTAGGTACAAGAAGAGCATCATCGCGGAGGCGCGGTCGCGCCTGGAGGTGGGTTAGATGGGAAAGACATTGAGCATTCGGATGGACGATGCGAATTATGAGTTCTTGAACAGTCTGGCGAAAGATGAGGGCGCGGATCTCTCAAAGGCTGTCCGGGATGTCGTCTACCGGGGCCGGGTCATGCTGGCAATAGAGCGGTACAAGAACGGGGCCGCCTCGCTCGGGCGGGCGGCCGAAATCGCGGGTGTCGCCGTCGGGGAGATGACTGCCCTTCTTTCAGCGTATGGGGTGAAGAGCAATCTCCGCAAAGAGGACTACCTGGAAGGCTTGGTTAACCTTGAACGGATTTGGTGAGCGGGAACGTAAAGCCCCCGCTTGCAGCCCGTGTCTTTTGTTATCATTCGCATTGGAATCATTGGATTTGGAGGCCTCATGGGTAACGAAGTGAACCGGCGCGATTTCCTGAAAGCGGCGGCCGTTGCCGCCGGGCCGGCGGTAATTACGGCGCGGGGCGCTAACGAGAAGATCAATATCGGATGGATCGGCGTGGGTACGCGCGGCGATTACGGCATCCGGTGTCTGCACGACGCGGCGCCCAACGACGTCTACCTCAAGGCCATCTGCGACACCTGCGGTCCGTACATCGACCGCGGAATCAAGAATGTCCAGGATACCTGGGGATACAAGCCGGAGACGCACAAGGATTACCACGAGCTTCTGGCCGACAAGAGCATCGACGCCGTCTACATCATGACGCCGGAGCACTTGCACCACGACATGGCCATCGCCGCCCTCAACGCCGGCAAGCACGTGTACCTGGAGAAGCCGATCGCCCACACCATCGAAGAGGGCTGGGACATCATCAAGGCCTGGGAGAAGTCCGGCAAGATATGCCAGCTCGGCACCCAGAATCGCAGTTCCATGCTCTATAAGACCGCCAAGGAGTGGATCGACAAAGGCATGATTGGCGAAGTGCATTATGCGCGCGGTTTCTGGTACCGTAACGCGCTGGCCAACGGCAACGCAGCCTGGCGCTACGACATTCCTCCGTTTACCGCGCGGGGCGTGTCCGTCCAGGCCGCCACGCCGGAGAACACGGACTGGAACCGCTTCCTCGGGCCCGCTCCAAAGCGTCCGTGGGACCCGCACCGGTACTTCCAGTGGCGGCTCTATTGGGACTATTCGGGCGGCATCTCGACCGACTTGCTGGTGCACCAGACGGACATCATCAACTTCATGTGCGGCAAGACCCTGCCCAAGTCGGTGGTCGCCTCGGGCGGAATCTACCGCTGGACGAAGGACGACGACCGCGACGCGGCCGACACCATTACGGCCGCCTACGAGTACCCCGGCAACTTCCACATCAACTACAGCAGCTACCTTGGCAATGCCCGCGAGAGCTTCGGCGAGCACATCTACGGCAGCGAAGGCACGATTGTGGTTGAGAACCGCTGGGAGGCCCACTTCTACCCCGAAACCTATTCGGGAGTGCCCGCCAATGTAAAGGCGCGCAAGGAAATCCACTTGTACAACGACGCCTCGCCGCTGGTGACGTCCGGAAAGGTCAAGTCGGACTTCAAGGAAGTGGACGGCGTATTGGCCCACTTCAGGAACTTCGTCAACTCCGTCAAAGGAACCGAGAAGCCGATTACGCCCCCGCCCATCGGCCAGGAAGCGGCCATCGGCGGCCACATGGCCACCATCGCTTATAAGAACAAGAAGATGGTCCTCTGGGACGACGCCGCCAGGAAGTACAAATTCGCGTAGGACCTGCGGGAAGCCCCGCTCAGTTCTCCGACGGTCTCTCGGCGTGGTCGATCACGAGCTTCTCCACCGGCCCTTTCGCCGATTCCAGCCTTAGCCCAAGCTGCTCCTGAAGCGCTGTGAACATGGAAGGCGTGTCGAGATCGGGAGGAGGGATTCTGTTTGCGGGGTACCAGTCCAGCTTGTAGGCATAAGCGCCAGTGAGGCCGGTTCTATCCAGAACGGGGCGGCCGGCCGTGAGGGAGAGCTGGTCGGCCAGTTCTTGCATGACGCCATGGCTGCGCTCCATATGCAGGCCCTTATCGTTCCCCATCACGTGACTGTTGCCGGGCGCGTCCGCGGCGACCGGCTTCATCTTCGGTCCGTTCTTGCCAACCACCAGCTCGTACACGGGCGCCTCCTGCGTCTCGCGGTGGACCCTGAGCTGAAATCGGTCGGCCAGCAGGCTCTGCATCATCTGCCGGGCCTGAGCCTCCGTAAGCGGGCCGCCCTCGCCTTCCGCCGCCTTGGCGTCGATGTCGTAATGATCGGAGTCCGCCCAGCTTGGACCGCCGGAGATCTGGTCGTACCTGATGTCGTAAGCGCCCGCAATCAGGTCGCGCAGAGTGAGCGCCGTCGCCCTGACCATCCGGCCGCGAATAAACGGCCCCGAAGAGAACGTGACCTCTCCCTTACGCAGCTTGACCGATGCCACTTCAAATGAGGGCTGGACGGCGCCTCCGGACTGGCCGACGGCTTGGCCCCAAGCGGTACAACCGGCCGCCAGACATACGGAGAGCAACGCTGGAAACGCGCGAATCGATGGTATGCTCATAAGCCTGCTCCTTGCAAGTCCGTTACTGCGCGTGAATCATTCCCGCCTTGTCCGAGCCTCCCCACGCGAAGTCGCGGCCACGCCAGGCGGAATCGCGAGACACGTACGCGTTGAAGGGCCCCGAGCCGGGGGCGATCTGTACGGCCGATTCCACGCGGTACTCGGAGGAGCCTTCGCGGAAGGTGATCGTCTTGCCGCTTACCACTCCCGCCTTTTTGAAGCCCAGGCCGGGCTCGGGCCACAGCGAAATCTCAAAGCTGCCGCCCCCCCGCAATGCGATCCACAGGACGTGCGCCGCGACCGTGCCGCCGTAACCCTGCGCTGAGTCTTCGATCAGCTTGCCATCCCCCCACACGCGAGGGTTTTGCAACTCCAGATTGACGTCCTCGAGGGCAAAGTCGTGAGGCGCTTCCGAACCCGGCGAGGTTTTGGAGCTGTTGCGCCGCACCGACAGATAATCCACGATCTTCTGACCGGTGGCGGGATTGACCAATAGATCCAGCGCCACGGTCTCGCCGACGTGTACCAGCGGTATTACGGGGAACTTCGGCGGCGCCAGCAGCTTCGCCTGCGGAACGCTCGCCACGGTCAACGGCTCGACCCGCAGCCGCACGGCTTGGGGATCGGGCAGCGATTCCATGACGAGGTCGTATCCGAAATAGCTCCCGTGCCGGACGTCCGTGATGGTGCGGTGGACGCGGCGGCGACCGGGCGCTTGAAGCTCCTCGCGATCGATGACCACGCCGTCGGGAAATCGGTCCGTCTGGTTCCCGGGCGGCTCCAGTTTAGTCTCGAAGTGGATCTCGATTTCGTTGTAAAAGACCGTCAACCCGCCCTGCTGAGCGGGCAATGCCGCCGCGCACAGGACCAGCCACAAGGGACGCGACAGCCTCATTCCCGGCTCCTTATGATGCGGGCCTGAGCTTCCTGCACCGGCCGGAAATCCGCCAGGCTGATGGCCGATGCGGCCGGAGGCGGCGGAGCTTCGCGTTTCGGGACCAGTGCGGCGCCCATCGCCAGCAGCGCCGCGGCGCACGCCACCGCTACCGGCACCGGAACGCGCAACGACCCCGAGATCAGAAAACGCCACCACGGCTTGCGAACGCCCAGCACGCGCCGGTCAAGCGACGCGGGAGCGTCTTCCACCTTCCATTCGCGAAGCAGCTTGCGCAACTGAGGATCATCGGTTGGTCCCATAGGCCGTACCTTTCGTTTCCAATAGAGGCGCCAGGGCGCGCCTCAGGTTCTCGCGCGCCCGATGGAGCCGCGACTTCACCGCCGCGACTTCCGCTTGAGTGGCGCGGCCGATCTCCTCGAGCGACATCTCCTCGTACTCCGCCAGGATGAGCGCTTCGCGTTGCAGCGGCGGCAGAGCCGCCACCGCGCGCGCCACGACCTCCCCGCGCTCCAGGCCCGCCGGATCGACAGGGTCGGTGAGCACGGCGTCCTCTTCCAGTTCGTCGCAGGGCCGCTCGCTGCGCAGCCGTTGAAGCGCCACGTTCCGCGCTACTCCGATGAGAAAACAGCGGAGCGTTCCGCGGTCGGGATCGAACGCCGACGAATTCCGCCAGAGCGCCAGGAACGAGTCCTGCACGATGTCCTCAGCCGCCGCCGCCGATCCGGACATTCGGCGGGCGAACCGGTAGAGCACGTCTTTGTGCCGCCGATAGGCTTCGCGGAACTCCGCATCGGTCATTAGTCTAATGCTAGTTCGCGTCGGAGGCCGCAAAGGATTCGGTCGAAAGAAAATTTCGGCCGCCGGGGCGGTCCTTCCGGGTTGCGGGCGGCCTTCCAGCCGGCTGGACCTGCCGAAAACCCCGCCCCGCGAGCTACATGCTCCCCTGTACGTTGAAGCTCACCGAGATCAGGTCGAACGGGCTGGTAAGGCCGGTTGTGTCCACCACGAACTTGACATAGGCTGCGTCGGTCGTTGCGCACGACGGAGTGATGGAACCGGTAGTGAGCGCCCGCCCGTTGTTTCCCGCTACGGCGATGCTTACCGGGTCGGCCGCCGTCCAGTTCGGGGCGTCCACCGTCCCCGTGGATACGCACGCCCAGCTCGGCCTGAGGATCGCGGCGTGCATCGAATCGTTGGACCGGGAGGCGACAGTGTAACCGATCGGCGTCTTGCTCACGTAACCCCGAGGCAGGATGAAATCCCACCAGGCATAATACGCGTTTTGCCCAACCGGCCATTCCAGCACCGCGGCCGGGTCTGTTCCCCCCGCGCTGGTTGGGGTTGGGGCGCCGGAAGCCGGGAGGTTTGCCGCGAACCCGGCCACGCCGGCCTGATACATCCCTTGGAAGGGAAACGACCACGTGCGTGAGGTCGCGCGGACAGGCTGCGGACTGGAGGCGAGGGTTTGGGATCCAATCACGCTCATGGCGCCGTTCCCAGCGGGGGGCAGCCAACCCGGCGCCAGCGTACCGTCGGCTCCTGCTTTGGGGATAGCGTTAGGCGTGGGCGCCGCAGTCGCGGCGTTCGCCAGCAGTTCCGCGGCGTGAATGTTAGCGGCGGTCGATCCGCCCACCATGCCGACTACGGTAGCGCCCGGAGCGCCGGTAACGTCGCCGGCGAGGGTTCCGGCGGCCCCGGCCCCTCCCAGCGTGGCATCCAGAAATGCCGCGTGGCTGGTAGCGGTGTTCTCCTTGCTGTCCGCCAGAAACGACGTATTCGGGTTGGCGGCGTTCACGGAAATCTCCACGCCGTTGTTCGGATGCCCGTCCACCAGCCAGTTCCGCACGATTCCCGTGACATCAAAAGTCAAGAATCCGGCCTGCGTCGCGGCGATGTCGCTGTCAATCGCCGGCGGAGCATACGCGGCCGGCGCCGCATTGTAGGTGACCGTCGATTCAGCCCACGGCGTCTGCACCTCCGCCAAGTCCACCGATCCGGAGACTAGAATCTTGCTCACATAGATCGTAAGGGTAGCTTTCTGGATGTCCGCGGAACCGAGGCCCAGGCTCTGCAGCGCGGAGAGGTCGAACCGGATCAGCGCCGAATTCCCCGGCCCTACGCTCATGTCGGGCAGATTACCGAAATTCAGCGCCCCATTGGCCCGACTGATGTAGGTGTCCGCCGAGACGCTGGCCTCGGAAGCCCAACTGGCAACCGGCGAAACGAGGAACGCCGACAGGAGGGTGATCGCGCCGATCGTCCGCTTTCGCATTTCAGTCATTGTGCGCCCCGATATTCACGGTAGCAGACCAGAACTCCCCAAACAGGCCAATCCCGCCCATCCATTGCCAGGGCGAAGACAACTACGCTTCGCCTCGTTTGCGGATCTTGACGTCCAGGCGCTTGGTCTTCTGGTTCAGCGTGGAAAACGGGACGTGCAGGCTCTCGGCGGTCTCCGTCTGGCTCCGACGGTTTTCTCACTGACATTTTTCGACGACCACGAAGGTGATGTCATCGGTTTGCGGCGTGCCCTGAGTGAACTCCTCGATGGCCTTCAATAACTCCCGCTCGAGCGCGCGGCTTCCCGAGGGGGCCTCTTGCCGGATGATCGCCAGCAGCCTTTCCTCTCCGAACATTTCTTCCTGCCGATTCTCCGCATCCGTAAGGCCGTCGGAATACACTACCAGAATGTCGCCTTTATCGAGACGGAAGGCGCGGGATTCATAAGAGGCGAAATCGAACATACCCAGGATATAGGCGTCGGAGACCAGCTCCTCGATTATTCCCGTGGCGGAACGGAACAAATAGGATGGATTGTGCCCCGCGCCGATGAATTGCCCCGCGCCATGCGGGCCCAGGAGAAAGAGAAAGAGCGTAACGAACTGGGAGGGAAGGGACTTCTCGCAAACGAGCCGGTTAACCCGGTTCAGGACCTCCTGCGGTTGGGTCCTGGAGTGGAATTCCATGTTGAGGGCGCCCAGCACCATCGAGCTTAACAGGGCCGCGGGAATCCCCTTGCCGGAGACATCCGCCAGAACCCCCACCCATTCCCCTGAACTCAGTTGCAGGAAATCGTAGAAATCCCCTCCCACATAGCGTGTGGGACTGTTGAACGCATGGATACGATAATTCTCGAACTGCGGCAGGAATCGGGGCAGCAGGCTCTCCTGCGTTTCCTGCGCCAAGGCTAATTCCCGCTCGCTTTGCTTTCGCTCCTCCAGGTTTTTCAGACGAATCGCCTCGCGGCTTGCCTCGAGTTCCCGAACCGTCTCCTCCAGCGCTTTGCTGTAGTTCTTCGTTTCCAGATGCAACAGGCGCACTTCCAGGATGTTGTGAACGCGCGCGCGCAACTCGGCCAGATCGAACGGCTTGCCGACGAAATCCTTGGCGCCGGCTTCGAGAGCGCGCAGCTTGTGACCCGGCTGCGCGGTGATCACGAGGACCGGAAGATATCCGTCCTCTTCGATTTCCTTCAGGCCCTCCATCACCTGGAATCCGTCCATGCCGGGCATTTGGAGATCGAGGAGGATCAGGGAGTAGCGGTTCTTGCGGTGAAGTTCGCAGACCTCGTTCGGATCGGTCGTAGACTCGACGGAAGTATAGCCGGCGATGCGCAGCATGCCTTTGAGCAGAAGGACATTGGCTTCCAGATCGTCAACCACCAGGATTCTGGCGTTCAGAATGTCGGATGGGCTGACCATGACGTTCGTCCCGGCCTATTTGGCATGACCAGCTTCCTGCCGGGCGAATTCCAGTGCCACGTCCAGCGTCTGCATGAACTCATTGACCTTGATTGGTTTGGTGAGATACCGGAAGAATCCCGCCTCCAGGCCCTTCTCGATGTCGCGCGGCATTGCGTTCGCACTAAGGGCAACGATGGGAATGTGCGCCGTTGCCGGGTCTTCGCGAAGGATTTTCAGGGCTTCGATGCCACTGATGCCAGGCAGATTGATGTCCATCAGGATCACTTCCGGCTGGTTGGCGCGCGCGAGCCGGATGCCCAGATTCCCGTCTCTCGCGCTCAGCAGGCGCATATCCGGGCGGCGCGCGACGAGTTGCTCGATCAACATCAGGTTAGCCGGGTTGTCCTCTACATAGAGCAGCGTGCGCGGCGGCGCGCCCTGCTGAACCTGCGCTTGCGGCTTTGCCGCGGGTTCGGCTCTGTCAACCGCAAGTTGCGGCGCCGCGGCCGAGTTCAGTTCGAACCAGAATATGCTACCCGACCCGACAGTGCTCTCCACGCCGATCTCGCCTCCCATGAGTTCGACCAGCCGCTTGCTCATCACGAGTCCGATGCCCGTGCCTTCCTCAGTAGAGTTCCTCTCTTGTCCGAGACGGTTGAACGGCTGAAAGAGCTGCATCAGCATGTCCGGAGGCAAGCCCGCGCCGGTGTCCCTTACGCTGACGCGAGTGTGTTCCGGGGTGCACCTGCAGTCCACGTCCACGACCACCGTTCCGTCCGGCTGGTTGTACTTGATGGCGTTGGAAAGAAGGTTGATGAGAACCTGCTTCAAGCGGGTCCGATCGGCACGGACAAAGCAAGGGAAGTCGAACTGGGGAAAAGTCATTTTGATGCCGCGCTTTTGCCCCTGCGGCTCGATCATGGCCTGGCATTCGGCCATAACTTCGGCCAGCGACGTCGGTTCGAGCGACAGCGCCAGCTTTCCGGACTCGATCTGCGCGAGATCGAGGATTTCGTTGATCAGCTCCAGCAGATACCATCCCGCGTGGAGAATCTGATCGATGCTGGCCGTCTGGGAGGGCGTGGGCGGCGGGGAATCGGAATTGATGAGCTGGGCGAAGCCGAGGATCGCATTGAGCGGGGAGCGAAGCTCATGGCTCATGCTGGAAAGGAAGGCCGATTTCGCGAGGTTGGCTTTTTCCGCCGCGGACCTGGCCCTCTTCAACTCGACGTTCTGCTCCTCGAGCGCGTGGTCGAGACGTTTGCGCTCGGTGACGTCGCGCGCGGCGGCGAATACGCCTTCGAGCTTCCTGTCGCGGTCGTAGAAGGTGGTGGCGTTGAAGGATACCACGGTCGTCTTGCCGTCCCGGGCGCGAGCGGTCAGCTCGTAGTTGGTGATCTTCTTCTCGCGCAGCACCTGCTTGATGCTCGCCTCGGCCCGCCCCGGATCGGTAAAGTAGTTCTTGAACCACGCGCCGATCAGCTCGTCGCGCGTGCAGCCGGTGAGCGCCTCCATCTGCTTGTTGACGTCGGTGATGATGCCGGCCGGGTTGGTGGTCATGATCGCGTCGATGTTGGATTCGATCAGAGAGCGCGTGTAGAACTGCTGGTCGCGCAGGCGTTGATCGAGCTTCATCTGCTCCGCTTCGACCTGTTTGCGCGCGGAATTATCGGTGCCGATCAACAGGTAGCCGATGATGGCGCCTTGGTCGTCGCGCAGCGCCGTGACCGACACCACCGCCGGAAAACGGCTGCCGTCCTGGCGGATGTAGGTCAATTCGTAGATGTCCTCGATGCCGCGCGAGGCCTTGAAGACCAATGCCTGGAAGCCCGGGGTAATGGTGGTTGCCAGTTCGGCGCTCAACGCCATCGCGCGGGCTATCAGCTCCTGCGGATCGGAGATATCGGCCGGCGTGATCTTATTGACCACGTCGGCGGCAGCGTAGCCCAGCATGC
>CAIRXZ010000175.1 GCA_903882645.1 uncultured Acidobacteriia bacterium | reverse complement strand
GCCTGCTCGACGCTGCTGCTGAAGGGGTTCACCCCAACCGAAAGAAGCGCAGATCGTTCCCACGGGCTGCTTGGCATCGTCGTCACAGCTTTCCCGCCCGCAAGGAGTCCCAATGAGCTATTTAAGTGGCATTGGGCGGAAGCGCCTGCCCCACCAAGCAAGGGCAGGCCGGGAGGCCTGCCCCACTTCAGGAACCGTCGCCAGCTCACGCGGCTACGCCCGGGTGAGAAACACCGGCAGGGCCAGCTTATGGTCGTAAGTGGGACGGTAGCGTTCCACGTTGTACTGGGTGGCGATGTCCACGTGGCGCGGCCCGAGTTTGGGATCGGGGATCGGCGCCAGCGTGTAGCAGCCATTGCTGATGGCCGTCATGAAGCCGTGCTTGCCCTCTTCGATCGCGTCCATGGCCATGCCCGCGAACGTGGCGGCTACCATGCGGTCCACGAAGTCCGGGCTGCCGGAGCGAAGGTCGTAGGTCAGGTCGCTGACAATGGTCTCCTCGCCGGTGGCCGTCTTGATCTCGTTGCTGAGGTCCTCGGCCACGCTCATCTTCTTGCGGTGGCCGAACGCATCCGCCTCCCCGTATTCCTTGACCGTGTATCCTTCCCACTCCGCGCCTTCCGAAAGGATCACCAGCGAGTAGTTGCTGGGGTTGTTCCTCTTATCCGTGATCAGGAGGCCGATGAGCTTCTGAAGATCGACCTTGTATTCGGGTATGCAGCAGCGGATCGAGGTGACGTAGGCCGTGTAGAGCGCCGTGTAGCCCGCATCGCGGCCGAACACGCGGAACACGCCGATGCGCTCGTGCGAGCCGACCGTCGTGCGCTGCCGTTCGATGGCGTCCATGGCGCGCGTGATGGCCGTCGAGAAGCCGATGCAGTACTCGGTGTTCCGCACGTCGTTGTCCATGGTCTTCGGCACCGCGATGACGTGCATTCCCTGGCGGTCCAGCTCGGCCGCGTAGCTTAGCGTGTCGTCGCCGCCGATGGCCACCAGATAGTCCAGGCCCAGCGTGTCGATGTTCTTCAACACGGCCCTGGTTACGTCGAAAACCGTGGAGGTGACGCCCTTCTTGGTGGTCTCCTTCTTCGGGAAATCCTGTCCTTCGAGAACCGGCGGGACCTTCTTCATCTTCGACGGGTTGGTTCGGGAACTGTGCAGGTAGGTCCCGCCCGTGCGGTCGATGCTGCGCGTGTTCTCGCGGTTCAGAGGCAGGATGTACCGTGAGCGGCTCGCCGGGTCCTCCAGGTTGACGTGGGTCAAGCCCTCCCAGCCGCGGCGAATTCCGATCACCTCGCAGCCGATTTCACTTCCACGGTATACCACCGTCTTGATCACGGAATTCAATCCCGGCACGTCGCCGCCGCCCGTGAGGATGCCAATGCGCTTTGCTGCCATGAACGCTCCTTGAGAATCGAGAGTCTAACGGATTGGAAAACCTCATTATATAGGGATGACGGGCGCCGGTAGCGCCGCCGGTCTTCAAGCCATGTAGGGGTCGGGCACGCCCGGCCCCCGCTCTGCCAATCTACTGAACCGTGCTCGGCAGAATGCCGGCCGCGTACGTGGGCGCCCACTCGCCGTTGCGTCCGCTCTTGCGAAGCACGCGGAATTGCACGGCTTCCCCGGGCTTCAACATGGATTGGATGCGTTCCACGTCCGGGACCGAGTTCACGTTCTGCCGGTTGATCGCAAGCACCACGTCGTTCGGCGCCAGTCCGATTTCCTCGGCGAACGAATCGGCCTCGACCGAAACAACCCAAACGCCGCCGCTCTGCTTGACGCCCAGCGACTCGCGCTTCTGGTCGGTGAGCGCCTGAATCGTCATGCCGAATTTCGCCGAGGTGACGCCCGGCTTCACCGCGCCGGTCTGATTGGCCGCGCCGTAGTCCTCGGGGAAAATCTGCGCGATGTCGCCCACCACAACCTTGTATTCCGAGCGCTTCTTCTCGCGCGCCACCCCCAGGGTGACCGCCGTGCCGACCGGGGTCGAAACCACGTGGCTTACCAGATCGTTGCCGTCATGCACGGGCTTGCCGTTGAAGGAGACGATGACGTCGCCGGGCTGGATTCCGGCCTTGTCCGACGGACCGCCGGCGGCCACCGTATCGACGAAAACGCCCTCGGAAAGGCCCTCGAGCTTGAGGTTGGCCTGAATGTAGTTGGGGTCGGATTTGTAGCGAATGCCGATGGAACCGCGGGTCACCTTTCCGGTCTTGATGATCTGGTTGTAGACCACCGCCGCGGTGTTGATGGGCAGCGCGAAACCGACGCCCTGGTATCCGCGCGTGGTCGTCGCGATGGCCGTGTTGATGCCGATTACTTCGCCGCGGATGTTCAGCAGCGGTCCGCCGCTGTTGCCGGGGTTGATGGCGGCGTCGGTCTGGAGGAAGTGCTGATACTGGCTGCTTCCGCCGTCCGGGATGTCGCGTCCCAAGGCGCTGATGATGCCCGCCGTCACCGTGGCCTGGAAGCCAAACGGGGAACCGATCGCCACCGCCCAGTCGCCCACCTGCACCGCGTCGGAATTGCCGATCTTCGCCGGGCTGAGCTCGGTCTTTCCCTCGACGCGAATCACCGCCAGGTCCGTCGGTTCGTCCACCCCGACCACCTTGGCGTCGTAGGAAACCGGATCGCCGGTGAACTTCACTTTGATGCTGCTCGCCCCGTCCACCACGTGGTTATTGGTCAGGATATAGCCGGCGCGGTCCACCACCACGCCCGATCCCAGCGCCTCGGCGCCGCGGGAGTCCGGCATCTCGGGGCTGTTGCCGAACGGGTTGCCGCCGAAGAACCGGTAAAAGAAATCGTCCATGCCGCCGCCGCTGTCGCCGCCCTGGTCCTCGCCGTTCGGGGCCGGCGCCGCGCGCCGCCGCGTCTGAACGCGGGCGGGAGTTCTCGGCTGAAATCTGACGGATATGTTCACTACGGATGGCTCCGCCTGCTTCGCAATCTGCGAGAAGGCCGTCGATAGCTCGACGGGGTTGGGGATTACCAGCGGCGTCGCGCCCGGCGCCGCCTGACTGTCTCTGGCCGCCCTCACGCCCCAGTTCACGGTAATCAGCGTGCCGATCACAATGCCGGCGCACAGCGTGAGTACCACCAGGGTGAACGAAAGCAGCTTCTCGGTGCGCATTCTCTCGAAGAAACTCATGGGACTTCTTACTCCTCCGGATGTTCATTCGGGGCCAACGCCTGGTCCCCGGAAACCTCTCACTAAGATGGATGTTGCCGCTGATGCCACGGTTTCACTTCCACCAGCACAACTCCGCCCAGGATGAGGGCCGCGCCCGCGGCCGCGCGTTGCGACAAGCCCTCGCCCGCCAACAAAAACGAAGTGATCCAGGCGAAAACCGGCTCCAGCATGTAGATTAGACCCGTCCGCGTCGAGGTGGCGTACCGCTGTGCCCAGGCCTGGATCGTAAACGCCAGCGCGGTGGCCAGCAGCCCTGTTATCAGTATGGCGCCGATCGCCGCGGGCCGCCATTCGATGCGGGGGGTCTCCACGCTCCGGAACAGCGCCAGCGACCACGCGGCCGCCGTGCCCACTTGCGTCACGGATAACAGTTCAAAGCTCATGCGCTCGGCGAAGTGCCCCAACACGACGATGTGCGCGGCGAACCCAACGGCGCACAGCAACGTCAACAGGTCTCCCGGATTGACCGCCCCCGTGTCGCCATCGAGCGTCATCAGAAGCAGGCCGGCGGTGGCCACTACTAACCCAACCACCTCGGAAACCTGGGGCCTGTTCTTATAGACGAGCGCCGCGAGCAAAGGTACCAGCACCGACTGCAATCCCGTGATGAAGGCCGACTTGGGGGCCGACGTGAGACGTAACCCCAGCGTTTGCGTGAGATAGCCGAAGAACAAGCAGGTTCCCACCAACGCTCCCGCCCCCGCCGTCCGCCAATCCCAGCGAGGCCGGCGCCGGCCCGCCAGGAGCGGCAGCAGCGCCACGGTCGCGAGCGAGAAGCGCAGCGCCAGAAACAGGGTCGGCGACACGTCCGCCAGAGCCCTCTTCACCACCACGAAGGTCGCCCCCCAGACCATCGTGTTCCAGACCAGGGCCGCCTCCGCCCAGCGGCGGTTCACTTCGCTCCCCCCGTGTTCGCCCCGCCGGGTTCGCGCATGAGGAGCAGCAGCACCAGCAGGATCCGCTTGAGGGCCAGGTCGCGCCCGTCCGGCCGGAACCATTCCTGCGCTGTGTGCGCCCCGCCTCCGGCCCCGCCGCCGCCCACCGCGATGGCCGGGATGCCCAGCGACAGAGGGACATTGGCGTCCGTGGACGAGCAGTTGAGCTGCGCGCGAATGCCCAAGTGCGCGTCCACCGCGCGCGCGTATTGCAGGATCGCCGCGCCCTCCGGCAGCGCGGCCGCCGGCCTCGACCCGATCTCTTTGAGCCTGGCGGAGACCTTGCCGCCCGTGGCGCGCTGGTTCTCGATCTCCTTGGCGCGGTCCACGGCGGCGGCGAGCGCCCGCACCAGTTCGTCTATCGTCTCGTTGCTTTCCGAGCGGATGTCCACCTTGGCCACAGCCGCGTTCGCGATCGCGTTGACGCCGGAGCCGCCCTCGATGCGGCCGACGTTGAAGGCGGACTTCGGCCCGTCGTCCAGCCGCGTTTCCGAGAACAACGCCACCGCCCGGCACAGCGCATGCAACGGGTTGCCCACTCCGTAGTCGCTCCAGCTATGCCCGCCCGGCCCGTTGAACGCGATTTCGAAGCGCCGGCTCCCCAGCGCGCGGTTGGTGATGTGGCCCGCCCCGGCGCCGTCCACCACCACAAACGCCTCGATCTCCCCGGCCCGCGGCGGCTCCTGCGCCAGCCCGCGCATGCCCCGCAGATTCCCCTCGCCCTCTTCGCCCGTATTGGCCGCCAGCAGCAGCCCGCGGATCGGGTCCGCGGGGCGCGGGCCGCTCTTCCAGGCCCGCGCGATCGCCAGCAGGGCGGCCAGTCCGGCCCCGTTGTCGCACACCCCCGGCCCGGTCAGGCGGCCATCCGCGTCCACGAAGATGTCGTCCTTGTTGCGCGGCGCGATGACCGTGTCGAGGTGCGCCGTCAGCGCCACGTAGGGCGCTTCCCCGTCGATGGCGATTACGTTGCCCGCCCGGTCGATCGAGGCGTCCCAGCCCGCCGCCCGGAATTGCGCCAGGAACCAAACCGCGCGCTCCCCCTCGAGAAATGTCGGCGCCGGCACGCGGCAAAGCTGCAAATGAGCTTCGTTGATCCACTGCTTCTCGCGCGTGAACCATTGCAGAAGGTCGCGAACCTCGCGGCGTTCCGCCAGTCCGCTGATGTCGATCCCCGCCGCCCCGGCATTGCCCGCCATTCTCTCTGCCAGTGTAGCAGCGGGGTGAACGCCTTGCTCAGCCTGCGGTCCTATTGGGGGTCGGGCACGCCCGAACGCTACCTCGCGGCGAGAGCGCTTGCCCGCCGCCCCGCCCCCCTTCACTCCGGCAGCGGCTGGCCCTTCGTTTCCGGCAGGAACGGCAGCGCCGCCAGCCCCACCAGGAACACCAGGCACATGGCGACGCCCGCATAGCGCATCGGTTCGGCGTGGCTGGCGAACACGCGGCTGGTGAGCAAGCCCAGCGTGAATGGGCCCGCGGCCGCCGCGAGCCGGCCGACGTTATAGCAGAGACTCGTCCCCGTGCTGCGCAGCCGCGTCGGGAACAACTCCGGCAGATAGATCGCGTATCCCCCGAACAGCGCGAGCTGCGAGCAGCCCATCAGCGGAATCATCCAGAAAATGTCGGTGAAGGTCTTCAGGTTCCAGAAGGTGTACGCGGTCATTCCCATGGCCGCCACAAAGCTGATGGCGAACGCCTTCCTGCGGTTCAATAGGTGCGTCAGCCAGGTGTAGCCCTGCACGCCCCAGAACGCTCCGAAATTCTGGAGCAGGGAAGTGATGCCGATCCACGTGGTGACCTTGCCGGCCAGGGCCGCGCCCGTGAAGCCTTCGGCGCGGAACGCCTTCTCCAGCGGCGCCCGCAGCAAATCGTAGCTGAAGAAGCCGATTCCCCACAGCCCCACCACGCCCGAGAAAGCCAGCAGCAGGCCCCCGATCGCATTCCGCCGCCAGCGCGGGTTCGATAGCAGCTCTCCGAAGGAACCCAGTTTCTTTTTCTCGGCGCGCGCTTTCAGCCACTGCTCCGGCTCCTTCAGCTTCCGGAACACCACCAGCGCCAGCGGGGCCGGCAGCGCCCCGGCCAGAAACATGTAGCGCCACGCCCCGGTGATGGTCCCCGCGCGTTCGATCTGGCCCAGCAGAATCGCCGTGAGCGCCGCCACCATGTTCCCCACCGTGGAGAACGCCTGCACCATCCCCAGTGCGTACGGCCGCGCCCGCGCGGGCGCCGTCTCCGCCACCAGCGCCACGCCCAGGCCGAATTGGCCTCCCACCCCCAGGCCGCACACGAACCGGTAGGCGTTGAAATCCCAAATGCCCCTCGCGAAAAAGCTCAGCCCCGTAAACACCGTGAAGGCCAGGATGGTCATCGTCATGGTCTTGACGCGGCCGATCCGGTCGCCCAGCACGCCGAAAATCACCCCGCCCAGCGCCCAGCCGATCAGGAAAATGGAAGTGGCGTATCCGGCCTGCTCGCCGATCGAGGCCTGCGTGGCGCCCCTGCCCAGCAGGTCGCGCATCGCGTCCCTGCGCCCCAGCGCGAAAAGCTGCTGCGCCATGGTGTCGAACATCCAGCCCAGGCAGGCGACGCTCACCACCAGCCAATGGTAGCGATTCAGTTCGCGGCGCCAGGAGTACTTCCGCGCGTCGAAGTTGGGGCTAATCTGCGGCATGAAGCTGCTATTGTAAGCTTTCAGCCATCGGCTTTGGCGGCGTGCGGCGCAGCCGCCATTCGCCGCATGCCGCGCGGTTGGTTTTAGCCGAGGGCTGAAGGCTGATGGCTGGCGGCTATTGTCACTGAATCGCCGGCGTCACCCGGCTGCCGGCCTTGAGCGGAACGTCCGTGGGCAGGGCCACCGCGTCGCCTTCCGACAGTCCTTCCACAACCTGCGCCTGCACAACGTTCGAGATCCCCACCCGCACCGCCCGCCGCTCGACGTGGTCGCCCGCGAGCAGAAAAACGTAATCCCCCGCCGCGTCGCGCCGCAAAGCTTCCGCTGGAATCGCCAGCGCGTCCGCGGCTTCGCCCGCGCGGATTTCCGCGTTCACATTGGCGCCGATCGGCAGCTCGCGCCCTGGGTTCGCGATCACGCACGCCACCTCGCCCACCTGCCTCGCGCCGAGCGCCTGGATCGACGCCGGCTTCCGTTCCACTTCGCCCTGCCATCGCTTGCCCGGAAGCCCGTCCCAGGTGATGGCCACGGCCGCGCCTTCCGCCACCCTCCCCAGCTCGGGCTCGTCCACATACACGCGCACCCGCATCCGGTCCACCCGCCCGATATTGGCCACCAGGCCGCCTGCCGTCAGGTACGCGCCCGGCCGCGCCGCCAGCTCGTAGACCACGCCCGCGGCCGGCGCCCGGATCACCGCCTGCGCCGCGCGCTCGCGCGCCAGCTTCAAGCCGGTTTCCGCGTCGTCGAGCCGCGCCTTCGCCGCCGCCACGTCCGTTTGGGCCACCAGCGATGTCCGCCGCTTCCCGATGCCCGCGATCTCCGCCTGTGTTTGCCGCAGCTTGTCGCGGGCCGCCGCCGCTTCTTCCTTCGTGGCCGCCTGCTTCTCCGCCAGGCGCTGCAGCGCGTCCGCTTCCCGCTGCTCTCGTTCCAGGTCCAGGCGCGCTCGCGACAGGCTGTTCTCGATTTCCGTCAATTCGGCCGGTTTGCCGCCCGCTTCGAGCGCGGATAGGTTGGCGCGCGCCTCCGCCACTTTCGCCTGGCCCGCATCGATATCGGCCTGTAGCGCGGGATCGCCGATGGCCGCAAGCTCCGCTCCCTTCGCCACGGTCTCGCCTTCGCGAACCGCCACTGTGCTCGCCAGTCCCGCGATCTCCGCGCGCGCCGCCTGCCATTCGATCGGCTCAGCCTTGCCGTTGGTCGGAATCGCGCTGACCAGCTTCTGCCGCTGGACGCGCGCAAAACTCACGCTGGGTGGCCGGCTCCCGCGCAGCACCCCCCAAACCGCCGCCGCCACCGCCACCAGCGCCAGCGCCGCCAACAGTTTTCTCAACTCATCTCTCCACTTCCATCTTATGTTCTCTTGTTCATGAATACGATTGCGATTCAGCGACGGTTGCCGGCGGTTGAACTGGTTGCCCCATTGCCATCTATCCCTCGAAGCCCACCACCGCCGAGCCCGCCGGCCGGTCGCCGACCGGAATCATGTTGAACAGCGGGGCCGATTTGTATCGCCGCACCCACGGCTCCAAGAGCGTGCTCAGCCGGATTACCGCCATGTCGCCGGACGTTTCGTTGATCGTCAGCGCGTACTGGTTGTCCGGCGTTAGCGCGATTTCGCGCGGTCCCCGCCCCACCTGGATCGCCGCCACCAGCCTGTGCGTGTCCATGTCCAGCGCCGTGACGCTGTTCGTATCCGGATTCGCCGCCAGCAGGTAGGCCGGCGACGTACCGGTCACCGCCATCGCCCCCGGCGCGCGGCCCGCCAGCACGGTCTGATCGATCTCGGTGCGGTACGGGAATGCGATCACCACCGCGTCCATGCCATCCCCCGACACGAAGAGTTGCCCGCCATCGGGACTGACGCAGAAATGCCGCGGCCCGATCGCCAGCGGAAGCCGTACCACGGTCTTACCCGTGGCAACCTCGAACATGGTCAGCCGGCGCTCTGGCGCGTTCCCAACGACCAGCAATTGCCCGTCCTTCCGGAATTGCAGCAGCGTGGCCTCCGCCTTGTCCGCGATGGTGCGCTCAATCGCCCCGCGGGCCAGGGAAACGATCGGGATGCCGCCCTTCCTGCCTCCGATGGCGGCCCGCCCGTCTTCGCTCAGATCGAGGCTCTCCACCCCCGCCGGCAGCGGGATGCGCCGCGCCGGGCGAAACGACTTTAGCGGCACTTCAACCAGCGCGGCGGGATCGCGGCACAACGCCCACAGTACGTCGTTGCCCGGCGAAAGCCGCATGGTCGCCCCCTGGCCGCCCAACTGCGCCTTGCGGCTCACCGCCAACGTCGCCACGTCGATCTCGTAGACCATTCCCGCGTCGGGCGCCAGGGCGAAGACTCGCGGCCGTTCGGGATCGTGGTATGCCACGATCGCCGCCGGCGCCGCCCCCAGCGCAATCTGCTTCCGCAAGCGGAACCGGTTGAGGTCCACCGCCGCCACCGAGCGGCCCGCCCGGCTGGCCACGAAGCAGTAGCCCGGAAATCCCGTCGCCTTCCGTCTGCCGCAACCGAGCAGCGCGCCCGCCGAAAGCAGAACCCCCCGCCGCGAAATCGAGGAACCGTTCACTACCCTCATTCTACTTCGATGTCCGAAACCCCCTCGCTGACCTCCTGGTCTGCCTTCTTCTTAGTGACATGTGGCGGGTTACAATCTTACCCGGAGGAACACCCGTGCGCGAACAGAATCGAACGAGCGTCTTGAGCAGGCGCGGTTTCGGCGCCCTTTTCGCCGCCGCCGGCGTTTCGGAGATGGCCGCGCAACAGGTTCCCGCGCAACCGCCCGCGGCGCCGCTTGCCGCCGCTCCGCGCCGTCCCGGACCACCTCCGGAAACCCCGCCGTTTGACGGAACCATCGAGTTCACGCGCAACGATGCGCCCCTCAAGGTCCAGCCGTTTCCCATGACCCAGGTCCGGCTGCTGCCTGGCATTTATCGGGATGCGCAGCTTTGGAATCGCGGCTATATGCATCGCCTGGACGCCGGCCGCTTGCTCTACAACTTCCGCCGGAACGCCGGTCTCCCTACCGGCCCGTCCCAGCCGTTCGGTGGTTGGGAAGCTCCGGCGGACGGCAAGCATGGCACGGAGCTGCGGGGCCACTTCACCGGCCACTTTCTCTCCGCCAGCGCACTGCTGTTCGCCTCCACCGGCGACCAGGAGGCCAAGGAAAAGGCCGATTCCATGGTGGCCGAACTCGCCAAGTGCCAGGACAAGCTCGGGGGCGGTTATCTGAGCGCCTTTCCCACCGAGTTGTTCGACCGCCTGGATTCCGGCCGAAATCTTCCCTGGGCGCCGTTCTACACCATCCACAAGATTATGGCGGGCTTGCTCGACGTCTGCCAGTTCGCCGGCAACAAGCAGGCTCTCCAAGTCGTGGAAGGCATGGCGGCGTGGGCCGCCCGGTGGAGCGCTTCGAAAACCGAAGAGCACATGCAGGAGATCCTGAATGTGGAATTCGGCGGCATCGCCGAGACGCTGTACAACCTGGCGGCTGCCACCGGCAACGCCGACTGGGCCAAGGCTGGCGACCGCTTCACCAAGAAACGCTTCGTCAACCCTTTGGCTTCCCGCCGCGACGAGCTGCGTGGCTTGCACGTCAACACGCACATCCCGCAGGTCATCGCCGCGGCGCGCCGCTACGAAATCTCCGGCGATTTGCGCTTTCACGACGTGGCCGATTTCTTCTGGTGGGAAGTCACCTCGGCGCGCGCCTACGTCACCGGCGGTACCAGCAACGGCGAAAGCTGGCAGACCCAGCCCCGCCAGCTTGGCGCCGAGCTGAAGCGCAGCGTGTCTACCGCCGAGTGCTGCTGCGCCTACAACATGCTCAAGTTGACGCGCCATCTCTACGGTTGGAATCCCGATCCGCGCTACTTCGACTACTACGAGCGCGTCATGCTCAACCACCGGATCGGTACGATCCGCCCGGAGCAAGGCTACACGCAGTACTACCTCTCCCTCACGCCCGGCGCCTACAAGACTTTCTGCTCGGAGGACCAGTCCTTCTGGTGCTGCACCGGCACCGGCGTGGAAGAGTACGCCAAGCTGGTCGACAGCATCTACTGGCGCGACGGTCAAGGGATCTACGTGAACCAGTTCGTCGCGTCGGAGTTGGACTGGAGCGAGAAAGGTCTGAAACTGCGTCAGGACACCAGGTTCCCCGAGGAGCAGGGCACGGCGCTAACGGTCACCGCGGCCAAGCCGGTCCGTATGGCCATCCGGCTGCGCATCCCTTCATGGCTCGAAACCAGCCCCACGGTCAAGATCAACGGCAAGACGATCGAGGCGTCGGCCAGCCCCGGCAGCTATCTGACGCTCACCCGCGACTGGAAAACAGGCGATCGGATCGAGCTGGCGCTGCCCATGCGCCTCGCCATCGAGGCGATGCCGGACGAGCCTCAGACGCAGGCTGTGCTCTATGGCCCGCTCGTGCTCGCCGGCGACCTTGGAGGCGAAGGCCTGACCCCGCAGTTGGCCATCGGTCAGATGGGCCCCCGCGTCAACCGCGCCGCCCTCGAAATCCCCGCCATCCACGCGCCCTCTTCGGCCCCGGTCTCCTGGCTCAAGCCCGCCGCCAAGCCCCTGACCTTCCGCACCACCGGCCAGTCCAAGGATCTCGATCTGGCCCCGCTAAACAGCATCTTCGACCGCCGCTACGTAGTCTACTGGCAGGTCGCGTGAACTCAATTCCACAGTAGGGGTCGGGCATGCCCGACCCCTGGAGTTTCTACATTTTCTCAGGCAGCGGCACTGCGGACGAGTTGCTTTTCCGTGATTTTGACCTCGAACTCCGTCAGAAGTTCGGGGTGTTCCGACATCTCCTTGCGTAACAGAGTGACCAGATCCAGGCAGGAGGGCCGGTAGGCTGTCCTCCGCCACTTGGGCAGCGGCTCATAGGCGGCGCCACGCTCGGCGCCGAAGGCGATGAGCGAAGCCAGCAATAGAGCGCTGTAGGCCGCGACCGCCAAGACGGGCTGTTTGGGAACCGCCTTCACATTCCGCAACTGC
>CAIRXZ010000174.1 GCA_903882645.1 uncultured Acidobacteriia bacterium | reverse complement strand
CACCTCCCAGTCGTAGTGCGGCTCATTGGGGGTGGTGCCTTCATTGGGCACGATCCATTTGAGCTGGCCGTCGGAGGGAACCGCAATTGGAACTACCTTGCTGACTTGTTGGTCCCGGGTTGTCTCCAGCGCCATGATTGCGAGAGTGTCCGGCGGCGCCGGCATCGTCAGCCTCTGGCCGGGCGCGACGCGGACGTGGATATCGGCGACGATGCCCTGCATGCAGAGTTGCGGGTATTGTTGGATCATCTTGCCGCCGGCAAACCCGCTGGGGTAGTCGGATTCGTCCTGGATCCACAGCTTCATCCCCCGCTTCTTGGCTTCCTGGACCACGAACTTCATCTGGTCCATGTGCGCCGGCGTGAGGTACATCGGCTCGCCGCGTCCCGGCGAGACGTTCACCATGAAGACGCCATTGGCCGCGAGCCGGTCGAGATCCTGGACGATCCTTGCCATCCTATCCTTGGCGTCCGGGCCGTTCCAACTCATAAACGGCTGGATGGCGCCGTATTCGTGCGGCGGCGCTTTGAAGTTGGCGGCGACTTCGCTCAACGACGGCGCCGTGATTTGCTGCCAGGGCCGTTGGGCCGGCAAGACGGCGGCCAGCAACGGAACCATGGCTAATGCAATTAGTACCTTTTTCATATGAAGCTCCTTCAAAACTGCGCCGCGTCGCCGTTCAGCGCGCCACCAGTCGAATCCGGCCTGGCAAGCCCGAAGCCGGCGGGGCAACACCACCGCAAGTGGGCTCGGCGGGCGCGGGCGCTTGGGGGGACGTATCCATCCCAAAATCTGTCGCTCATACAGACGCCCATTGCGCGGATTCGCCGCCGGCGATCCGCATCTCCTCTTCGGTGAGCCCGTACAGTTCAAACACCAGTCGGTCGATCTCCGCATCGGTAGCGTCTATCTGGCGTTCGATTGGAGTCTTGGCCGGCGGGCTTTTTGCCTCCCGGAGTTGTTGGCTCAACGCGAGCATTCTACGCACGAGTATCACGAGACGGTCGTGAAGGCGACGGTCATTGGAAGTATCGGCGTCAATCGGACGAATTGGCACATTCGCCATGTATTGGTAGATGAGCCTGTAGCGGAATTCGCCGGCCCGCGTGCCAAAGGGAATGCTCAGCTTGCCGATCGCAAACCAGAACAGTTTGCTATTGAGTATTCCCAAGAGATAAAGATCGTCGCTGCCCAGGCAATAAGCCGTGTTGGCAATATACGTCCCCGTGGTGTCAAGAAAGAACCGCGGACCTTTCGCGATGTCCGGATATACAATCTTCGGGCCGTTGAGTACATGGTAGTAGTCGCATGGCCGTAACTCCCACCAGAACTCGCCCTGGTCCTGCCTCTTCCTCGCCGCATCCGCGAACGGTTCCAGATGGCGCGCCACGGGCGGGTACTCCTTCTTGAGCCAATTCCAGGCTTCACGCTCCGATTGCGCAGCCGCGCCGATCTGCCGCCGGGTCCAACCGGAAGGAATCACGATCAGGAACCGGCCCATATCGAGAGCGGAGTAGCGGCGGATATCTTGTCCGCCCAGGAACGGCCTGATGAGATTCGCGCACGCGCGAACCTCTCTGATCATGCGCCTTCTTTCGGCCCTGTCGATCTCGAACGCTTCATTCAACCCGGTCAGGAGACCGCGATATACTGCGCCTGCGACATATTCGATTAGCGGCACGCCCGACGCGGCGATCTTCTTGAAAACGGCGCGTGTGCGCTCTGGCTCCAGGGACCAGGCCTCCGAAACTAACCTGGCGGCTGGAATGCGGTATTCGTGTTTGGGTACGTAGGTCCGCAAGTCGACGTGGTCTACCGACTCGACCCGGCACACCGACACCCTATCGGGTTGAGCGGCCTTTCGCATCACAGGAATGCTGACATAGACGTCCTTCGCCTTGGCGAATAGCGATAGCCCGCCGAAATCCACGATCCTGACCACGGCTGCGTTCTGGGTCATGAATCCGCGCAACCGATCCGCATACGCGGTCTTCAGGAAGCTGCTTGAAACGATAAAGCTGAACGATCCACCGGCGCGCAAAAGCCTCAACGCCTTCTCCATGAAGTAAACGTACAGGTCCGCGGTGCTCTGGTAGGACTTGTAGTGGGTCTGCATGTAGTCCTTGACCTCAGCGAGCGATTCCTGGCGAACATACGGAGGGTTTCCGATGACCGCGTCGAACCCGCCACCGCGCATGATACTGGGAAATCCGTCCTTACCAGCCCAGTCGAAAGCATTAATCCGATATATCTCGTCTTCGCCGAGGAGACCCATCTGCTGGCCAAGCGTGTAGTCGGATCCTACGAGCGAGTTGCCGCATTTGATGTTGCCGCCTAGATCGGGCAACGCCCGTTCCTGGAACATGCGAAGCTGCGCCGTGAGGGTTTGTTCGGTTTCTCCCTCCAGTACTTTCAAGAGCAGCGACAGCTTCGTCACCTCTACGGCTTGACTATCGATATCGACGCCGAAAATACTGTTGAGGAGAACACGTCTCCGTTCGGAGGCGGTCAGGCGCCACCCTCCGCCCGGCCCTTGGTAGAGAACCTTCTTGTGCTTTTCCGGTCCGTCCTTCTCGTACTGTTGCCGGCGCCAATCGAGGAGGTACTGGTAGGCCCCCAAGAGAAAGGAGCCGGACCCGCATGCCGGGTCCAGAATCTTGAGCTTGGAGGCTTCTTTGAGGCTTTTGCCCTCCAGCAGCTTCCCAACGGTTTGGTCGACTATGAAATCAACAACGTACGTGGGGGTGTAATAGACCCCGCCGGCCTTTTTGACCTCCGGCTTGTCTTCAACCTTGGCTTGATGGCCGGCAGTCAGCCGAATCACTTTCCCCAGAAACTGCTCGTACACTTGGCCCAGAATGTCAGCGGGAAGAACCGAGAATTCGTAAGGACTATCCGGGTAGTACAGATTGCGGATGATCTCCGTAAGAACTCTGTCATCCACGTGCAGGTTCAAGGACACGCTATCGGGCGTTTCCAGGCGCTCCGGGTCCGGATAGAAGTGGAACATGCCCGAGTCGTACCGCTCGTCGGCTTCCTTGAAGATCACGCAAAGCTTCCCGTATACCCCGTCTTGTGAAGCTAATCCCTTCAAACGCTCGTAGCGTTCGATGCCGCGATCTTCGCAGATCCTCAAGAAGATGATCCGGTCAATCAACCGTTGGACCGCGAAGTTGGTGTCCCGCGGGTCAAGATCCGGATTGCGCAATGCGATGTTGCGTGCGAGGACCTCCCTCCAGGATTCGATTTCAGCCAGAAAGGCGTTATCGACCTCCGCGGTTCCCTTCTTTCCACGCGCGACCTCGACATGTTTGTCGAAGAATCCTTTGTAGACGGCGTCCTTGGAGAAAACCCCGGCGATTTCCGGCCACCTGGAGACGTAGTCCGTGAACGGCAAGTACAGAATCCTGGCCGTTGCGGCGGCGTCGTGCTGGTCTGGCCTTACCCGGCAGTCATAAGCCGCGAGCTCGCGGAAGTTGGTCAGAATGCTGAGCGGCAGTTTCGACGACCAAGCGTAGCGCCGGAGTTGAAACGCAGAGGCGGATTCCTGCTTTACATTGACGGCCGGTTTCTTCGCTTCGACGAAGAACTTGCGCGTGCCTCCGACACGGAAGCAGTAATCGGGCGCTTTTGTCGCTCCACCGATCTTGATGGAATCCTCATGGATCACATCCTTGTAAGCCTCCGCCGCGCCGGATTGGTTGTCTATGTCCCATCCAAGGGCTCTGAAGAACGGGTCAATGAACTCCCGGCGGAGGCGCGTTTCGTTGTAGGCGTCGGATCGGTACGCGTCCAGATTCCGGTCGAATCGCTCGACGAGATCGACGACCTCTTCGGGAGCGTTGGTCTGAGGCATATTCAGAAGACTGAGAATACCACCTGTCCTCTGGGGACGGGCTGCGAGCGACGGTGATCAAGACACGCCCCTCTGCCCGGACGCCCCGGGCAATGGCCGCATCATCCGCCCCTGTCAGGTCTTCCTCGGCCACAGTGTCGGCGCCGAAGCCGGCATCGCGCAGCAAGGCTGCGCATTCCGCGGGTAGGTTCTCGTCGATTTTGGAATTCAAGCGATCCGTTCCAGCGGGAGTGCGGCGGCGCCTTCACGCGCCAATTCAGCCGCGTAGGAGATTGCAGCTTGAATGTCGGCATCGGCAAGAGTGGGGTAGCTTGCCAGGATCTCGTCCCGGTGCACGCCGGCAGTCAGGTTGTCGAGGATTACCGAAACCATCACGCGCGTGCCACGAATACAAGCCTTGCCGTGACAGACCGCCGGATTGATGCTGATTCGCTCCTGCCACTCAGCCATGGTTCCATTCTATATCCACGCCGGCTGCTGCGCGGCAGCAACGGCGGGGCGATGGGATCGCCCCTGGCGCATCGCGGAAACTGGCGCTGCGAAGCCGTGGGCGACTACTTCCCCTTGCCCGGGTCGCCGTAGATCGTGCCGCTGCCGTGCGTGCCGACGTAGACGCGGCCGTATTGCTTGGGATCGCCAGTGATTTGCAGCAGGAGGCCCCATTGATGTTGGTCGTCGTTGATGCGCACCCAGCTCCGGGCGGCATTGTCGGAGCGGAAGATGCCGCGCAGGCCGCCGATCGCGCCAATCATGTATAACGCCGGATCGGCCTTGCCGGGCGCGGCTTTGCCAAAGCCGAAGGCGTGAAGCTCCTGGACGCCGTCGAGCCTGGCGAAGGTCTTGCCTGTGTCGGCGGAATGATAGAGGCCGTTGAAGGCGGCGAGCCAGAGATCGCCTTCCTTCCCGGGCGTGGCGTAGATGCGGTCCTGGCCGCCGCGGTTGTCGCCGC
Source organism: uncultured Acidobacteriia bacterium (assembly GCA_903882645.1). Classification (GTDB taxonomy): domain Bacteria; phylum Acidobacteriota; class Terriglobia; order Bryobacterales; family Bryobacteraceae; genus BOG-224. Next base: position 2,184 of record CAIRXZ010000174.1, on the reverse strand, counting down.
GGTTTCCGCCGCGCTGCGGGAGTCCGCCGGGCAGAGTCAGGGGTTGCTCGGTGAAGGCGCCCGCTCCGTCGGCGCTGACGAAGAGCTTGCCATCGAACAGCGCCATTCCGTAGAACTTCCGTGGGTTGACGCGGTCGGCGATGACGCGCGTGTCATTGGGAAGGCCCTTCGACTGCGTCCACGACGCGCCGTTGTCGCGGGTGAAATACGCCGCGCCCCCCTGCGGCGTCCAGACCCATGTGGCGCCATCGGATGAGACGGCGATGTACCCCGACCGGCTGTTCGGCTGCGGCACGGACGCCGGCGGCTGCCAGGTCTTGCCGCTATCGAGCGAATAGCCGATATTGAGTCCGGGATGATGGGCCGACGCCGATCCCACCCTGACGACGACCTCGGGCTTGTTCTCGGCGGCGGCGACGCCACTGGTGTTGCTGAAGAGCGGCGGCTCGGAGGCCCCTTCGGGAGCGGGCTTGTCCAGGTCCCAGTGCGTGAACCCGCCGTAATCCCCAATGGCGCTGATGAGGTGCGCGCCCTTGGTGGGGCTGACCAGTTCGAGCGCGACGGTCTCCTCGATGCCCGTGCTCATGACGCTCCACTTCGTCGGTTTGCCGGAATCCATGGCGGTCAGGTTGAAAGTCTCCCAGCCGCCGTAGCCGGTGGTGAACATGGCGTGATCGGAATTGAATGGATCGATCTCGATATCGAACATCCAGTGAATGGGCGTGCGGGTCACGTAGGGCGCAAGGGCGTTATCGAACGTGCCGCCGCCCCCGCCGCCGAACACGGCCTTCCAGGTCTTGCCGCCATCGACGCTGCGAAACATGTCGTCTTCCCCGCCCGCGCCGTTCATGCGCTTGAACGAGCTGGCGATCAGCGTTTGAGGATGATGCGCGTCCACGGCGACCGCGGCGTAGCCGAATCGCTTGTTGGCGGCGGGGTCGGGCTTCTCCGGCGAAATCTCGGTCCACTCGCCGGTCTTGGTGTCGAACTTCCAGACGGCGCCGTCGGTCATGGTGGACGGGCCGGGGGCGTTGCCGTAGGACAGGTACAGCATCCCGTCGGAAGCCATCACCATGTGGGTGGGCCGGTAAGCGGTTGGCTGGCCCGCCACGGGCTGCCAGGTCTTGCCGCCATCGGCGCTGCGGAAGAGGTTGTCCCGCCCCATGAGGGAAACGGCCACGTAGACGGTCGAACTGGCCTTGCCCTTCGAACCGCTGCGCGGGTCGAAGAGCGTGACCACGATGCCGGCGCCGCGGCTCGGCCGCGCCCCGGCGAATCCTCCGCCCTGGCCTGGAGCGCCCCGCCCCGGCTGTCCGGGCTGCGCGGGCGGAGCGGCGGGCGGCGCTTCGGTGACATCGGGGAAGCTCTCCACCTTACTCCACGTCACGGCGCGATCCGTGCTTCTCCACAGACCCGACAGGCGCGTGCCGAGATAGAGGACGTTGCCATCGTTGGGATCGACGGACATCCGTTCGCCATTGCCGCGGCCGTCCTCGTTGCCGCCGAACTTGATGGGCACGTTCGTGCGTTGGAACGTTTTGCCGCGGTCGGCGGAGCGCAGGATGGCGCCGTCGGGCGTGCGAGCGTTAGTGTAAGTGCCGCAGGCGAGATACACGCGGTTCGGGTCGGAGGGATCCACGGCGATGCTCTCGACGCCCATCAGGTTGAGGTCTTCGTAGGAGACCCAGTCCAGCATTCCTTCCCAGCGCTTGGCCGCTTCGTTCCAACGGTACGCGCCGCCGATATCGGTGCGGGCGTAGCGCAGGCCCTTGACGGCGGGGTGAAACACGATTCCATCGACAAAGCCGCCGCCCACCATTTGCACGCGTTTCCAGACGTAAGGCGTGGAAGCGGACTTGGAACCCGGCGCGTTCTGCGCGCTCGATGCGAACTGGAGGGCCACGACGGCCAGGCAGACCGCTGCCGCGGCCTGGAACACACGATTGGCGGACATGAGGACTCCTTTTACGGAATTCAGGCTCGTGAACAGCCTATTGTATTCGACCGCGCCGCGCCGGGCAGGGCGATTCCGACGCGCGTCATCAGCATATTCTCATCGAAGGATGAGCCTGAAGCCGGGAGCGAAGCGATCCGGCGCTGAGTCTCCTTTCTGATAGGCTTTTGAACTCTGAGGCCGACCAACGGGAGGCCTGCGAGGGCCACAATCGCCCAGTGGGTTTTCCT
>CAIRXZ010000173.1 GCA_903882645.1 uncultured Acidobacteriia bacterium | reverse complement strand
GTTCCCTGGTGCTCATTCCTGTCCGCTCCAATCCGACCTCCTCTAGAGGTCTTCAGAATAGGGGACATTTCTAACGAGGCCATAAGGGGACATTATCAAAGTGGCGCGACAGGGAAACATCCACAAAAAGACCCGAATAGTACTATATCGTGGGAACAAAGATGCGGCGCCGCGCCGGCTTGATTACCATGGAGGGATCATGACCGGTCCGGTGAGGACGATCTGCCTCCTTCTTGCTGCCACGTGCCTGCGAATTGAGGCGCCGCTCGGCGCTCAAACGCCTCCCTCGAAGGCTGCGCGGCTCGAATTCATTGCCGTTTTGAGCCGCCACGGCGTCCGCTCCTCGCTGTGGACCGACGCCCGGCTCAATGCGTACTCGGCCGATCCCTGGCCCAAGTGGGACGTTCCCCCCGGAGAACTGACGCCGCGGGGCAACATATTAATGAAGCAGTTGGGCGACTATGATCGCCAGTATCTTATCAAGGCCGGTCTTCTGAGCCCGGATGGCTGCGGGGACGCGGACCGGTTCTATTTCTGGTCCGACACGACCCCGCGCGACGTCGAGAGCGGCCGCGCTCTGGCAGCCGGGATTCTGCCCAGTTGCGCGGTGGCCGTCCACACGGTTTCGAAAGGCCCCGACCCGCTGTTCAGTCCGCAGCAGGCCGGGGTCGGCAAGATCGACTCGGGCGTGGCGGCGGCGGCGCTATCCGGCCGGATCGGGGGCCGCCCGCAGGCGCTCACCGATGCGTATCGCAGCGGGCTGGAGGCCATGCAACGCGCGCTGCTCGGGTGCAAACCCGGAGACGCGTGCCCTCCGCGCGGCAACAAGATCGGCAAGGTACTGCTCGAACAGCCCAGCGACATAGTGCGGCGGAAAGAGGACGGACTTGCGGAACTGAGCGGACCTTTAAGCGCGGCTGCGACGATCGCCGAGTCCTTTCTACTCGAATACACCGATGGCATGAAGGACCAGGACGTCGGTTGGGGGCGCGTGAACAAGTCCAACCTGCGCGACATGCTGCTCCTGCAGGAGGTCTACAACGATTTCAGCCTGCGCACGCCCTACATGGCGCGAGCCAGAAGCTCGAACCTGCTGAGCCACATGCTCCGGTCGATGCAGCAGGCGGTGCGGGGGGAAGCGGCGCCGGGAGCGCTCGGCAAGCCGGGCGGCAAAGCGTTGTATGTGCTGGGCCACGATTCGGACATCTCCGGCTTTGGCGGCGTATTGGGAATCTCCTGGGCGCTGGAAGACTATCAGCCGAATTGCAGGCCGCCGGGCAGCGCGCTGGTGTTCGAGATTTGGAAGGACGCCGCGAACGGAAAGCGCACCGTGCGCGCCTACATCAGGAGTCAGACTCTCGACCAGATGAGGCAGTTGACGCCCCTCAGCCTGGAGGCCCCCCCGAGCCGCGCGGCCGTTTTCATCCCGGGTTGCAGCACGGCGGGCGAGGGATGGGCTTGCGACTGGGACGCGTTTCAGCGCGCGGCCGAGGCCGCGATCGATCCGGCGTTCGTGGCGCGGGACGCGCCGAAGAGTGGGGACCGGTAGGGTTCGTCGGCGGGCTTGAAACAGGCAGACCACAAACGACGATCGTCCGCCCCACTGGGATGCGCGCTTACTTGGCTGGGGGCGCGGCTGGCGTACCCAGGAACTCGGCGCTGGGGAACTGCACCTTGACGTTGTCGGTGACCTGCTGGAGCCACTGGCGGTACTGCCGCTGCTGGACGTTCGCGTAGATCTGGCTGCGAACCTGATCCAGCGGAGCGTAGGTCACGTCTTCGGCGCGCAGCAGGTAGTACCCGTTGGGCTGGCGCACCGGCTCGCTCGTTTCGCCTTTTTTCAGCGCGAACACGGCCGCGCTAATGGCGGGGGGAATGCCGTCCGTCCGGTGCACGGTGGCGAAATCGCCGTCCTTTTCCCGCGATGTCACGTCGTCGGAGTTCTCCTTGACGAGCTTCACGAAATCGGCGCCGCCGCGAATCTGTTCCAGCAACTTATCGGCCTTCTGCTTGGCTTGGGCTTCGCTGCGGGACTGTTTGCCGGCCGGCGAATCGCCGAACGCGATATAAATCGCCTTGACCCGGACCTGCTTGTAGCTGTCCTTGTCGGCTTCGTAGGACTTGGCGACATCATCGGGAGTGATCGAGGTGGAATTGAGGGCGAAGTTCAATTTGGCCTGGCCCAGGATCATGATGCGGTTGTAGGCGAGCTGGTCCTTGGCGGGGCTTGCCTGATCCATCTTGTCCTGCTCGGCCATCTGCGCGAGTCTGCGCATGCCGGCCCACCACTGGACGAAGTTCTTGCGGTCGATGAGCGCCATCTGCCGGGTCGCCTGCGGCAACGCCGTCAAGATGTTTTTGAAGTCCCCCATGGTGAATTTCGAGCCGTCGTCGAAGATCGCGACCACCGTCTCGTCCGGGAGGTCGGGCATGGACGGGGCGGCAGCCGGAGGGTTGGCGGGGCCGGGCGCCGCGGGCGGAGGGGTCTGCGCCAAAGCGGCGCCGAGGCAAACACATACCGCAAAGAGAAGGGCTTTCATGGCTGATCAGGGCCATTTTAACATGGGGATTGGGAGCGGCCCGCCCACGGACGCGGGTGTGCGCACTCGCCAACAATTTGCGTTAGTCTTGTTCCATAGCCATGGCCGAGAGCCTCGATAGCGGCACAAAGCAGCTCCTCTCCGAGTATTTGGCGGAGGTTCGGTTGCTGCCCAATGAGTCCGCCAAGACTCACCGTTTCGTCGCTTTGGTTGGGCAGGCATTTCCCGGTTCGGCGATCATCGGCAAGCTGACGGCCGGCATCGAGAAAGCCATCCGCATTCAATTGCCCGAGAGGGCCAAGAAGGGCCATATCGACTCGTATTTCGGCAACGCGGTGATCGAGTTCGAGTACTCGATCAAGGCGACGGGCAAGATTGCGGAACAGCAATTGCGAGAGTATTGTTCCGGCGTGTGGGCCAAAGAGGGCAGGCCCCATCGGCCGTTGCTCGCCGTCGCCAGCGACGGCGCCGTGTGGCGGACCTACCGCCCGAGCCTTCCCTCGAACTTGGAAGAACCCCCGAAACCCGGTGACGTAACTCTGGAACTGCTGCGGGAACTTGTTGTCACCGATTCCAACCTGTTCGACTTCTACCTTTTCCTCAACACTTTGCTCTTCCGCACGGGCCAGGTCGTTCCATCCGCCGAACAGTTCAGGCGGGATTTTGGAAGAGAGAGCTTGGCGTATGGCGATGCCATGGAATCCCTCGGGATGGCCTGGCGGCATTCAAGGGGTGAGAAGGAGCCCGGCCTGGCCTATCGAAGCTGGCAGCGCTATCTGACGGTGACCTACGGTTCCCTGCCGTCGGCCACGAGCGCCAAAGGCGAGGAACTGACCGAACTGGAAGATCTGTTCCTGAAGCATACCTACCTGGTTTCCGTCGCTAGGCTCATGATCTGGGCGTCGATCTCAAGCGGTAAGTCGGCTAGTCCTCACGCGGAGGTAGCCGATACCGTTCTGTCGGGCGAGTACTTTAGGGCGCGCGGTCTTGCCAACCTGGTTGAGGACGACTTCTTCCAGTGGATACGGTCGAAGGCTGCGAGCGGGCTGTTGCGGGCAGTTTGGGAGCGCATCATCGCGCAGATCGAGACCTACGATCTTAGCCGGCTGGATCAGGATGTGCTCAAGGGCGTTTACCAGGAACTGGTGGACCCGAAGGATCGGCACGATCTTGGTGAGTACTACACGCCGGACTGGCTGTGTGAGCGCGTCGTATCGGAACTCCTGCCGGAATCGGGCTACGTCAGGGTGCTCGATCCCGCCTGCGGTTCCGGCAGCTTCCTCCGCGCTGCCATAGCACATTTCCTGGAGCACGGCCCGGCTCCGGATGGGGAGCGCTTACATCGCGTGCTGGAGCATGTGGTGGGCATCGACGTTCATCCACTTGCGGTTAATATTGCCAAGGCTACGTATGTCCTCGCTCTGGGCCCCGTCATCCTGGCGGCGAATCGGCCCGTTTCGGTGCCTGTGTATATGGCCGACTCTCTGTTCCTGCCGAGCGAGGTGCGGCAAATGAAGCTGCACGAGGACGTGCGGGTGAAGCTGAAGTTTGCCGGCAAGGAGGTGCTCATGCCGGCGAGCTTTGTCGCTTCGCCCGACCTGTTTGACGCCGCCATGGGCGCGGCTTCTCAACTGGCTCAAGAGCACGCCCGCAGCAAGGCGGAGACCGCGGAGGCGATGAAAACCTACGTCCTGAGGGCGGCTCCAAGTCTGAAGAAGCACGAAGATCTGGCGGGGATCGTCGACGGGCTGTGGGAGTACGCTGTGGCGCTGGCCCAGCTCATTCGCGATCGGGAAAACTCCATCTGGGCGTTTATCATTCGTAACTCCTATCGGCCTGCGATGCTGCGGGAGAGCTTCGATGTGATCGTTGGGAATCCCCCGTGGCTCTCCTACCGCTATCTCGCCGATCCGGAGTACCAGGCGGAGATCAAGTATCGGGCGGTGGAGGAGTACCGGATCGCGCCGAACAAGCAGAGGTTGATGACTCAGATGGAACTGGCGACGGTATTTGTCGCCCACTCCATGGGTTGGTTCGCCGCCAAGGGCGCCAGACTGGGCTTTGTCATGCCGCGCAGCATCCTTTCCGGCGACCAGCACGAGAATCTTCGGCTTCGCAAATACAGCGGGCGATGCCGATTCCGTCTCTCTGGCTATTGGGACATGAAGAACGTGGCGCCGCTCTTTAACGTCCCCACATGCGTGTTGTTCGCTCAACAGAGCACGGATGCGGGCAGCGCCGAGGACGCCCTCCCGGTAAAGGAGTGGTCCGGCAAACTCGACGAGCGCGACTGCCCCTGGCCGGTTGCCCAGAAGCAGTTGTCATATAGGGAAGCAACGGGGCGCGTGATCTACCTCGCCAAGCGCTCCGCGTTTTCCACGTCGCCGGGCGCGATCAAGCCCGGAAGATCGAGCGCCTATGCGGAACACTTCGGCCAGGGCGCCACAATCGTTCCGCGGTGCTTCTATTTCGTTCGCGCGCGTCTCCGGTTTCCTATCGACCCCGATGGTCTGTATTGGGCCGAGACGGACCCCGAACAACTGGCGTTGGCAAAGAAACCGTGGGACGACGTGCGCCTATCCGGACACGTGGAAGGGCGGTTTTTCTATTACAGCGTGCTGGCCCGGCATGTCCTGCCGTTTGCGTTAATAACCCCGTCCACGACCGTCATCCCGCTCGTCTGCGATGGGCCCAAGCGAGAAGTCTGGGATGTGGCGTCCCTAAGGCGGAACGGCGATCGGGAATTTGCCCGCTGGATGGAGGAGGCTGAGCGGATTTGGAAACAGAAGCGCGAGAAGAAGACCGGCGCATCGCTGATCGAATGGCTGGACTACCAGGGCAAGCTGACGGCGCAACGGCCGCGGGACGAGCATGTTGTGATTTACAACGCGGCTGGAACCAACGTTTCGGCGGTCAGCATGCGACGCTCGGAGTTCGCGCTGCCGCTGATCGCAGAGCACAAAGTCTACCGGGGCACGGTCGCCAGCGCCAAAGAGGCGGACTATTTGGCTTCCGTGTTGAATTCGTCCGTGAGCAATGAGGCGATCAAGCCATTTCAGAGCATGGGCCTGATGGGAGAGAGGGACATCGAAAAGAAACTAGTAGATCTCCCGATTCCCCGGTTCAAGCCCGAAGATAGCCGACATGTTGCCCTAGTCCACCTTGGCCGGCAGGCTCGCGAGAAGGCGGGCAAACTTCTGAAGCTGTCGGCGCTCACCACTTCGCTTGCGAGGCGCCGCGGCTGGATGCGCGATCAGCTAAGGAACGAACTCGCCGAAATCGACCGCATCGTGAAGAAGTTGCTTTGACGCCGCCGATCGGGTGAGGTGCGCGGCGGAGGGGAAGCCACATGGCAACGCCAGCGCTACTTGGTCTGGCGCTGCGCGGTGGCGTCGGAACGCGCGTCGCCGCGCTTGATCTGGGCGCGGCGGCGGCCGGTGGCCAGGTTCGCGGCGGCTTTCTGGCGGGCCGCGTCGCTGGTTTGAATGTGGTTATTCACGGCCACGGCGCCGGCGCTTTTCGCGAGGCGGGTGGCGACGCCTTTGTGTTGGATCACGTCGGTGCGGCCTTCGAGGGTGGCGACGCCGCCCTGAACGCGGACCTGGAACTTATCCGCCGCGATCTTGGACTTGGCCAGCCTGGCGCGGATGGCCGCTTCGATGGCCGCGTCGGGCAGCACCGGCTGTTTCAGGTTCCTGGCCGCCGCCGGGGACTGTTTGGGCGCTGGCTGCGCCTGCCTGATCTGCGCGACGGCGGATTGCGCCGCCATGATCGCCGCCGCCGAAAACAAGGTTGCCGCCAACCGGATGGTCCGCATAAGTAATACAGTCGCTCCACGGCGGTGTTGTTCTCAGAAATCTGTGATAAAGTGAGGTTTCTCAAGGCTTATCCGCTTCGAATGCCCGAACAGATCCTGTTGCAAGGCAAAATTCTGGGGACAGAGGACTTCCTTTTGGCCGGGCCGGCCGAGGGGCGTTCCGCGCGATCGGCCGGCGAAGATTTGCTCGCCGGGCGTTCGCAGTGGATTACTCTGTTGTGCGAGGCGCTGCCCCGCGCGCTGCTGGCCGAGCTGGGGCTGGCCCGCATCCTGCTGGGGTCGAGCGGCGGCGGGCAGTTTCTGGTGGTGCTGCCCGGCGCGGCGCGGCAGGACGCCGAAGAGTTTCTGGGCGCGGCCGCGCGGCAGATCGCGGATCTCAGCTCCGGGGCCGTCAGCCTCGTCTGGGGCGTCACCGACAACCTGGGGGATTGGGCCGTCATCCGCAAGCGGCTGAACGAGGAGCTCGAGCGCAAGCGCAACGCGCCGCTGGCGGAGACGCCGGGCGCGGGGTTCCAGCCTTTCACGCGGGTCTCGAACGCCGAGGCCGACGCGTATTTCGGCAAGGAACTCGGCGCCAGGGTGCGGAGCGCGGCGCGCATCGGCTGGTCGCCCGAGGCGCCCGGCAAAGTCACGCCGGAGCAGGGCAAGCACTGCTGGACTCTGACCTCCAATCTCTCTCCCGACGGCATCATGCTGGCGCGGCACGCGGCGCCTTCGGACGACGGAAAGTCCGCCGCGACGGTGCAGACGCTGGCGCGGCGCGGGCAGGGCCGCTCGATCTGGGGCGTGCTGCGGGGCGACGTGGACAATTTCGGCGTGCGCCTGCGGCGGGTCAACAGCATCGAAGAGCACGTGCCGCTTTCGGTGCTTTACAAGCAGTTCTTCGCGGGCGAGCTGGAAGTGCTGTGCTCGCTGCCGGAGTTCTGGCGCAAGGTCAGCATTCTGTATACCGGCGGCGACGATTTCGCGGTTTACGGCTCCTGGGACGCGCTGATCGCGCTGGCGCGCGAGGTGCAGCGGCTGTTCCACCGCTTCACGGAAGAGAATTTGAAAGACTACCCGGGCGCCGAAGGCAAGACGATTTCGATGGCCATCGCGCTGGCGCCCGAGACGTATTATCCGCTGGCGGCGGTCTACGAAGAGGCGGGCCGCAGCCTGGACCTGGCGAAATCCGCGGACAAGGACTGCATCTACCTGCTGGGCCGCGTGCTGGAATGGCGCCGCCTGGCGGACGCCGCGGAACTCAAGGACACGGTCACGCGGCTGGTACACGATTTCCGGATGTCGCGGCAGTTCCTGTACCAGTTGCGGAGCTTCTACCGCAACGAGGCGTATGGGGGCGCGCCCTTCGATCCGGGTGGGGAAACCCAGCGCACCTGGCGTTTCGAGCGGCGTTTCAACCGGGTTTTGAGCGGCACGCGCGACCGCGAATTCCAGAAACTGCGCACGCATCTGATCGGCGAGCTGGCGGGACGCAAGTCGGCGGAAGTAAAACTGCGGCCCGCGGGACTGGTGGCCCTTGAGTGGGCCAGATTGGCGACTGAGGTTTAGCACATGCCACAAGAGCAGGAGCAACGGAATCGGGAAAGCCGGCCGCCCCGGGAGGGCCGCGGCCCCGGGGGGCCCCCTCGCGAAGGCGGAGAGCGCGGCGGGCCGTCCCACGGGCCGGGAGACCGCGGGGAACGCGGGGAGCGCCGCGGCTTCGACCGCGGGCGTCCCGAGGGGCCGCCGGAGATCGAGCTCGAGAAGCTGATCGGCGACAGCCTGTACCTGGACAACCAGGCGCACGCCATGGTCAGCCGGATTCGCGACATGGATTCCGGCACCAAGAGCCAGTTGCGCCGTCTTTACAGCGCCGTGCGGCGGGCCGTCCGCGCGCCCGAAAGCGAGCGGCAGCACGAGTTCGTCATGCTGCGCGCGCGCCTAGCCTACACCATCGCGAGGCACGGACTGCGCAGCCTGGACCAGTTGGAACGCCTGCTGCTTCAGGTCACGCGCAAGAACGATATTCGCGGATACGAACGGTTCAAGGATCTTTTCGAGGCCATCGTGGCCTACAACGAGTAAAGCATGAGCGCACACACCCCCCAAACCGAGTTGAAACTCATCGGCAAGCTGATCCTCGAAGGCGAGATGCACTGCGAAACAGGCCTGCACGTGGGCGCGGGTAAAGGGTCGCTGGAGATCGGCGGCTCCGACAATCCCGTGGTCAAGGACGCATTCGGCCGCCCCTACGTACCCGGAAGCTCGCTGCGCGGCAAGATCCGCTCGCTGCTCGAGCAGGCGTCCGGCCTGGCCGGGCCCGCGGAACTGGTGTACCTGTCGCGCCGCAAGGGGCAGGAAGTGCGGATTCACCAGAGCGACCGTCCCGACGACGAGATCTGCCTGCTGTTCGGCCGCAATCCGGGCCGGATGGAGCGCGTGCAAGGCGAAACGCTCGAAACCACCCAGGCCACGCCGGCGCGGCTGGCGGTGTTCGACGCGCCGCTCGACCCGGACAGCATCACCCCGCAGATGCGCGAGAACCTGGACGACGAACTGACCGAGGTGAAAAGCGAGAACGCCATCGACCGCATCACGTCGCAGGCCAACCCGCGGACGCTCGAGCGCGTGCCGGCGGGGGCCCGGTTCCGGACGCGATTCGTGATGGACCTGCTGTGCGAAGAGGATGCCCCGCTGTTCCCGCGCCTGCTGGAAGGTCTGCGGCTGCTCGAGGACGACGCCCTGGGCGGGGGCGGCTCGCGCGGCAGCGGCCGGGTGAGGTTCTCGAACCTGCGCCTGGCGTGGCGCGGCCGGCAGTATTACGCCGCGGGCGCTCCGGAGAAGGAGATTGGCGCGGGCGCGACCCTGGCCGCCATTCAAGCCGCCGTCAACGAATCCGCGTTCTCGTTTTTGCACGAGGCTTAATGAACCCGGGACTGGTCGTCAAACTCCGTCCCTCCGGCCCCTGGCGCATTGGTTCCGATTCGGGAGCGCGCAACCGGGTGGACGCGATCTACCATAGCGATTCACTCTACTCGGCAGCCTGCTCCGCCATGGCGCGCCTCGGCTTGCTGGAGGAGTGGCTGGAGGCGACGGCCCGGTCCGAGGGGTTCCCCGCGGTGTGTTTCAGTTCCTGCTTCCCATTTCTGGACGAGATCGCCTTCATCGTTCCTCCCCGGACCATCTGGCCCCCCGCGTCTCCGGGCCTGTCCGGCCGGGTGCGCTGGAAGAGCGCCCGCTTTGTGCCGCTGGACCTGGTGCGGGAGACGCTCGCGGGACGGAGGATCGAAGAGCGCCAGTGGAGCGTGGACGGACCGAGCGAGTGCCTTGTGCCGGAAGGGCGCCCAGGCCCGTTCCGCGTGTCGGTACGCCACGGCGCCGCGGTGGACCGCCTGACCGGCGCGGCTGAGCGCCATTCCACGGCATGCGTCGAGTTTCGCGCCGGCTGCGGTTTGTGGACGGTAGTATCCTTCGCGGACGAAGCGGCCAGGGACCGGTGGCGCGAACCGGTGAAAGCCGCCTTCCGCCTCCTGGCCGACAGCGGTTTCGGCGGCGAGCGTTCCCGAGGCTGGGGCCGTTCCGAGCCGCCCGAGTTTACCGGCGGCGATCTGCCGGATATGATCTTGCCCGCGGCGCCGGCGCCGGAAGCCGCCGGCCAGACCGCCGAGGAGATACTCGACCGGCTGGTGGCGGGTTTGGTCGGCGCCGATAGCGGCATCGATTCGAGCGCCGGCGCAGGCGCCGATACGAACGCGATAGGAGCGGCCGGGGAGGCGCCCGTGGACCAGGGGGTCCGCTCCGCCGGCGAGATCGAAGCGATGGGCGCCGCTTTCGCGGAGTCTTCCTTGGAGACTGGTTCGGGCGTGGCGGTGCTGGAAATGGAAGAAGAAACCCTCGATACCCTGGTGGAGCCCGAGCGGGAGGAACCCGCGCCCGAGCCGGCTGTTGAGGCGACCCTGGATGAGGGCGCGCATCTTCACTGGCTGCTCTCGCTGTTCACGCCCGCGCCCGACGACACGGTGGATTGGGGCCGCGGCAACTACGCCGTCGCGATCCGCGGAGGCCGCGTGGAAAGTCCCGCCGCGTCGGGCGGCCTCAAGAAACAGGTTCAAATGGTGGTGGAAGGGTCGGTGTTGGTCGCCGCCTCGGCGCTCCGTGGCTCGGCGGTTGACGCCGGGCCGGATGGATTCCCCCATCCGGTGTATCGCGCTGGATTCGCGGTCGCCATCCCGCTGCCGGAGGTTCGCTGATGCGCTATCGCCTCGCTTGCCTTACGCCGCTTCTGGTGGGCGACGGCCGCAGACTCAGCCCCATCGACTACATGGTCTGGAAGGACCACGTTAACGTCCTGGATCAGTGGCGTATTTTCCGGCTGCTGGCCAAAGGCCCGCGCCTGGACGGCTATCTGGCCCAGCTCAAGAAATCCGACAAGCTGGATTTCGCGTCGTGGGGCGGCTTCGCGCAGAACTTCGCCGGGCGGCGCATCCCGTTCGAAAACGCCGCCTGCTCGGCGTACTGGAACCGCGCCGTGGGCGAGAGCCTGCACATCCCCACCTTCGCGTGCGGCGCCTCCGGCCCGTACCTGCCGGCGGCGGCGATCAAGGGCGCGCTACGCACCGGCATGGTCTTCGCAAACTGGCGCGACGGCATGTTGCAGGGGGTGCTCGAACGCTTGAAGAGCGAACGTTATGCGCGGCGGCCGGCCGAGAGCGTGGAGGAGCAGGCGCTTGGTCCGGCCGGGACCAGCCGCATGCGCTTCGTGAGCGCCGGCGATTCGGCGCCCGTTTCGGCCGACCGGTTCAAGGTCTACCTGCTCCGCACTTCGACCATTCAGCCGCGCGGCGCCGGGTTCGCGCTGGGTTGGAAACAAAGCCCGCGCGGGGCCGTGGACGGCGCGCGCCCGGAGGACAGCACCCCGGTATTCGCCGAGATGGCGGTTCCCGGCGTGGCATTCGAAGGCCAGTGGGACGAGAAGACGTTCTTCCTGCAGCCCGAAGTGCGCCGCTCCATTCGCTGGCCGGAGGGCTTCGGCCGCGACAAGGTTTTTGAGGCCGCCAACGTGTACGCCGCCGGCCTTCTCTCGCTGCAACGCCAGTATGCCAGTTGGGCGGGCATGGGGCTGCTCGACCGGAGTCTGGACGAACTGGAACAGCGGCTTGCCGCCGCCCGCGAGAAAGGCAGTTGCCTGCTCCAGCTAGGCTGGGGCGGCGGTCTCACCGCCAAGAGCGCCTGGCTCGATGCCAGCAACGCCGATTACCGCGAGATCCTGAAGCAATTCGCGCTGTACAACCGCGCCCTGGCGACCAACCTGCCATTCCCCAAGACCCGCCGCATCGTCTTCCTGAACAACCGTCCGGCGACGTTGCCGGGTTGGGCGGAACTCAGCGTCGAGGGGTGAGGGGGGGCACGCCTACGGCTTTCAGCCGGCACTCCCAAAAGCGTGTGTCTCCGGTTTCCGGCGTGTAGGACAGCGAGGCCGAAGAAACGCTATCATCGCAAGTATGGAACCGCTGCACATCAGCGAAGGCGACTTGGCCAGGGATGTACGGTCGATCCTCAAACAGGTCGAAACCGGGGCTGAGGTCATCATCGAGCGCGACGCCCAGCCCGTAGCCGTCCTCCGCCCGGCGGAACCGGCACGACGCAAGATTTCCGAGTGCATCGCCTTGATGCGCGCGGGTTCCACGGCGACTATCGATCCCGACTTCGCGAAGGATGTCGAAGCGGCTATCGCCGCCCATCGTGAGCCGTTGGAGCCGCCATCTTGGGACTGATGCTTGACTCTACGGCCGCCGTTGCCGCCGAACGCCAGGGCAAGAACGCAAGGCAACTCCTCGAAATCGTGGCGCTGGAAACTGGCGACGGAGAGATCGCTATTTCGGTTGTGACCGTGCTAGAACTCGCCCACGGCATCACGCGCGCCGACACAGCCGAACGCCGCAACCGCCGCCAGCACTTCCTTGACGACCTTCTGGCCGGTGTCCCCATCCAGCCGGTGACAGTCCCCGTCGCCATCCGCGCCGGGCAAATCGACGGCCGGAGCCAAGCGCATGGCGTCCGCATTCCGCTATCGGATCTGCTGATCGGGGCGAGCGCCCTGGAACTCGGCTATCGGGTCGGAACGGCCAACGTCCGCCACTTCGAGCAGATCCCAGGCCTGAAGGTCGTGAAACTGTGAACCTGAATCCGGCGGTTGAGATCCTTGCCGCACAGATTCGCCCTTTGTTTGCGTCAGATTCAACCGCTCCGCAGTTCACCGTTCTGGTCGCAGACATTGGGCTTGCATACCATTGTGGATGCAGGAGACGGCCAATCTCCGCGCAGGGAGCTGCCGGATTTGGGTGAAAGCAACCGCGTACCGATCTACGGGCGCCCCGGCGGCATTTCGGCGGACGGCCTACGCCCCCGCGGTTGCCGTGTCCGGCCATTTGCTCCACGCGAGCCCAGCCGGACAGTTGCTCGGCCAACGCTGCGGCGGCTATCCGTTCCACGGAAACCTGCTGCCGCGCCGCCAGTTCGGCCATCTGCCGGCACGCGGTATCCAGAACTGTCACGTTGAGAGTCATGGCGTCTCTCCTCCGATCACAGAGGGGTGAGGGGCGGGGCCGGTCACTTCACTACCCCTCGCCGATCAATTCCACCCCCTCCCCCCGAGCCGCCGCCGCAAGATCAACGTCCAGCGTCGCAAGGGACAGGCGTTCCCGAAGCGCCAACTCCAAATAGGAAGCATCGTAGACCGACAGCTTGTGGGTCCGCGCAAGCCGCAAAACCACAGCTTCGTCCGGAGAGCGGTCCACGCGGATCGGAAGCCGCGCAAGATTGCGAAGAAAACCGGCGGTGTCGGATTCGGCGATCCGTTTCCGCCGCTCGTTCACAACCAGGATATTGCGGACCTCAAACCCCCAAAGGCCCGGCACGACCGCCTCTTCCGTGCGGATTCTGGACAAGGCCGCATCGGCTCGCGGATGGTCTTCATCGCGAAACGCCCAGCAGCCTGCAATCGATGCATCGAGAACGAACGGCATCAGTACTTGCGGCCCTCCTCGCGGGACGATAACAATTCATCGACCGTGATTCCTCCGGTCCGCATTCGAAGGTCCTTGATACCCCTGATGGCCTTGTCAATCTCTTCGTGGCGCCGGTCCACCTCGGGCACAATTCTCGCGATCGCGCGGCCATGGCGAGTGATAATCAGCGTCTCGCCACGCTCCACGTCGGCGAGGAGTTGGGGCAGATGCGCCTTGGCCTCGGACGCTTGGATCTCGCGCACGTCTGGCTCCTTGACTGGTCTATCTGACTAGTCCAATTGTATCATGGCCGGCGACGTTGCCGGGTTGGGCGGAACTCGGCGTCGAGGGGTGAGGAGCCACGCCCGGCGAGGCGCGGGCACACAGGGCGGGGGTATTCAGCGAAAGACGGCGACGTAATCCTGCGGGAAGTTCGCCCGATACCCTTCAAGAAAATCGGCGTGATTCGGCTTGCCGCCAAAGCGCCGCCGGAACTCGTGCGGAACATCCGGCGGGCGAGCCGCTAGCTTCGGGTATCCCACGCTGCCCACTTCCAAGACGGTGCGGAATCGCTGTTCCGGCGTCTGGGCCCACTGCACTGAGCGGGCGCTATTCAGCATGTAATAGATTCTTGGTGGGCGGCCTAGAGGTTCTCCCACTTCCTTGAAAACGCGTTAGTTAGCCGCGTCAAACGGGGCATCTGCATCCTGATCGTGAGGTTCTGGCGCTCTACGGAACTCCCCATCGCGGGTTTTCGTGATACCATCCAGCGTTGGCTCCGGCGCGCGCGGCTTCGAGCGCCGCCGCGAGCGGCTCGATGCGGCGGGATGGCCGCGGAGCGCAACCCGATCGCAATGAGATGCCCGACCCATCGCCGGTTCTGTTTCCAGCCGCGGCTCGGGCTGCCGCCGGGTTGGCGCCGCATCGCCCTCGCGGCGTTGCTGCTGTGGCAGGCCGCGCTTCTGCGCGGACAGGGCCCCTTGGGCGCGCACCTCGCCGTTTCGGTGGTCGATCAAAAGAACCAGGCCGTCGCCGGCGTGCGAATCGAGTTGACCAGAGGCGCCGAGGCAGTCGCTTCCGCGGAGACCGGCAAGGAGGGGTTCGCCGAGTTCAAGGATCTGCTGTACGGGCACTACGGGATCGCCGCCCTCAAGGAGGG
>CAIRXZ010000172.1 GCA_903882645.1 uncultured Acidobacteriia bacterium | reverse complement strand
CGGCCGTGGCTATAAGAACATGCGTTACCTCCTATTGAAAGCACGCCGCATGGCCGTGACCAACACCGAATATGTCACTTTTCAGAAAACCAGGAAAGCCGCGTAGAATGCCACTTCTTACGAATTCCTGCGGAGAGCCCTTTTTCACAAGGGCACCAATTTCGCGACGGAGCCGCTTGGTCCCTTCGAAACCCCGATATGCCAACATGACGCCGTAATATGGACTCGGATTTGTGATACCCTCGCGCAGTATCGCCTCAACTCCGGCAAACGCACGCGCTGGTCCGATTCCTCCAAATCTTCGCAGGTCGGTGGCGACTTGATGTGGCATTGTAATCTGATACGCCAATACAGCATTTCGGTCTTCTGGTGACAGCAGTTCAAGTCGCTGTATCATTAGTGGGTGTGGCACAGAAGCCGTCAGGCCATCGAGCAACTGGTTTACGGCTGCACGAGCATACCCCAGTGCAAGTTCGGGCCGAATCGCGCTGATGTCCACTTCGATCGCCGCGAGATTCCCATCCTTATCGCGGCAGAAATCGAAAAAGACAGCTCGCGAGCCGCCGTAATGCTTCCACGCTGAAAAGGTGCCATCCAACAGAGGTATGCGATTTCTGGGTGTGAAGGCCAAAACCTCCTCCAAGGTGGAATTCAGGGGCAAGCTCTGATCTGTCACTACCGCGCGGACCCTCAGCACGCGCCTTTGTCTGGCCATGCTCAGCGCCACGAGCTCGCGCGTGCGGCTGTTGCGGTAAATCATTGTCTGTTCGCCGGGAAACGCCGGGTTAGGCAGCCACAACTGATCCACTGGCTCCGCGTTGTCGTTATCGACCATATGCCTATTTTAGACGGGGCCTCTACTGTCGGTGAGCCGGCAGTTCTTGACCCTGACAGCCGCATTCTGAATGCTTGGAACGTCGAGAAGCCCGGCGGAGTAGTTCCGCGCGGACCCTCGTCGTAATTCCTTTGTCGGCCTTGGGCCTTGATAGTTTGTTGAAGCGGGTACGCTGCCATGAGCGTTTCGACGCAATTGGATACGGAGCCGCATCTACGGGAGGGCGTTTGACAGCCAGGTGATGTGGTTCGGACCGGTCACCGTGTTCTCCCGCCTGTTCAGAGCGGCCAGTGCTGAATACGCAAGGCTTCGCCAAGAACAGCCCCTTCCAGTGCCCTGGCCGGTGAATCCCTGTCACGTCATCTTGACGAAAAAGCCCGACTCGCTGAAGTGGTCCGGCGACAGGCCCCTGAAGTCCCCTTTGGGGGAAGCACGACCGGGCGATGCCGGCGGCATCGTCATCTCCCCGAGCGCCGTCTGGGCGCAGCCCCAGCATGACGCGCGCTACGGCCACCGACTATTCGGATTCAGAAAACCACCGGGGATCAGGACACTTCGCTGCGATCCTGCGGAAACAATCTGCTTAACCGATCGAACATCATTTTGGGGCGGTACCCCTTCAGAAGACGATCAACGATTGCAGAAGCAGCCCGCTGTTGCCAGAAGTTCGAAGCGCACTTGGCTGAATCACGCCCGACCCACCGAAGTGGGCCCGGTTAAGTCCCCTTGTGGGAAGTCCCCCCAAATTAGGAACGGGAAACGCCCTTGCGGCCGGTTTACGGCAGTCCGCCGGGCGCATTGCCGGCGGCGCTGACGAGCGCAGGGATCACGCCGAGCGGGGAAGGGCCCGGCGCCGGCTTAGGTTAACGCTTATCCGGCTTACGCCGTGGGCTATTCTGTTCCGCTCTTACGAGCTTGAATTCGGAGCATTCCCGAATCCCGACTCTTATGTCCCGCACCCGCGGATACCCCACGCTGGGAGAATGGACGGCGGTTCGCTCATAATGGGAGTGATGCAGATTCCCGTGACAGTTGTCATCCTTGCGGCCGGGCTCGGCACGCGCATGAAATCGCGGCAGGCCAAGGTGCTGCACCGGGCGGGCGGCAAGACGCTCATCGAGCACGTAGTGGAGACCGCGCTCGAAGTGGCGCCGGCCGAACGGATCTTCGTGGTGGTGGGCCACCAGGCCGGGGAGGTGCGCGGAGCGGTCGCGGCGGCCGGAGTCGGGTTCATCGAGCAGAAGGAGCAGAAGGGCACGGGGCACGCGGTGACGACCGGACGCGCGGCGCTGGCGGGGATGGCGGGATACCTGCTGGTTCTCTATGGCGATTCGCCGCTGCTGCGGGCGGAAACGCTGAAGCGGCTGGTGACGGCGGAGGCGGAGGCGAACGCCGGCTGCGTCCTGCTGACCGCGCTCATGCAAGACCCCACCGGTTATGGCCGGGTAGTTCGCGGCGCGGATGGGCGGGTGATCCGCATTGTGGAGCAAAAGGCCGGCACGCCGGAGCAACTCGCCATACGCGAAGCCAACATGGGCATCTACTGCTTCCGGTCCGATCTTTTCTGGAAGCACGCGGAGGAAATGGGCGCGAACAACCTGGCCGGCGAGTATTACCTCACCGACATGGCGGAGATCCTGGCGCGCGCGGGGTACGGCGTGGAGGCGCTGCGGATCGAGGACGCGCGCGAGGCGCTGGGCATCAATAATCGCATCGAGCTGGCGGAAGCGGACCGCCTGCTTCGCGAGCGCAAGCGGCGCGAGTGGATGCTCGCGGGCGTCACCCTGGAGAACCCGGAGACGGTGACGATCGATGGGGGGGCGCGCGCGGGCATGGACACGGTGATCGGACCGTTCGCGCAGATTCTGGGCAAGACGACCATCGGCGAGAACTGCCGCATCGGGGCGTGCTCGATCGTGAGCGATTCGGAAATCGGGGACGGCGCCGAGATCGGGCCATTCACGATCGTGAACCGGTCGGTGGTGGGACGCGGCGCGACGATCGGGCCGTTCGCGCGTTTGAGGATGCAGAACCACGTCGGGGAAGGCGCGCAAGTGGGCAACTTCGTGGAGCTGAAGAAAACGCGGCTGGGGGCCGGGGCGAAGGCCAACCACCTGGCGTATCTGGGCGATTCACAAATCGGCGCCAAGGCGAACATCGGCGCGGGCACGATCACCTGCAATTACGACGGGTTCGAGAAACACCCGACGGCGATCGGCGCGGGCGCATTCATCGGGAGCAATTCCACGCTGGTCGCCCCGGTGGAGATTGGCGAAGGCGCGTACACCGGCGCGGGGTCGGTGATTACACACCGCGTGCCGGCCGACGCGCTGGCGGTCGGGCGGGCGCGCCAGGTGGTGAAGGAAGGCTGGGCGAAGAAGCGGAGGGAGCTTCGGCACAGGTAGCGGGGGATGGGCTGGGCCGGGCTGTCGCCCGGCTCTGGAGTTTCTACATTTTCTCAGGCAGCGGCACTGCGGACGAGTTGCTTTTCCGTGATTTTGACCTCGAACTCCGTCAGAAGTTCGGGGTGTTCCGCCATCTCCTTGCGTAACAGAGTGACCAGATTCAGGCAGGAGGGCCGGTAGGCTTTCCTCCGCCACTTGGGCAGCGGCTCATAGGCGGCGCCACGCTCGGCGCCGAAGGCGATGATCGAAGCCAGCAATAGAGCGCTGTAGGCCGCGACCGCCAAGACGGGCTGTTTGG
>CAIRXZ010000171.1 GCA_903882645.1 uncultured Acidobacteriia bacterium | reverse complement strand
CAACGGAACACGGCTCCGACGACAGAACCAGGGCGCATGTCTTTGAGATCGCTTAGAGCGTGGAGCAGTTCGGTCCTGCGCGTTACCAAATTGGGAAGGGACTGAGGCATGGGCCTCCTTTCTAGAAGTATTATATACTTCTAGAATTGCCGAAACAATCCAGCCTCCGCGAAAAGCTCCAACATTCATGTCGCACACCCCTTTGGGACGCCATCGGATTCATGACGTTAGAATGGGTCTTGTGCTACGGTTCAGCGGGACGGCCCTGCGCGCTCTGCCGCTGGCCTGCGCCATCGCCGTGTGCGTGCCGCGCGCGACCGATTGCGCGGCCAACCTGATCGCCGATCCCTCGTTTGAAATCACCAAGGACAGAGATCAGTTCGGCCGCGTCTTCGCCAAGTGGGAGGGCTGGAAGTACGAGGGCGACTGCAATTTCGAGGTCGGACTGATCCCGCGCACCGGCGCGACCTCCGCCCTGCTGGCTTGCTCCACGGCCGGAAAAATCCGCATCGTTCAACCGCAGGACCTGGAGCCGGGGCGCTACTCGATTTCCGCCTACATTCGCGGACTGAACATCGGGACCGGCGACTTCAATCAGGACTCCGAGTTCATGTTCGACGACAAGTTCTTCCCGCTCCGGAAGAACGGCTCCTTCGGATGGACCCGCCTGACCTACGTCGCGGATTTGAGTAAGCGGACCACCACCGGCCCTTCGTTCGGGTTGTGGGCGCCGGGATTGCTGTGGATCGACGACGTGTCGATGGAGCGCGTGGGCGGCGACGTCAAGCTCACCGCCGCCCCGGTCCTGGGGAAAGAGGAGCTTCCCATCGCGCCGCCCGGCCCGCTCGGGCCCGGCGAGGTGCGCTGTCCCCGGTGCCGCTATCGCAACATGCCGGAGTGGAAGAAGTGCTACGCCTGCGGCGCCGCTCTGGCGGACAAACCCGTCGAGAGCGCCGGGCCTCCCGTAAAGCTCATCGCTTCCTTCGAGGACGGCAATCCCTTCAGCGGCGGAGCCGTGGTCGCCATGCACGCCACCGACGGCTCGAAGGCCCTCCGCATCGACCGGTCCTATGTGGCCATGATGACCCCGCAAGACTGGTCGGGCTACGACTATCTCAAAGTGGACACCTACACCGACTCGCGGGATCCCCTGCCGTTGACCGTCGAGATCCAGGACACCGGCACGAGCGGTTACTGGACCCGCGTGAACTACAACGCCATCGTGCCGCCGGGCCAAGGTACTCTGATTCTCTCTTTGAAGCAGTTGTACGTCGGCGAGAAGGGCCGGCCCGGGCGCAACCTGATCCTCGGCGGGATCACGCGCCTGGTCTTCGCCGTCGGTGGGTCGCCGTCCGCCCCGCTGTTCCTCGACCGGCTGCGCCTGGAACGCGACCTGTCCGCCCCGAAGGCGCTCTTCGACGGCCTCTACGCCTTCGATTTCGGCACGGGCGGCAGCCCGGTCATGGACGGCTTTACCGCCATCACGCCGGCCACGATGTACAGCGCCGGCGTTGGATTCGGGCTCAAGAACGCCAAGATCTGGCGGGCTGTCGATGCGCTCCAGCCCGATCCTCTCTACCAGGATTTCCTCTGCATCGAATCCGGCGGTCTGGCCGTCGACGTTCCCAATGGCGACTACCGCGTGTTCGTGAACATGGACAGTCCCAACGGCTTCTGGGGCGAGTATCCGGCTTACCGGGAGCGGTCCATCCTCGCGCAGGGCAGGAAAGTGGTCTCCGACACGCTGGATTTCAAGGCCTTTCAGAAAAAGTACTTCCACTTCTGGGACACCGAGGACCTGCCGTCCGACAACACCTTCGATAAATACGGCCAGGCGCACTTTTCTGAAAAGACCTTCGACGTCGCTGTGAGGAACGGACAGCTCTACTTGGAATTCCAGGGGGAGAACTTCGCCTGCAGCGTGTCCGCCGTGGTCATTTTCCCGGTCGAAAAGGCCGCCGAGGGCGCGCGATTCCTCGAATACGTCCGGGAAAGGCGCCGCTTCTACTTTGACAATTCGTTCAAGCGGGTCCTGCATCGCGCGACCGGCGATCCTCTGCGTCCCACCGCCGAAGACGCGCGGCGCGGCTACGTGGTTTTCCAGCGCGACCCGATGCGCGATCTCTACTACAACGACACGCCCTTCCAGGGCGAGCTCGGCAAGCCGCTCGAGGCCGGCGCCTTTCCCGGCCAGATCGCGCCCGCGACCATGGCCGTTCTTCCGCTCAAGGACCTGGGCGAAGGCGGGGTCGCCGTGAGCGCGCTCGCCGGGCCGCAAGGCACTATTCCAGCCGGCGCTATCGATGCCGGCTATGTTTCCTACCGCCTCAGCCGCGTCAGCAGCGACGGCGCCGTTTATACGATTTCCCCGCGCCTGATCGTCCCGCGCGCCAGCGTGACTCTGCCGAAGGACGTCGCGCGCTGTTTTTGGCTGACGGTACACACTCCCGCCACGGCCGCCCCCGGAGTTTATACCGGCCGGGTGACGTTCACGCCGCGCCAAGGCGAGCCGGCCACCATACCGCTGCGGTTCACCGTCCGGCGAGGCGCGCTCGACCCCGTGGATATTCCCGTGGGCCCGTTTGGCGGCCGCATCGGCATACCGTGGCTCGATGACGATCCCGCTACCGCCGCCTTCGGCGCGGACATGACGGCCAAAAGCCTGCGTCTCCTGCGGGCGCGCGGCTTCACCATGTTCACCGGCGTCCCCAGCCTTGCCTACCAGGGATTCGCCGGCGGCAAGCCCGTGCTGGATTTCCGCAATGCCGACCGCCAGATGCAGGATGCCAAAGACCTCGGATTCCTGGCCGTGGACTCCTACGGCGCCGGCCTCGCCGGGCTCGACGGCTACTATCCGGACACCGGCAAAATGACCGCCGCCGGCTTCAAGGAGTACGGCGAGTTCATCAAGGTCGTCTACGACGCCATCGAGCGGCACGCGCGCGACAAAGGCTGGCTGCCGGTGTACTGGAACCTCGGCGACGAGCCTTCCGGCGACAATCTGAAAAAATCCATTCAAAACGCCACTGCTTACCGCATGGCCTTTCCCGCCGGCCCGCCGTTCTTCACGGCCGCCACCAGCCTGCAACCGGGAGGCGACGCCAGCGATCCGAATTTCATGCTGGCCAGGGCTTTGCATGTCGCCACGCTCAACATGCACGACGAGGCCGGCGTGACCCTGCTGCGCAAACAGCGCGGCGAGTGGGCTCTCTATAATCAAGGCAGCCGCTGGGCCTACGGCGTCTACCTTTACAAAGCCGCCAAGGAGTTCAACCTCAAATTCGAGTTGACCTGGCACTGGAACGCCGTGGCCGGCGACCCCTACTACGCGCTCGATTGCCGCGAGGACGATTACGCCTGGGCCAATGCGAATCCCGACGGCCAGTTGCTTCCGTCCGTGGAGTTCGAGCGCATCGCCGCCGGCCTGGACGATTACCGCGGCCTGCTGACCCTCGCGCGTCTCGCCAAAGGCAAGGCCGGCTCGCCCGCCGCCCGAGCCGGCGAGTCGCTGATCGCGGGCCGGATGGCCGCTTTCCACATCGGCGACCTGGATCACGACAAACTTTTCGGAATCAACGACTGGGAGTCCTTCCGCCAGCGGCTGGTCGGCGCAATCGAGGCGCTCCAGTAGAGTTCGCCCGGAGGTATCCTCGTAGTGAAGGAGTGCGCTATGAAACTCTTCCCTCGTGTCTTTCTGTCGGCGGCCGCATTGGCTGTTGTGTCGCTCCCGTTTCAGGCCCAGCGCTTGCGCGCGCAAACCACTACGCCGTCGGTCCTGACGACTTCGTCAAACGCCGCCTTCGGCATGGTCGGCATCGCCACCGGTCAGACGGCCCGGGTCAACGCCTTGAACCTGGCGGCGGGCGGGCCGATCATCGCCGGGGGTTCCTGTCACGTCACCGCGACCTTTCTCGATGAAAACGGGAAGACTCTGCTGGCCCAGACCCTCCCGGTTGGCCAGGGCCAGGCCGTGCACTTCGACTTGCCCAGAACCCAGGTCGCCGCCGGCCTCGACCCGGTGGAGATTCGCGCGGTCGTAAGCGCATCTTTCGGCGTTGCGGCCACTGCTGCAACGTCGATCCCCGTCTCAGCCGCTTCCTGCTCGATTTTTCCAACCATGGAGATCTTCGACCAAATCACGGGCCGCGCGAGCGTGGTCCTGGAGAACCCGCGCGCCCTGCCCGTTGTTGTGCCCCTCGCCACCGCGCTTTAGGCGTCTGATCAGACCAAGACCTGAAAAACGGCGCCACGTCTTGTGATATACCGCCGAGACGCAGAGACGCCGAGTTTGGAAGGGGATCCGTCTCTGCGTCCTCGGCTTGCTCGGCGCTCGAACCGGGGAAGAAGGGAAACGGAATGTGTTCGAGGCGGGCTGTTCCGGAAACCTGGGCGGAGCGCGGAGGGAGCCGAGAGCGCAGAGTTCCGGAGCTGGTTTCACTCTGCGTCTCCGCGTCTCGGCGGTGAACCGTCTTGCCGGTTTGAGGTCGAAGACCTCGCTAGCCAAAAGTGGCGCAGACGATCGTTTTTTGTCGTCTGCGTTTGTTCGTGAGCCAGCAGGGCCACAAGAACCGATGGCCTTCCCCACTGTCCAAGCAGTATGATTAGTTCGGACGCTGGAGTAATAGTCCATGGCCAATATTAGTGAATTGGATGTGAACGGAACGCGCCGCCGGATCGATGCCGATCCCGGCCGCATGCTTCTGAGCGTCCTGCGGGACGATCTCAATCTCACCGGCACGAAGTACGGGTGCGGAGAAGGCCAGTGCGCCGCCTGCACCGTCCTGATCGACGGGCAGCCGGTCAAGGCCTGCATCACCAGAGTCGAGTCGGCGGCGGGCAAGCGCATCGTCACCATCGAGGGACTGGCCCCCGCGGGCAAGCTGCACCCCGTGCAGGAGGCCTTTCTGGAAGCCGATGCGATGCAGTGCGGCTGGTGTACTTCCGGAATGATCCTGGGCGCGGCGGCGCTGCTCGGCCGCAACCCCAATCCCAGCGAAGCGGAAATCGTCAGCGGCATGAACGGCCACATCTGCCGTTGCGGAACCTATCCGAGGATCGTCCGCGCGATTCAGGCCGCGGCCAGGAAGGGAGGCCGGGCATGAGACGGCGCGATTTCCTGACGGCCCTGGGCGGCGGCATCACCGTCCTGCTGGCGGACGATGTAATCGCCCAGGAATCCGGCCGCGGCGGCATGAACCGCCAGACGCCCCAGGACGTAAGCGCCTGGCTGCACATCGGCGAAGACGGCATGGTCACGGCGTACACCGGGAAGGTCGAGGTCGGGCAGAACGCCCGGACCTCGCTGAGCGCGGCCGTGGCCGAGGAGTTGCGCGTCCCCATCGCCTCGATCCGCTTTGTCATGGGCGATACGGATCTTGTGCCCTACGACATGGGAACGGTCGGCAGCCAGACCTCGCCCACCATGTGGCCGCAGATCCGCCGCGCGGCGGCCGCCGCGCGCGAAATGCTGCTCGACCTCGCCGCGCAAAAATGGAGCGTCGAGCGCTCTTCCGTCGCCGCCGCCAACGGCAAAGTGACGTCCGGCGTCCACTCCGCCGGTTTCGGCGAGCTGACCCAGGGACAGAAGCTGGTGCGGACGATTCCCGCGAATGCCCCGCTCACGCCCGCGGCCGAGTGGAAAGTGGCCGGGACATCGGCGCCAAAAGTCACCGGCCGCGAGATTGTGACCGGCGCCCACCAATATCCCTACGACCTGAAGCGCCCCGGCATGCTGTACGCGAAGGTCCTGTATCCGCCGCAGTTCGGCGCTCGGCTCGCATCGTTGGATAAGTCGGCGGCGGAGGCGATCCCGGGCGTGAAGGTTGTGCGCGAGGCCCTCGCCTCGCCGCGCGCCGGTTTCGGCGCCGACCTGGTGGGCGTACTGGCCCCCGATCCCGAGACCGCGTCCAAAGCCCTGGCTGCCTTGCGCGCGGACTGGACCCCCGCGCCCGCCGAAACCTCGAGCAAGGATGTCTATTCCTACTTCAAGCGGAACGCCGGCGGGCCTGCATCCAGCGCGGGGCTGACCGCTTACACCATCGCTTACATTGCCCACGTCCCCCTGGAGCCGCGCGCCGCCGTGGCCGAGTGGAACAACGGCAAGCTGACGGTCTGGACCGGCACGCAACGTCCCTTTGGCGTGCGCAGCGAGCTTGCCGGGCAGTTTCGATTGTCCGAGGAGAACGTGCGCGTCTTCATGCCCGACACGGGGTCGGGCTACGGCGGCAAGCACAACGGCGACGCCGCCATCGAAGCGGCCATACTCGCCAAGGCCGTGGGCCGGCCCGTCAAGCGCAACTGGACCCGCGAAGAGGAGATGACCTGGGCCTACTACCGCCCCGGCGCGCTCGTCGAGGTGGCCGGCAAGGCGTCCGCCGATGGGACCATCACGGCCTGGGAGTTCCACAACTACAACGGCGGCGCGGCCGCGCTGCGGACCCCCTACGCCGTCAGTGGCGCGCGCGAGCAGTCTCACCAGACCCCGACTCCTCTGCGGCAGGGATCCTACCGCTGCCTCGCCGCCACCGGCAACAACTTCGCGCGCGAGTGCTACATGGACGAGCTGGCTCACTCCATCGGCATGGACCCGCTCGATTTCCGCATGAAGAACGCCTCCAATGACGATCGGCTCCGCGCCGTCATCGAGGCCGCCGCCGGCCGGTTCGGATGGAAGAACCGCAAGAAGACGGCGGGCCGCGGCTTCGGCATGGCCGCCGGGTTCGAAAAGGGTGGCCGCGTCGCCACTTGCGCCGAGGTCTCGGTCGCCGATGGCGTCGTCAAGGCGCTGCGCGTCACCGAGGCTTTCGAATGCGGCGCCGTGATCAACCCCGAGCACCTCCGCAACCAGATCGATGGCGCCATTTCCATGGGCTTGGGCGGCGCGCTGTTCGAGCGCATCGAGTTCGCCGAGGGCAAGATCCTCAGCAACCGGCTCGCGCGCTACCGCGTGCCGCGCTTCGCCGACATGCCGGTCATCGAGTCCGTCCTGGTGGACCGCAAGGATCTGCCATCCGCCGGCGCCGGCGAGTGTCCCATCATAGGCATCGCTCCAGCCATCGGCAATGCCATCTTCGACGCCACCGGCCAGCGCATCCGCTCCATGCCCCTGGCGCCCCAGGGCAGCATCGGAAGTCCTTCGGCCTAAGATTGTGGGGCAGATTGGCAATCTGCGCGGCGGTTGCCAACCGCCGCGCGAGCCGATTGCCAATCGGCTCGCGGGTTTCCAACCTGCCCCACACACCCGGACCCGACCTCCGTACGTGCTATCCTCATCGACGTTATGGCTCGCCATAAGCCCGCCGCGCGGCGATGGTTCGTGCGGGGGCGCGTGCAGGGCGTGGGTTTCCGGTACTTCGCGCAGCACGCGGCCTCCACTTTGGGATTGACCGGCTACGCCCGCAACCTCGACGATGGCCGCGTGGAAGTCTATGCCGCCGGTCCCGAAGAGAAGCTCTCGGAAATGGCCGGCATGCTGCACCGCGGCCCGCGCTGGTCCGACGTCCGCGGCGTCGAGGAACAGGAAGCCTCCGTCGAAACCCGCGGCAGCTTCGACATCCGCTGATCGTGAAAACCAGCCTCGCCCGTTTCGTGGGGCGGGCCTTTTGGCCCGCGAAGCCGGCTTCCGCCGGCTTCATGCCGCCGCAAGGCGGTATGGCCTGTCCTCGCGCGTCAAATAGTCGCTCCTTGTCAGTCGCCGCTTCTCTCCCGTAAATTGAATTGTGGCCAAACAGGAACGGCTGTTGGCGGTCCGCCCGCCCCTTGCATTGCTGGCGGCCGTCGCGGCGCTCGCCGTGCTCGTTCACGGCTACCACCTCGGGGTTGACGACGCCGCCATCTACGTCCCCGCCATCAAGAAAGCCGCGGACCCGAGCCTCTATCCCTTCGGCGCCGAGTTCTTCCTGTCGCACGCCCGCCTCTCGCTGCTCCCCAACCTGGTAGGCGGTTCCGCGCGCCTGACGCGCGTGCCCACCGATCTCGCGATCTTCGCCTGGCACGCCGCCGGCGTCTTTCTCCTGCTCTGGGCCGCTTGGCGCCTCGCTGGCGCTTGCTTCCGCACCGCCCCGGCGCGCTGGGGCGCGGTCGCGCTGCTCGCCGCAACTCTCAGCGTCCCCGTGGCCGGCACGGCGCTCGCGATCATGGACCCGTATTTCACGGCCCGCTCGCTCGCCACCCCCGCCGCGCTCTTCGCCGTGGCCTGCTATGTTTCGGGGCAGCCCCGGCGCGCGCTGGCATGGCTTGCGGCCGCCGCGTCGATCCACCCGCAGATGGCGTTTTACGGCGCAGTGTTCCTACTCTGCCTGGCGGTTGGCCGCCGATGGCGCGCCGCAGCTCCCGCCCTCCCGCTGGCCTCGTGGGCCGGCCTTCCCGTGTGGTTCGACTTCCGGCCCCCCACCGGCCCGGCCCGCGACGCCCTTCTCGCCCGCACCTACTTCTTTGTCTGCAACTGGGCCTGGTATGAGTGGGCCGGCGTGTTCGCGCCCCTGGCGCTGCTGTGGCGCCTCGGCTCCGCGCGGCTCGCGGGCGTCACCCCGGTTTTCCATCGCCTGGCGCGCACGCTCGTTCCGTTCGGTCTGGCGTTCACCGCCGCCGGCATCGCGCTCTCCGGTTCCGCGCGATTCGAAGGCCTCGCCCGGCTGCAACCGATGCGCGCCTTTCACTTGCTCTACGCCATCTTCTTCGTTCTGCTGGGCGGGCTGCTCGGAGAGCGCCTGCTGCAGACGTCCGCGTGGCGCTGGGCCGCGCTATTCCTTCCGCTGGCTTTCGGAATGTGGCTCTTGCAGTGGCAATCCTTCCCTTCCAGCCCGCATGTCGAGTGGCCCGGCGTTCGCGCGGCAAACCCCTGGACCTCCGCCTTCTTCTGGATCCGCGGTCACACGCCCAAGGATGCGGTCTTCGCTCTCGATCCCAATTACATGGAGATCCCGGGCGAGGACCAGCACGGCTTCCGCGCCCTCGCCGAGCGCAGCGTACTGGCCGATGCCGTCAAGGACAGCGGCGCCGTCTCTCTGTTCCCTGGCCTCGCGGACGATTGGCAGGCCCAAGTTCAAGCCACCACCGGCTGGAACCATTTCCAGCCCGCCGATTTCGAGCGTCTCTCCAAACGGTACGGAGTAAGCTGGATTGTCACGCAGAACCGAGCCTACCCCGGTCTGACATGCCCATACCGCAACGCCGCTCTGGCCGTCTGCCGAATCGGGGCGGGCCGATAGGCCCTACCAGTCCGCTCCAGCAGGTCCCTGAAAGAGACCTCTGAGCCTCCGATGAACACAGATCAACATGAACTTGAAGAATACAAAGGACTTATCCACTTCGTTTTCGTTCATCGGCGTTCATCTGCGGCCATTGATCCCCAGAAGTCTGCTTCACTGTGGGGGGCGCGATAACGGCGCCGTGCGAAGGTTCAGGATCTGCCGGACACGGTCGAATTCGTCTTCGTCGGCAATGCCGCTGGCGTCGCCCACATCGATTGCCGTACGTAATGCAGCCAGCTTCTCCTCGCACTGTCGCGCCTCGCGCTCGAATCGCTGAGAGCCCGTATTCTGTCTTCTGCCTTCTGTCTTCTGTCTTCTCACACTCACTTCTTCCCCAACCCGTCCGCAAGCAGCTTCACCGGCCGGAACGCCGCCAGCAGCACCTCCGCGGCCGGCCGCGACATGCGCATCAGCTCGGCGTTCTGCTGGCTCAGCCAGTCCGACGGCGCCGCCTGGTTGCCGGCCAGATAATCCAGCATCTTGAGGCCCGCCGCTCCCAGCGCCGAAAGGTCCTTCGATAGCGGCTTGACCTCCGCCAGCAGCGCGTTGTTCTCCGCCAGCGGCTGGAACCTGGCATCGTTGCCCGCCCAAACCTCGAACTGCCGCCGTAGCAGCGCCAAGTCGCTCGGATCGCCCGATGGGTTGGCAAGGAACCTGTTGGCTGCCTGCACAATGGACCGCACCAGCTCGCTTTCCGGCCGCGCCGCGTCCACCAGCCGGTTCAACGGCGTACCGGTCGTGATGCGCCCCGAGTTGCGTCCCGTGCCCAGGCCGCGCCCTTCCACCGCGTCGGCCAAAACCCGCAGCGGCGCCGCGTCCTGGCCGCCCGCCAGCCGGTCCAGCATGGGTTGGTAATTGGCGCGGTGCAGCACGCCGGTCCATTCCAGGTTCCGGCTCACCGCTTCCATTCGCGCGTACATCGAGTCCGCGTCCGTGGTTTCCTTGGGCGACCACAGCCTCTCGGCGATCGCCGCCGTGCGCGGCCAAATGCGCGAGTCCACCGTCTCCGGGCCGATCAGCTCGGACCACATGCAGACTTCCCCGCCCAGAATCCTCGCCGTCTGCTCCGCGGTAAGCTGGGCTGCGTCCGCGCCCAGCGGATCCACGGCGTAGTGAAAGCTCGCCGGCCGCAAGGCATCCACGTAGTATCCCCAGGAAAGAATCCCGCGATAGCCCTGCGACGCCGCGTCCGCGAGCGACTTCTGCCCGCGCCAGGACTGTATCACCGCGTCGGTCGGGAGCCCGGGGGCGAAGATCTCGTCCCATCCGACCATCGTCTTGCCGTACTTCTGCAGGATCTTCAGCAGGCGCTGGTTGAAATACACCTGAATGGCGCGCGCATCGGCCAGCCCGTGCTCCTTTGCGAAGGCCTGAATCGGCTGCGACTGCCCCCACGCCCGTCCGTTCACTTCGTCGCCGCCAACGTGGAAGAACGGGTCGGGAAACAGTTGCGCCATCTCGCCGATGAATCCGTCGATGAACGCGTAGGTCTCTTCCTTGGTGGGGTCGAAACACGGATCGAACACGCCGTAATGAGTCCCGATGTAAAACGGTCCCTCCCCGGCGGCCAGCTCCAGATACCCGGGCAGCCACGCGCCCGTGTGCCCCGGCATGTCGAACTCCGGAACCACGCGGATGCCGCGGTCGCGCGCATAAGCCACGATGTCCCGAATCTGGTCCTGCGTGTAATAATGCCCGTCGGAGCCAAGTTCCTGGAGCTTCGGGTACTTCCTGCTCTCCACGCGAAAACCCTGGTCCTCGGAGAGGTGCCAGTGGAACACATTGAGCTTCACCGCCGCCATGGCGTCCAGGTTCCGCTTGACCACCTCGGCCGGCATCCAGTGCCGGCACACGTCCAGCATCAATCCGCGCCAGGGGAACCGGGGGCGGTCTTCGATGCTCACTGCCGCAACCTGGAAGCCGTCCGGCCCAGGCTGAATCAGTTGAGCGAACGTCGCCAAGCCATGGATCGCGCCCTCCACCGTCGCGGCCTTCAGACGGGCTTCCGTATCCCCTACAATCAGCGTGTAGGATTCGTCTTCGCCCAGGGTTGGATACGCCGCTCCGCCGCCGCATTCGATCCGCAGGAGCCGCGCGTCCGCGGGCGTTGCGGGCGCCGTGAACGGTACGCCGGTCTGCCGCGACACGCGCGCCAGAAACCAGCCCACCGCCGCCGCCAGCCGGGCATCGGCGGGGCCGCCCGTATCCACCGCGAAATTCGCGCCGACCGCGAACCTCCCCAGCGCCGCCTCCACCTTAACGGGCATCGGCATCAGCGCCGGCTCGGCCGCCTGGACCGCCTGGCTCACTCCGCCGCCCAGCACAAGAAGAACCATCATGGAACGCGTCATCTTCCGCCCTTTCCCGTCTACTTCCCAGGCTGATCGCTGCCCGTCAGCCGCCGAATCCAGACGTTCCAGAACCGCACTCTGTATCCATGGTCCTG
Organism: uncultured Acidobacteriia bacterium; assembly: GCA_903882645.1. GTDB lineage: Bacteria > Acidobacteriota > Terriglobia > Bryobacterales > Bryobacteraceae > BOG-224. The sequence continues at coordinate 961 of CAIRXZ010000171.1, read as the reverse complement.
CAAGGAAAGCGGCTCCTCGGCGCCGTGCGGCGTGTAATGCCCCACCTGCCGGTACACCGTACTGCCCAGGAACTCCTTGTGGTCCTGGACCAGCACCCCATTGAACAGCACCGTGACGTAGGCCGGCGACGCCACCTTGGCCCCATCGAACACCGGCGCGCGGAACACGATGTCGTACACGTTCCACTCGCCCGGTTTGCGCCCGGGGTTTACCAGCGGCGGCCACACCCCGTAGACTGCGCCCGCCGCTCCATCGGCGTAGGTCGGGTTGTTCCACGGGTCGAGCACCTGGATCTCGTAGCGGTCCATGATCTGGACCCCGCTATTGCCGCGCGACTGGCTCGATCCGCGCACATCCGGCGGCTCCATCCACTCGATGTGGAGCTGGCAATCGCCGAATTTGTCCCGCGTCACCAGGTCCCCCGAGCGGGGCGCGATTTCGAAATAGCCGTTCTGCACCGTCCACTTGGCGTCGGCCAGCTTGCCGGCGCCGGCCCCCCGCACTTTCTGCCCCCACTTCGAGAGGTCCTTGCCGTCGAAGAGCACCGTGGCGTCCGAAGGCGGCGGCGTCCCCGGCGCGTCTCCTGGCGTCACCACGCGAGGGTACGGCCGCCCGGAATCGTGGACGTGCCACGGCTGTCCCGGCAGCATCGGCGTGTCGGTAAACCCAAGGTCCAGGTCCGCCGGTTGTTGCGCCATCAGCCCCGCCGCGAAGCAAGCCGCGCCGGCGCACAGAATCCTGACGATGTTCGATCCTTCTTGGAGTCGCATAGTCCCAGTGTGGGCGACGTTATCACCATTCCAGCGTCCCCGGCAACCGCCGCGGGTGTGCGACATGAATGTTGGAGCTTTTCGCGGAGGCTGGATTGTTTCGGCAATTCTAGAAGTATATAATACTTCTAGAAAGGAGGCCCATGCCTCAGTCCCTTCCCAATTTGGAAACGCGCAGGACCGAACTGCT
>CAIRXZ010000170.1 GCA_903882645.1 uncultured Acidobacteriia bacterium | reverse complement strand
TGCCTGGATCTGGTCACTCTGTTACGCAAGGAGATGGCGGAACACCCCGAACTTCTGACGGAGTTCGAGGTCAAAATCACGGAAAAGCAACTCGTCCGCAGTGCCGCTGCCTGAGAAAATGTAGAAACTCCAGGGGCAGGCCTCCCGGCCTGCCTTCTTCTTCGCCGGTCTTTGCCGGGTCTCGCCCGCAGGCGGCCAGTGGTGGAAAGAAGGCAGGCCGGGAGGCCAGTGTAGTACGATACTCAACAGGAGCGTGTTCTGAAGCAGACCGACGTCACGAAGACCGCCAAGGCCCAATCCGCCGCCCCGTCCTGGCTCATCGCCGTGCGCGCGGCCGAATCCAAGAAAGCCACCGATACAAAGGTCCTGGACCTCACGGGCATCACGTCCTTCGCGGATTACTTCGTGATCTGTACCGGGGCGAACGCGAGGCAGATCCAGGCCATCGCCGATGAAGTGAACCTCCAGTTGAAGCGGCGCGCCGGCGAGCTGCCTATCAGCGTCGAGGGCTACAAACAAGCCGAATGGGTGCTGGCCGACTACGGCGACCTGCTGGTTCACGTCTTCTCGCCCAAAGCGCGCGAGAACTACGGCCTGGAACGCCTCTGGCGTCATGCCAAGATGGTGGAGATTCCGGAGGAGTAGCGCCCTGGCGTTGCCCGGCATGAAGATTCATCTCTACTACATCGGGAAGCCCAAGGATAAGCGCGCGAATGCGCTGGCCGAAGATTATCTCGGGCGCGCGGCGAGGTACGCCCCGGTCGAGACGCGCGAAATCCGGCCCGAGCGCACGGATTTGTGGGCCAGGCACCCCAGCGCGCGCAAGGTTTTTCTCGATCCCGGCGGCGGGGCGATGGACTCCGCCGGCTTCGCCGCCCTGGTTTCCAAAGCCGAAATGGACGGGCGCGACCTGGTGTTCCTGGTGGGCGGCCACGACGGCTTGCCGGCCGGGTGGGCCGCCCGGGCGGACGCCCTGATCTCGCTCTCCCGCATGACTTTTCCGCATGAATTGGCGCGCGTCATGCTGGCGGAGCAGATCTATCGCGCGTTCGCCACCTTGCGGGGGCATCCCTACCCGCGATAACGTAGGATGACATTGCATGTCTTGGTTTAAGAGGGACAGACCGCCCGACGAGAAGCTTCCGCGCATCGAGGACAAGGAGCGCCGCGTGCGCACCGAAGGCCTTTGGCAGAAGTGCGAGGGCTGCCGCCAGATCATCTGGAAGAAGGATCTGGAGGACAACTGGAACGTCTGCCCGCGCTGCGGGGCGCACTCGCGCATCGACGCGGCGGCCAGGCTCAGAATGCTGCTGGACGGCGGCGTGTACGCCGAGTTCGACGCGAGCCTGTACTCCTCGGACCCGCTCGATTTCGTGGACAAGCAGCCGTATCGCGACAAACTGGCGGCCGTGCGGAAGGCCACCGGCGTTTCCGACGCGATCATCTCGGCCGAGGGCAAGCTGGACGGCCGGCTCATTCAGATCTGCTCCATGGAGAACAAGTTCATCGGCGGCAGCATGGGCGCCGTGGTGGGCGAGAAGATCGCGCGGGCCATCGAGCGGGCCATGGAAAAGCGCACCCCTCTGGTAATCGTCTCGGCTTCCGGCGGCGCGCGCATGCAGGAAGGCGCCGTCAGCCTGATGCAGATGGCCAAAATCTCCGCCGCGCTGATGCGGCTCGATGAGGCCCGCCTGCCCTACGTCAGCGTCCTCACCGATCCCACCACCGGCGGCGTGACGGCGAGCTACGCCATGCTGGGCGATTTGAACATAGCCGAACCCGGCGCGCTGATCGGCTTCGCCGGCCCGCGCGTGATCGAGCAGACCATCCGCCAGAAACTGCCCGAAGGGTTCCAGCGCGCCGAGTTCCTGGTCAAGCATGGCATGCTCGACGCCGTGGTTCCGCGCCTGGAAATGAAGCCGTACATTTCCAAGGCGCTCCGTTTCTTCGCGGGCTAGGAAGCGTCGTGAAATGCGCTTGCCGGCGACCGTTGTGGCGCACGCTTCAGCGCAATGCCACTTAGTTCTCGGAGGCTGCCAATCCGGCGGAGGTCGTGGGGCAGGCTTTTCAGCCTGCGGACCCGCTTTCCAGCGGGTCCAGCCGGCCGGAAGGCCGGCTTGCGGGCAGGATTGCCCGCCCCACGATCC
>CAIRXZ010000169.1 GCA_903882645.1 uncultured Acidobacteriia bacterium | reverse complement strand
GCAATGCTGAACGAATGCGCTATCCAGCTTTCCGCCAACAAGGGCTGTTCGTTGGGTCCGGCGTTGTCGAGGCGGGATGCAAAACCGTGATCGGAGCGCGATTGAAACGCTCCGGGTCGTTCTGGACTGTCGCCGGCGCCGATGCCATCATCGCTTTGCGCTGCTGCCGCCTTAGCCACAGGTTCGAAGACTACTGGGAAACCCGTTCCCGAGCCGCCTGATTACCCACTTTTTTGTCGTGCACCCTACGGCTTGGCTTTCGCGCGTTCGCCTTGGCCTCGGACTCGATCCAAGCAGCGAGTACCGTGCTCCGAACCCTGATCCTTCCCGCAACGACGATGCTAGGGATTTGGCCGGAGCGAACCATCTCATAGGTTGGCGTCCGAGCAAAACCGATGAGTCTCGCAACCTCTGGGACGCTATACAGCAACGGCTGAATGTGGCGTTTCGGTGTCCGCATCATGATGCTTCCCCGCCCGAAAGGAATCTGTCCGGGGTCGTCCGGGGCCGTCCGGCGTCATGCCAGTACTGTACTATACAGTAATCCGCCGCTCTTATTGGCAGACTTCAAAAACCTTGCACTGCGCCTACGGACCCGAGCGCATCAGAGGTCTCCGCGCGCGATCGCGCGCCAACCACACGGCGTCCGGCACCCGCAGCACGCCGCGGCCGTCAAACGCCACTTCGTCATCGTGCAGGCACAGGGCACACACTATAAGATCGGTGTCGCCGCAATCGGGGCACGCGTGCGCGCCGTCTTCCTCTTCTTCTTCAAGCCCGATGTTGTAGAGAGTTCCGTACGTTCGGATGAAGCGGCGGCGCTTCGTGGATAGCGTGAAGTCTTCCACGGCCTCGGGAACATCGATGAAATCGGCGAGCTTCGTGATGTACTTGATCAATTCCCGCGCGGTACCGCGATCCGCTCTTCTGATGAACGCGGTGCGCCCATTCCCTCGGGTAGCTTCAATCCAGGCATCCCGCAACTGCTCAAACGCAAGGAAAGGGCCGTCGAAGATCACGTTCAGATGCGGGTGCCATGTCCGCTCGTTCCGGTTGTAGGTCAGTTCCATGACCACCAGCGAGCCTTTGACGCATGCCCAAACCGAATGCCGCTGGAGGCGATTCCACGCGTCAAATAGCGATTTGATGCCAGCGGCCAAGTTCCCCACCGCACAATTGCGTTCCGCAAAGACGGCATACTTCCCGGCCTTCAGGCCATCGATGACCGAGTGAAAACGATGGAGCGCACGCGCGGCGCGCTCACGCATGTCGAACGGGCACAGGCGAACATGGCAAGAACCAATCGGTTCGGCCCATACGTGGCCTTGAGCCTGACAGCGATACCCCCTGAATGCCCGATGGCAACCATTGACGCGCCGCGCCAAGTCGGAGAATTTCCCGCTCTGGAGTTCACGCCGAAGTTCCTCCATGCGCTTCTTTGCGATCCGCGCTGCCACCTCATCCCCTCGGTTGAGGGCTTCACGGTATTGCCGGCGCGCTTCCCAATACCGCTTCATCTTGGACTGCCACAACCATTCAAACGTAGCGGCCAACTGGTCGCGCATTCTCTCGCGGCGCCGATGGCGATGCAACCACCCGGCCCCGCACGGCTGCGCTTTCTTACGTCGCGTGGGAGTCGGTGATACGGTGGGGTTTGCGGACTTATTCGCAGTTATCAAGTAAACGTCGGCTTCCGTCCGTTGGCCCGCCTGGGCCGTGGAACCGAAGCCTTCCAGGGGCGCCGCCCCTGGACCCCGCCAACTTTTAGGGTGGGAATGGGCCGGGCTGCCGCCCGGCAAGCCCGCCGCGCGCTTGCGGCTGCGGGTTTCATTCGCTGTGGGCGGTGAGTACATCGGTGTGGTTTTGAGAACTGGCGGGCCAGAGCCAGCCTTCCGCTTTCGGCAGAATGTCGGTGGAGTTGTACGCCCTACTCCCACCCCCGGAACGGAGTTGGCAACCGTTGCCCCGGACTTGGAATTCGGACGGCGCCCCGCTGGCTCTGTGCCCATGACGGAAAAGGTCGCTTTGGTTCTACGGGGCGAAGCTGGTAGGATTGAGTTGGTGTTGGTTCCCTACCGGCGGTGCCCACGGAACCGAAGTCTTCGGCCCGCGTAACCCGATTGCGCGGGCCATTGATTTCCTTGCGCCGCGTTTACTCGTCGTCCCCCGTGCTTTCGTCCTCTTCTTCGGCCTCGCCAGATGCGAGGTCGGCGAGTTCCTTCACCTTCCCGACCACTTCCTCCCGGCTGAGTTCCGGGTCGAGGGCCTCTTCCGCCAGGTCTGCGATCTGGTCCAGGGTGTCCGTAAGATCGGCTTTCGTAGGTCCGGTTTCACGTGCCATTTTTCTCTTCTCCTTTTTCGCCGCGAGGTTTGACTGCGCGGCTAGGATCAGAGTACAGGCGGCACGGTTGCGCGGTCCAAGAGTAGTTTTAGCCTGCGGACTCTGCTGACGGTTTAACCCGCTGGATTCGCGTCTGAGTTCGCAACGGGGATTTCCGCTCCAGGTTTTTCGCGCAACTTCAGGAGGGGGTGGTCTCGCAGATAGTCCGTGACCTTCCGCCGAAACCCATCCTCGATGAGGCTCTGGGTGTAGGGCGTCATCCCGGCATAGCCGTCGATGAAGACCGGGTACAAACCCTGCCAGTCGGTGCCTGCGCCGCGTTCGCGTGCGGCCTTCGCAATGCGCGGGTCGCGTTGCGGTTTGGGGCCGGGTTTCATGCGGCACGCCCGAGCGCAGACTTTTCGAAGTGTCTCCCGGAAAGCCTTCGTGTCGATGTCGTAGTATTGCCGGTGGTTCCGCTTGAGGCCGCGTACGGCCTCAAGAGCATCCCGGTAAAGCGCCTCCCCGGGATTATCGGTGTTAGGTTCTCGATGCCTCATAAAACCTCCGCTGTTGGGTTTTCGCTCGCCTGTGGCGCGTCGTCTGACTGCCGGTAGGCTTTCCTGACCGTCCCGTACCCCGCGCTCACCTGGTCCGCGATTTGCCGAAAGCTGAGGCCAAGCGCGCGCAATTCCCGAACGCGCGCCGGGTCCACGTCGTCCCGCCGCGGCCGTCCGCCCGCGCGAGCGGGCCGGGCTTCGGTGTCCGGCTTCGGCAGTTGGTCACCGGCGTGAGTCATTGCGGAGCCGCTTCGTTGCGCTGCAATTCTTCAATCCACCGGCGGAGGCGATCCGCCGGAACCCTAACGGACTTGCCGATCCGCACGGACGGAATCACGCCCGCCGCAATCAGTTGGTATGTTTTTGACTTCCCCATGCCGGTGGCCTCGCTGACTTCGGACGCCCTGAGCAGCAATTTTTCCATCACGTACCACCTTGTGCTAGAATTATCCAAATGCTATCATTTAACCTAGCGATGATAGCATATTCCGTTTGTTAGCATATTGTCAAGGGGAGGCCATGGCGACCAAGAAAATTCAGATTGGATTCCGGGCCACGGAAACCACCCGCAAGCTCATAGAAACCGAGGCCCTCAAAAGAGACCTTTCCGTGCAGGATTTCATCACGTGCGCGGTCGAATACTACTCCAAGACCCCATCGGACTGGGACTACTCCGCCTCAACGTTCGTAAAAAACCGAGGCATCACAGACGAGCAGATCAAGGAGCGGCAGGGTTGGATGAGCCTTTGGCTCAAGTTCATGGACCGGATGCCGCGTGCGAAGGTTCTCTTGGTGGTCGAAACGATCAAGCTGGACCTCCGCCACTACAAGAGTTCCAGGCGCAAGGTCACCAGAGATCGAAAGGCCACTCGGGGAGGTGAAGCATGAGCAGACGGGGCAACAGCGAAGGTTCGATCTACCAGCGGCAAGACGGGCGATGGGTGTCCGCCATCGACCTTGGATACCGGGATGGGAAACGGTACCGGAAGTCGATCTACTGCGGATTCCGAGGGATGCCGATCAGCGTTCCGAACTGATGTCGATCACCATTCCGAAGTGATGCCGATCAGCGTTCCGAACTGAAGCCGATCAGTCTTACGGTTGTAGTTCGGAACGCTGATCGG
>CAIRXZ010000168.1 GCA_903882645.1 uncultured Acidobacteriia bacterium | reverse complement strand
TCCTCCTAAAACGACAACGCTGGTATTTCCAGGTCGTCCACCTGGGAGATTTCCGCAACGTACCGCCACGGGTTAGGTCCGAAGTAATCCATGTAGTCCCGATACAAACGGATCAGGTCGCGAATTTCAAGCCGCGCCCGCTCCCACAACATCGCCACCTGCCCGCCCATCTTCGGTCGAATCGCCTTGATGCGGGTCTCGTGCGGCGGCTCGGACTCCACGAAGGCGAGCACGTAGTCGCCCTGCCACTGCGGCCAGCCCTTCAGGATGGAATAGAACACCGCCTGGTGGTGATAGCGCCGCCAGTAGATGTCCGCCGCGATGGACTGGTCGATGGACTTCCCCTCGCGTTGCGTGAATGTCTTCAAGTCCAGAACGAGGTCGGGCCGGTCCCAGTCCAGCAAACCCTTCAGGCGCACGCCGGTATCGGCATCGACCGCAAACAGCGGCTTTTCCGCCTCCCCGGTTTTCAGGATTTCCTGGATCTTGGGTTCTTCCAGGAGCGCAGTTTTCGCGCCCTGAATATTCGCCCAGTCGTCGGCCTTGAAAATCACCTTCCCGGCGTGCTGCGCGGCGTGCTCCCGGGACAACACCTCGCAGATCGGCACCAGCGGCGCGAACGCCTGCACCTGGGCAATCACGTCCGCTTTGCGGGTTCCCTTCGGCGTCTGCCCGTTCTCCCGGAGAAACCCGCGCAGGTCGTCCATGGTGTCCAACGCGCCCGCCGGCGGAATCATCTCGCAGGCGAACCGCGCGTCAAATGAGCCCGGCTCCAGCACAGCGGCATGGAGGGCGGAGCCGAAACGCATTGCGGCGGTCGGCTCCTCGGGTTCGCGGTCGGGACGCAGCCAGCGATGCCAGTAGCGCAGCGGGCTAACGGCCAGATCCTTCAGGCCGCTCTGAGACAATGCCAGCGCGGCGTCGTATTCCTCCCGCGTCATCCTATTTCCCCTTTTTCTTGGAAGCCGCCGGGGACGGCGCGGGCGCTTCCGTTTTCGGCTTGCGCGGGCCGCGAGCCTTGAACTCCCGCTTGGCGCCCAGGTAGCGCAGGTCTTCGTCCACCTTCTTGACGTCCGTCTTGGCCTGCGCAACGGCGGCCTTGGCTCCGTCAAGCAACGCTTGGCGTTTCGCCTTCAAGTCCATGATGGCCTGCGCGGTGTGGCGCTCCACGTCCTTCTTCATCTGAAGCAGTTCGGCCGGCGTTTTCGGCGCCGACAGTTCGCAAGTCTCGTTCGGTTCGTTCACTTCGTTTTTCTCCTTTTGGTTTTCCAGAGCGGAGACTTGCACGCCGGACAGATTTTCGGCTCCACCGACAAACGGGGAAACCAAAGATGTCCGCAGCGCAAGCAGCACCGCGCCTTGATCGTTTTCCGCATTCCTTAGCTTACCTCTTACGTGCTAGGTAAGCAAGAACTTTTTTCGCGCCGTTTTCTCTCTCCAACCAGCCCCGCAGCGCCCGCCCCATGGACTTGCGCTTGTCGTCCATCGCGATCAACGCCTGCTCTAGCAGCAAGGCGTAAATCAGGAATAGGCACACCACCAGCAGGTAGATGGCCGGCGCGTTGTCATGCACGAATTGTTCCATTTTCGGACTCCTCAATCCAATCTTTCGGGGGCTTCTTCCGCCGGCCCCCAT
>CAIRXZ010000167.1 GCA_903882645.1 uncultured Acidobacteriia bacterium | reverse complement strand
GCGCTATCCCTCCCACCGGGTGTTATGAGTTCGAACCCAAGATCCTCTCGCCGGGGTCATCTGACAGTGACCGCCGTTAGGGCTTCATTCAGGCCCTACGAGAAGTTCAGTACCACCCCAAATGCAACGCTTGTCGGCCGACAAGAAAACCGTTTGGCTTGCGGGAGTGGGCCGCAAGCCTCTCTTCAATTTCAAAATAGCAGACGGGCGGGAAGAGACGAGTTTCGCGTTGCCGCTAACTCACTGAAAACAAGACGTAAATTTTTTTAAAAGTTTCTGTGAACGGATTTGGAGGGGCCGACGGGGGCGTGGGCGGGGCGCGGGTTCGCTCCCACCCGCCCGGCGCGATATCCTGACATCTTGAGCTTTCCATTGGACCTTCCTCACGCCGCGGCGGCCTTTGGCGCTGCTTTTCTCGCGGGCGCCATCAACTCGGTGGCGGGCGGGGGGACGCTGGTTTCGTTTCCCACGCTGATCTGGCTCGGTTTGGATTCGGTGACCGCCAACGCCACCAGCACGGTGGCCATCTGGCCGGGGACGGTGGGCAGCGGGTGGGGCTACCGGCAGGAGCTGCGCGGGGCCGAGCCGCGCTTCCTGGCGCTGATCGTCCCCAGCCTGGCGGGCGGATTGGCGGGCGCCTTGCTGCTGCGCCGCACGCCCGCATCCACCTTCGACCGGCTGGTCCCTTACCTGATTCTGTTCGCCACCTTGCTGTTCATGGCGCAGGAACCCATCCAGCGGAAGCTGGGGACCGCGGACGCGGCGAGGCACAAGTCCGCGGCGTGGTTCGCCGGAGTCATGGTGTTTCAACTGATGGTGGGCCTCTACGGCGGTTATTTCGGCGCGGGCATCGGCATCCTGATGCTGGCGGCCCTGAGCATCATGGGCCTGCGCGACATCCACGAAATGAACGGCCTGAAGGTGGTTTTCGGAGGCAGCGTGAATGGCATCGCGGCAGCCTACTTCGTTTGGGCGCGCATGGTCCATTGGCCGTACGTGGCGCTGATGGCCGCGGCCGCGATCGCCGGGGGATACGGCGGGGCAGGCGCCGCGCGCAAGATTGGCCGGACGACTGTCCGCCGGATCGTCATCGCCATCGGCTTCGGGATGGCGGTGTCGCTGTTCATCAAGAAATAGCCGCGGGCCCGCGGTTCAGGCCAGTTCCGGCGCGATGGGAAGGCCGGCGGCGGCCAAAGCCGATTCGACCTCGGCGGGACGGAGGCGGGCGGCATCGTAATCGACCGTCAGGCCGTCCATGGACGGGGCCACGCGCACACGCTCGATCCCATACATAGAATGCAGTTGGGCGATGCGCGCCAACAGGACGCCGTCGAGGGGCCGCTGCAACCGAAAACGGACCTGGACTTGAGTCATTGGGGGCCGGCGCTTCGGGCGCTACTTTTCCCGGTGAACCGTAGCGAGCGAAAAAGCGGGCAGGCACACGTTGATATAATCGGCGCCACCCTCGCCCGGCGTGGAAAACCGCACCCATTCGCCCGGCTTCACGTGCAGGGCCTGCGTGGCGCGGACCTCGAGGGTTCCGCCGGCATGCTCGACGCGAAGCATTCCCTTGAGGACGATCCGATACTCGTCGTAGTCGGCCCACTGGCCGATGCCTTCCCATCCAATGGGCGAATGCACAACCGTGATGGAGACTTTCGACTCCCCTGTGTTGACGAGACCGACGTACTCGTCGCAGAGCTTGGTCTTGTTGCCGACGCTATCAATTTGAGTCGGCGATCCGATTAGTTCGGGCATGGTTTTCTCTTACGCTTTGGAGGATAGCACGAGCCGCGAAGGGTTTCCACGCGCCTGCCGCGCAGGCGGCTCCGGGAATTTCATAGGACCTCGGCGTGATGGTTCACCGGACCGGCGCCATGCCCGAGGCCGGGGCTGGTCCGGATGGCTTCGTGGATGAAGGCCTTGGCGCGAGCCACGGCGGCGGCCAGCGCCAGGCCGCCGGCCAGGCCCGCGACGATGGCAGCCGAGTAGGTACACCCGGTCCCGTGGGTATGACGCGTATCCAGGCGGGGGGCGGGAAATTCGCGCCACTCCGCGCCGTCGAACAGCACATCGGTGGCGTCCCCCGGCATGTGCCCGCCCTTGATCAGCACGGCGCGCGGGCCCAGCTCGCGAATGCGCGCGGCGGCTTCACGCATTCCGTCGAGGCCGTGAATCCGCAACCCGGTGAAAGCCTCGGCTTCGGGGATGTTCGGGGTCGCCAAAGCCGCCTGGGGCAGAAGGCAGTCGCGAATCGTGCGCGCGGCCGATTCCGGCATCAGCGGCTGGCCGTGCTTGCTAACCATGACGGGATCCACCACCAGCGGGAACCGGAACCTGGCGGCGGCGCGCGCGACGGCCTCGACCATTTCGGCCGAGCCGAGCGCGCCGGTCTTGGCGGCGTCCGGCGGGATGTCCTCCAGAACCGCTTCGAGTTGTTCCAGGACGAGCGAGAGCGGCATCACTTCAACGCGTGAAACACGCAACGTGTTCTGCACGGTCAGGAGCGCGACTACGGCTTCGCCGTAGACTCCGAACTGGTGAAAGGTTTTGAGATCGGCCTGAATCCCCGCGCCCCCGCTGGGGTCCGAGCCGGCGATCGTCAACGCAACAGGACGCATTCCGCTTCAGGATACCAGCCCGGCGCGGCGGCCCGCTCTTTCGGACTTACAGGCCTTTAACTTCCTGAATGTGCGTTTCAGCACCTCGCGGCGCGCGCGAGCGTACGGTCCAGCACGATGCCCGGAAAGCCCTCTGTTTCGGGGTCCGAAGAGCTAAGACGGAGCCACCAAAAACTGTGACATTCCCGAGAGCCGCCGGCATGGCGCTGCTTCTGACGGCGTCGTGCGCCTGGGCCCAGAGCACGATTCGGCTGCGGGCCCGAACCATCCAACCGGAGCGCGGCGCAGCCGTGTTTCCGCCACCGGCGGGCGCCGACGGAGGGGCCCGCCGCACGCACTACATTCTGCAATTCAGCTCCTATCCCTCGCCGGAGTTGCGCCAGGAACTGGCGCGGCGGGGCGTGCGGGCGCTGAGCTACGTTCCCGATTCGGGGCTGATGGTCTCTTCGGATTCCACAGCGGACCTGCAGGGTCTCGGGGCGGTCTGGGCCGGTCCGCTGGAGGCGCGAGACAAGCTCAACCCTCTGCTCGCCACGCGGCCGGCGCCCGCCTACCTGGTGGTGTTTCACCCGGATGTGGAAATGGAGGAAGCGCGGGCGCTGGCGCGCGAGCGCGGTTTCAGCGTATTGGAGAACTCGAGTCTGCTTCCCGGGCACCTGGTCGTCACCGGAGGCGCGACGCGCCTGGAGGAACTCGCGGCCAGCGACGAAGTGTCCTATATCCTTCCCGCGTCCACCGATCTGGCCGCCGGCAAGCCCGTGACCGGCTGCGCCGGGGCGCTTACAGACGCCGGAATCGTAGGGGAATACGCGACCGTTGGAAACGGCTGGGCCAAGGGCGCGTCCGGCGCGGTAGCGCTCCAATATGTTTTCGAATCGCTCACCAGCAAGGTGGATCAGAACACGGCGCGGAGCGAAATCGAGCGCGCCTTTAGGACATGGGCGAGCAACGCGAACGTCAGCTTCGCGGCGGGCGGCGACGCGAGCTCGGCGCGCACGATCGCAATCCTGTTCGCAAGCGGGGCGCACGGAGACGGCTACCCGTTCGATGGGCCGGGCGGCGTGCTGGCGCACACGTTCTATCCCGCGCCGCCGAATTCGGAGCCGCTGGCGGGCGATATGCACTTCGACGGCGATGAAAGCTGGCGGGTGGGGGCGGACACGGACTTGTTCAGCGTAGCTCTGCATGAAGCCGGGCACGCGCTTGGTCTGGGGCATTCCGGCGACCCGGGGTCGGTGATGTACCCGTACTACCACTTTGCGTCGGGCCTGACGCCCGACGACATCGCGGGCATCCAGAGCCTGTACGGCCCAAGCGTGGCCGCGCCCGCCGATCCGCCTGCAAGCACGCCCGTTCAGCCGGCCAGTCCAACGCCATCGACGCCGCAGACGCCGTCCACGCCGCAGACGCCATCGACGCCAGCGGGGGGAAAGGACACCACGCCGCCGTCGCTGAGCATCGTGTCGCCCGGCTCGACGATCGTCTCCACGTCATCGCAGACGATCTCCATCAGCGGCACTGCCAGCGACAACGTCGGGGTAACGACAGTGACGTGGTCCACTTCCACGGGATCCTCGGGGGCGGCCTCGGGCACGGCGAACTGGTCCGCGCAGGCGCCGCTGCTGGTTGGGACAAACGTGGTGACAATCCGGGCGTACGACGCCGCCGGGAACTCGGCATGGAGGTCGATCACGGTAGTAAGACGCTGAAAGTCATGGGATTTTTCGCTTAGTACCCTAGTTTTTCCCGTAGAGGCGCCGATAGATAGATTAGCGATGGGCGCTGACGGCTTGGTACCATTACGATCCCGGCCGTGGTCCTCCTGCAAGCCGGCCCCGGCTTTCGCACAGGAACCACGGCGCGGTTTGCCCGGGCAGGAGTTGGCCGACGCGGGCGATTTCGGCGCGACGGACAAGTTCTCGATTGATGAGACGGAAGGAATTCTGTTTGCGCTGGCGCAGGCGGTGGAGCAGCGCGACAGCCACACCGGCGGCCATTGCGAGCGCCTGGCCTTCATGAGCGTGGCGTTGGGCATGGCGATGCGTCTGGAACGCTCCGCTCTCCTGACGCTCTATCGGGGCGGCTACCTGCACGATATCGGCAAGGTTGGCATACCCGATTCGATCCTGTTCAAACCGGCCCAGTTGTCGGCGGAGGAATGGGTTACGATGCGGAGCCACCCGGCCCGCGGCGAAGAGATCTGCCGGCATCTGGCCTCTCTGCGCCCGGTGTTACCGGTCATACGCCACCATCACGAGCGTTGGGACGGTTCCGGGTACCCGGACGGCCTGCGGGGCGAGCAGATTCCGCTGGAAGCCCGCATATTGCAGGTTGCCGACATTTACGACGCGCTTGTCAGTCCGCGCCCTTACAAGCCTGCGTTCACGCCCCAACACGCGCTTCGAATCCTGCGCGAAGAAGCGGACCGCGGCTGGCGCGACACGGAAGTAGTCGGTCTATTCTTCCAGATGCACGAAGAAGTAATCTCGAAAATTGCCGACTACACCACGGGGACCGACCGGAACCTTCAGGCTATGAGGTCTTCGCTCGAGACCCTGCAAGACTATCTCGATTCGGCCCGGCCCTCGGAGGCGTCCTGAGTTTGCGCTTTGGCGCGCCCGGCCGAACGTTCGGGCCTCATATCAGGGCATGGCTTTAGCCGCGCAGCAGGCCGTGAGCCATCACGGGGCTCTGGCCCCTGCCGCTTTTCGGTTCGCCGGGGTAGTGTCCGGGAAACAACCCGAGAGGGGGCAGGCCATCGTTTTCTGTGGCGTGCCGACGCAGACGACGAAAAATGATCGTCTGCGCCACCGAACCCGTGGATGGGGCCTGCCCAGTTGTTCCTGGGACGCGGTACCAAGTCTTCGCGCGCGTGATGTTGTGCGCGTGGGGGGGGAACCGCTCCCTAACCCGGCGCAGCCGGAACCAAACAGGACTCGTCTTTGACGCGGAGACGCGAAGACGCGGAGAGAGCGAAGGATTCACCACAGAGGCGCGGAGACGCCGAGAAGTACGGTCGATTCGTTTCAGTTTGTTATCCACACATCTGCTCTTCCCGGGGTTCGGGCAGCAGAGGGGGCAGAGGAATGTGCCAAGCCCGAGCTGCCGGCGCGGGCCGGAAGTTGGAGTTAATTTCGGAGTGCAGCCGGGCGCCCATGAACATGGGGCGATGTGCACATGGTCGATAATATTCTTGCCAGAACGACAAGAATTCGACTCCGTAGGTACTGACGGTCGCGGCTCCGACGGGGGGTGAGCGCGAACGGGCGGGCTGTCGATGGCGCCGAGTTTCGCGGTCGCGGAGCGAGTGGGTCTTCCCCCACTGGTAACCTGCCCCCTTGGGTCACACGCTAAAGCCGTGCCCCGATACAAAGCCGATCATGCCTTCAAGCGGTCTCAAATGTAGAAACCCCGCGGGCCGGGCGTGCCCGGCCCCTACATGGCCCGGACTCCCGCCGATTCCCGCTCGCGGGATTGGTGGCTTTGCCTTTTTGCCCCGGCTCAGTGGCCGTAGGTTTTCTCGCCGGCTTCGATCCTCACAGGGAGGCGATTCTGCTTGGGCGGGAGCGGGCACGTGGCATAGGGCGTGAAAGCGCAGGGGGGATTGTAGGCCTTGTTGAAGTCCAGCACGACCTTGCCGTCGCGGGGCAAATCGGCATACAGGAAGCGCCCGGCACCGTAAGTTTCCTTGGCGCTGGTCTGGTCGCGGAAAATGAAGAACAACTGCTTGGCGTTGGGCTCTTCCAGAACCGGGTAGAGGCGCAGGTCCCGGTTGCGCAGACGGAACTCGACGTAGCCGGGGCAATCGTCGGACTCGGTCTGGCCGAGGACGTTCAAGATCGGAATCTTGCGCGGCTCGGAGACGAACCGCGCGGCGATCCGGTACGCCTGGTTCGCGGGGAAGTACTCCAACCCATGGAACTCCCGCAAATACCGGCTCTGGGGGTCCTTCAGGCGGATGCCATATCGGTCGCCGCGCTTGATGACGTACAGGCTCAGCCGGCCCACTTTGACGAGATCGTCCGAATCGGGGCGCACCTCGCGGATGCCGCCATCGACCGCGGCGGTTACCTTGCCGTTGCGCAGGGTAAACGCGCCGGCGCGAGCCGGACCATCCGGCAGGGCGATCTCATTCGAGGCTTCCTTACCGAAACGATTGGGGCCTTCGCGCAGCCAGAACAGGCCGGTCACGGTGAGCCAGCCTCCGTCGCGGCGCAAAGCGGCTTCGCGCGATTTCCGCCATTCGGCGATTTCCGAATCGAAGGACGAAGCCGCGAAAAGCGCCGCCGCGGCCAGCGCCGCCAAGAACACGCGCGCGGTCATGGGCGCTCCCCGGCGGGCGCCACGGCTTGATCGAGCAGACCCGCGAACTCCACGCTCTTACGGTCCACGCGCTCCTTCAAGCGGTTGAGGTCGCTCTGCAGCATGCGCAGCTTGTCCGCCAGGTGGAGGCAGGCCAGCACGGCGATGCGAGTGGAATCGGCATTGGGAGCCTTGGCGGCGATCGAGAGCATCAATTCATTCACACTCGCCGCCACCTCCTCGATTTCGCGAGGATCTCCGCTGGCCAGCAAGGTGTACGGCCGGCTCAGGATGGTCACGCGAACGGGCTGTTTCTCGGAAGAGCCTTCCATTGCAAATACCGCCCCGGGGGCCTCGCCGCCCGCGGGCCCATAAACCGCCGGCGGAGGACCACCGGCTTCACTTAGCACCGCGGCCGTTTGATTTGTTCCTCAACGTTCGGGCCGGGCATGCCCGGCCCCTACACAGCGAGGCATGCCCGGCCCTCGCGCCACATGCTTCCCACCGCCGGGGAAGAAATCACGCGGTCTTGGCGCTAGCCGCCGCTCAATTGACCGATCTGCTCCAGCAACTTCTCGATGCGCGCGCGAACCTGCTTGCGCTCCGCGTGCAGGGTTTTGACTTCGGCCGCCAAGCGCGCGGCGCCGGCCTTGGCTTCGGAGGCTTCCCCGACCGCGGCGTCCCGCTCCTGGCGCAGCCGCGACACGAGATGAACGGTCTGCCGGATACGTTCTTCCAAGCTATCCAAGGAATCGGGTTCCCGCGGGACGGGCGACTCCTCATCGACAGGGGTCACGCCTTCTCCGTAGCGGCCTTGGCCGCCGCAACCAACTGGCGGAACGCGGCATCGTCGTGCAGCGCGACATCCGCCAGCGATTTGCGATTCAGGTCCAAACCGGCCGCTTTGAGGCCGTGCAAGAACCTGCTATAGGTGATGCCGATTTCGCGGCACGCCGCGTTGATGCGGACGATCCACAACGAGCGGAACTCGCGCTTCTTGTTCTTGCGGCCAACGTAGGCGAATTTCAGTCCGCGCTCCACGGCTTCCTGAGCCGCGCGATTGAGTTTGCTCTTGGTGAGAAAGTAGCCGGACGCCCGCTTGAGCGTCCTCTTTCGGGCATCCCGCCGGTGGGTTCCTCTTTTAACTCTGGGCACGTTTTCTTCTCCTTTTCGGTTGTTCGCCGATTGGCGGATCGGGCACGTGCCACGCGCTCCGTCCGCTCAAATCGCGCCTCCCCTAGTAGGGGATCATGCGCTTCAGAACTTTCTGATCGGCCGGGTCGGCCACCACGCTGGTATGCAGCTTCTTCTTGCGTTTATGCGGCTTCGAGGTCAGGATGTGCCGCGCAAAGGCGTGATTACGAACCACTTTGCCCGTCCCGGTCTTGTGAAACCGCTTAGACGCACCCTTGTGTGTCTTGAGCTTCGGCATAGATATTCCCTGGATCTGATCGAACAGGTAAGACTCGGCCATTATAGCACGCGGAGCATTCCCGAATCCCAACTCTTATGTCCCGCACCCGAGACGCTGAGGCGCGGAGGTCATCGGGGAGAAGCGGTCTTTGGCCATGCGTTGAACTCCGCGTCTCCGCGTCATGGGCAACTGGCGGGCCGAATGCTATGATTTCACTGAACACGAGTGGAGCGCGAAGAGGTTCTGGCCAAGCTTCGTGAAAGGATCGTCGCGTTCGCGGCATCCCATGTATCGAGAGATGCCGCCGAGGACGTGGCGCAGGAGACGCTCATGCTGCTGCACGAGAAGTACGCGCATCTCGAGCGGCCGGAGGACCTGCTGCCGCTTTCCCTCCAGATCGTCCGGTTCAAAATCATGAGCCTGCGCCGGAAGGCGGTGCGGCGGGGCGAGTACACGCAGGTCTCGGTGACGGACATTCCGCTGCCGGACCTGGATTCCAACCCGGCGGACTACCTGGAGCGAAAGGAGATGCTGGAACGCCTGACGCGTTCGGTGGAGCAGTTGGGAGAACGCTGCCGCGAGCTGATTCGTCTAAAGCTTCAGGGAAGGACGTTCACGGAGATTCAGAAGATCCTGGGAGCGGCGACGATCAACACGGTTTACACTTGGGACCACCGCTGCCGCGGACGCCTTTTGGAACTGATGGGCGGCGATTGGGAGCCGGGAAAGCAATGAGCCGGGAAGGGATTCGGAAACTGCTGGGCGGATACGCGACGGGCACGCTGACGGCGGAAGAGCAGCAGGCCCTTTTCGAGGCCGCGCTGGACGACCAGGAGTTGTTCGACGCGCTGGCGCGGGAGCAGTCCCTGCGCGACTTGCTGGGCGACCCGGCCGCGCGGGCGCAGCTTCTGGCGGCGCTCGACGACGCGCCGGCGCCCTGGCATCAACGGTTGGGCCGGTGGATGTGGGGGCACGCCGTGGGCCTGGCGGCGGTGGCGTGCTTTCTGGCAGTGGGCGGATATATAGCCCGGGTGGCGCAATTCACGCCGGCGCGCGTGCGGGTGATTGCGACGGAACCGACCACCGTGGAGGTGAACGGGTCGGCCGGGAACCCGGCTAAGCCGAGCCGCGTATTCGACCTGAAGAGCGCGCGCGAGGCGGCGCAGCACGGTGCGGTGGAGCTTCCGCCGCCGCCCGCGATCATGCAGCGCCCGCCGGCCACGCGGCTGGCGCTGAATCTTCAGGCCCCCGCGATTCCTCCGCCGCCAATGCCGCCGGGTGGATTGGCCACTGCCGCGGGTGGCGGACGCGGCGGTTCCAACCCGGCGGCAATTGGCGCCGCCGGCGGCGCGCCCGCGCCGAACCCGACCGCGGAGGCGACCGTTACCGCGGCGGCCACCCCGGCGCCGACCACCAGTTCGGAGAACTCGAAGCTGGCGGATAGCAGCCAGATGGTGGACATGTCACTGAAGGGGCGGGACCTGTTCGCCGTGCTGACAACCGTTCCCGGCGTGTATTTCGGCAACGCCTATCTCACAGGCGGCGATGCTTCCACCGAGGGTAAGGCGCCGGCCCAACAGATTGCCGGCGGTGGAACGGCCAAGCAGAACTTCCAGGTGGACGGGGTCACGGACCTCGATACCGGCTCCAACGCGATGATGCACTTCCAGCCCAACATGGATTCCGTCGCCGAAGCGGCGGCGTTGCGGATTTCCGGCGGCAGGGCCGCCCCAGGCGCGGCAGGCAGGCTCGACCCCGCGCTGGCGGCGCTGGCGCAGCGGGTGCGGAACGGCTTCAAGCCCACCGCGGAGGAGAGCCGGTTCGTGTCCGGCGGGCAGGCGTACGTGCGGTTGACGCTGACCAACGCCTCGGCGGAAGCGCTCGGGCAACTGAAGAACGCGGGCCTCACGATTACCGGGCAAGAGCGCAACGAGATTGCGGGGCACATTCCCGTGGAGAAACTGGAAGCCATCGCGCAGTTCCCGTTCGTGGTGTGGATCAGGCCAAGGTAGTCGGGCAGACCGGGGAAATGCGTTCACACTTGGCCCTTCACCCCCGCGCTTGCGGCGGCATGGCAAGCGAAGGAGCGTTTCTGTGGAGGGCGTGTTTAGGAACATGACCGAATGCGGCGGCGAACCAGGCCGGGAGGTCCACACCACCTGGCCGGGGCGGTGCCCGGCTTGGCAGGCGAAAGCGCCGGCCCGAGCGTTGAGGAACAAATCAAACGGTCGCGCCCCTAGCTCGCCACGGCGCTAAGGTCGGTCTTCAGTTGAGCGAAGTCGAACCCCGGCGCGAACCCGGGCGTCTGCGCTTCCTGGGGTAGAATCGCATAGGCTTCGTCGACGCACTCATCCCACCAGGCCCAAGTGGCTTGCTGCGTGTTTCCCCAGGTCAGCACGGTTACCCCCTTCGGGTCGTATTCGACGGCGAAGACCGCGTGGCCATCGTTCGTCAGGGGACCCGGCGTCCAGGGCTGACGGGCGTCGAACTCCTGAATGCAGTTCTGCTGAACTTGGAAACCAAGGTAGACCCCGCCAAAGAGATGGATAGCCTGCTCGATGTGAGCGTGATTCTTTGGTTGGATGCTGACGAAGGTCAGTATCTTGTCGCCGGCAACGGCGTTCTGGCGCCAGTAATTCAGCACGTCGAGCTCATTCAGGCCCGAATCGACGCCGCCCGTCAGATGCATGTACAGCTTGACCACATCCTGCTTGGGCATGACGTCCTTGATCGAGCTGATCATGCCGCGATAGGCCGTGACGGCGTGCGCCAGAGCGGCGATGGTGCAGTCTCCCAAGGTATCGTTGCCGTCCATCGGGAACAACGCGGGCGCGTTTGTTGTATTCAGGTTCTGGTACACGCGGGTCAAGACGTTCACCGAGGGAGGAGGCGGCGCAAGCTTAGCCGTTAGATAGCTCGCAAAGCGCAACGTACGATAGTCGACCTTCGGTGGGTGCTTTCCGAATCGATAGTTTGGCATTCCGTTACTCCTTTACTGTGTTTCACCGGGACTTCCGGTCGATTCCCGGCGCGTGTCCAGTGTACCTCCAACCCGCTTCTCTCGATAGAGACATTTGATGGAGGCATTGGTTTGGGGCGCGCACAACTTAAGGTCCGTTTTGACACAACCGTGCCCGCCGCTCGTTCGCGCTCAAACCCCCGTCGGAGCCGCGGCCGTGAGAAGCCGTGAAAGAACCGCGAAACGCTGGCTAAACCGCCTGCACCACCAAGACAAGTCATGTGTTTGCGTTGGTGGGGCAGTCGGTTTCGCCTGCCGAGCCCGCTTGCGGGCTATTATTTCTCAGCTTCCGAGCGGTTCCCACCCACAAGCGCAACATCGCGCGGTCGAACACCCTGCCTTTTGGCAATCGTCGTGCTCGGGACAACCGGCGCCGCCGCGGCGCCCTCGGCCGCGGCCGTTTCCTTCATGCGAAAATCGTATTTAGTGCCCAGGAGAGAGAGATGAGAGTCCGGGCGCCAAGGGGCGCGAGGCTGACGCGCTTCTTTTTGGGACCGGCGGGCCGAATCCTGGCCGTCGGCCTCGCGCTGTCCCTGATCCTGGCGATCGGCGCCTTCACGTTCTTCTACGCGAAGTACTCGCGGCTGATCGACCAGAAGCTGCGCGCTGGCCCCTTCGCCAACACGGCCAAAATCTTCGCCGCCCCGGAATCGGTGGCCGTGGGCGACGCCGCCACCCCCGAGGGCATCGCCGCCGAGCTGCGCCGCAGCGGCTACACCGAGTCGCGCGGCAATCCCGTCGGCTCCTACCAGATCCGTCCCAAGTCCGTCGAGATCTTTCCCGGCCCGGAGTCTTACTTCGGCCAGGAAGCCGGCCTCATCAAGTTCGCCGGCGGGCGGATCTCGGAGATCGTGTCCTTGCAGGACAACACCGCGCGCGGCGAGTACCAGCTCGAGCCGCAGCTCATCACCAACGTTTCCGGCCGGAGCCGCGAGAAGCGCCGCATGGTGAAGTTCAACGACATTCCCAAGGTGCTGATCGACGCCGTAACCTCGGCCGAGGACAAGCGCTTCTTCCAGCACTCCGGGTTCGACCCGGTCCGCATCGTCAAGGCCGCCTACGTGGACCTCAAGCAGGGCCGCAAGGAACAGGGCGCCTCCACCCTGAGCCAGCAACTGGCGCGCATGTTCTGGCTGGACGCCGACAAGAGCTGGACCCGCAAGCTGGCGGAGATGGTCATTACCCTGGAGCTCGAACAGAAGCTCTCCAAGGAGGAAATCTTCGAGGACTACGCCAACCAGATCGACCTGGGCATGCGAGGCACGTATAGCATCCACGGATTCGGCGAAGCCTCGGAAGCATACCTGGGCAAGGACCTCAGCCAGATCAACCTGCCGGAAGCGGCCGAGCTGGCGGGGTTGATTCAGCGGCCGACTTACTTCAACCCATTCCGTCACCCGGATCGTATGAAGGAACGCCGCAACGTGGTGCTCGGCCTGATGCGGCAGAACGGGTACGTGAACGATCGCGATTATGCGCTCGCCGTCGACTCGCCGCTGTCGGTGGTCAAGGGGACCGCGCAATCGGTCGAGGCGCCCTACTTCGTCGACATGGTCGACGATGCCATGCAGACCAGGTTCCAGGACGCCGACCTTCAGTCCAACGCCTTCCGCATCTACACCAGCATCGATCTGCGCCTCCAGCGCGAAGCCTCGGAGGCCATTCGCCTGGGCATGGCGGAAGTGGACGCGCAGATCAAGCGGCAGCGCCGTTTCCGCGGCCAGACTCCGCCCGAAGCGCAAGTGGCCCTGGTGGCCGTCGATCCGCACTCGGGCGAGGTGAAGGCGCTGGCCGGCGGGCGCAACTACGGCGTCAGCCAGCTCAACCATATTCTGGCCATGCGGCAGCCGGGTTCCATATTCAAGCCGTTCGTCTACGCCGCCGCGCTCGATACCGGCATCCAGGGCGGATCGCGCGTGCTCACCGCCAGCTCCCAAGTTCTGGATGAGCAGACCACCTTCTGGTTCGACAACAAATCCTGGGCGCCCGATAATTTCGACCACAAATTCGGGGGCACGGTCACGTTGCGCGAGGCCCTGGCGCATTCCTACAACGTGGCCACCGTCAAGGTGGCGGAGACCGTGGGTTACGGGGCCGTGGTCGATATGGCCAACCGCGCGGGCATGAATTACAGCATCCAGCCGACCCCGGCGGTGGCGCTCGGCACATACGAGATCACGCCGCTCGAGGCCGTGGGGGCCTACACGTTGTTCGCCAACCAGGGGGAGTACGTGAAGCCCAGCTTCATTTCGCTGGTGCGCGACGACAAAGGCAAAGCGGTCTTCAAGAACAAGCCCGAGCGCAAACAGGAGCTCGATCCGCGGGTGGCCTACCTCATGACCAGCCTTATGCAGGAGGTCATCAGGAGCGGCACGGCGGCGGGGGTGGCGGCCCGCTACAACCTCAACTTCCCGGTGGCCGGCAAGACCGGCACCTCGCACGACGGCTGGTTCGCGGGCTACACCTCCGAGCTGCTGTGCGTGGTGTGGGTGGGCTTCGACAATAACCTCGATCTGGATCTCGAAGGCGCGCACTCCGCGGCCCCCATCTGGGCCGAGTTCATGAAGCGCGCGCTCCAGTATCGCGAGTACCGCAACACGAAGCGGTTTGAAAGCCCGGCCGGCATTGTCTCCGTCATGATCGATCCCGAGTCCGGCATGCCCGCCAACTCGAGCTGCCCGAGATCGCGCGCGGAAGTCTATATCGCCGGCACCGAACCGGTGGGGACGTGCCCGTTGCATCGCGGCCGCAACGTCACCAACGTCGCCGGGTGGGACACCGCAACCCCCGCGCGGCCCGCGCTTGCCCCGGCCGGCGAGCAGCCGCGCGCGGTTGTCGCGGCGGATGGCTCCGGGGCGCCGCCCTCCTCCACGCCGCGCCGCGCCCAGGGCCAAAACGTTCGACGCGCGGCCCAGTCTCCGCCGCCCCAGCCTTCGCCGCCGAAAAAAGAGGGGAAACCCGGCTTCTGGCGGCGTCTGCTGGGTGTGTTCAAATAGACCCAGGAGGCGCACCGGGTGTGCTTAAATTAACTCAGGAGGCGCGCATGGTTTCCTTTCCGCTCGCTGTCGCGCTCGTGGCCGGCCTGCTTTCCACCGCCGCTCCGGGCCAGTTCGCAGCGCCGGCGGACGCGGGCGCCGCGCAGACTCCCGGCGCAACCCTTACCCCGCGGGACCGCGGCGATATTTTCATGGCCCGCAAAATGTACCGGGAGGCCATCGAGGCTTTCAGCCAGGGTTCCAAGGACGACCCCGTCATTGCGAACGAGATCGGAATCGCCTACCACCAGCTCGGCCAGCTCGATAAGGCCAGGCAGTACTACGAACGCGCGCTCAAACTGAACCCGCGGTACGCCGAAGCGCGGAACAACCTCGGCGCCGCCTACTACGCCGGCAAGAGTTTCCGGCGCGCGATCAGCGCTTACCGGAGGGCGCTCGAGATTCAGCCGCGCTCGTCCTCGTTCCACATGAACCTCGGGATGGCGTACTTCGCGCGCAAGATGGAGAAGGAGGCCATGGACGAATACCAGACGGCCCTTCAGATCGATCCCAACGTTCTCGAGAACCGCGGGACTTTCGGGACCGTGCTCGAAGACCGCAACGTCGAGAACCGCGCCCGGTACCACTACGCCATGGCCAGGATTTGCGCCAAGGCCGGCATGAACGACCAGGCCATCCAGTATCTGAAGAGGGCCTTGGAAGAGGGCTTCAAAGACAAGAAGAAGCTGGAGCAGGACCCCGAGTTCGAGGCCATGCGCGATCTTCCGGAATTCAAGGCATTGCTGACCTTGGAGCCGCGTGTTCTGTAACGCCGGCAGGGGCCGGCTCCTGCTCGCGGCCGGAGCCTTGGCGCTGGCGGGTTGTTCCCGCCAGCCCGCCGGGACGCGCTTCCAACGCATCGCCATTCTCCGCTTCGAAAACCTCGGCGCGGATCCTTCCCAGGATTGGATGGGCCGCGCGTTCTCGGAAGTGGTGACCGCCGGGCTGGCCGGCGCGCCGGGGATCTACGCCATCCCCTCTAACCGGATGCACAGCTTCGATCGCTCCCTGGGGGCGCGTCCGGTCTCCGCGCCAGGCATCTCCGCCGAGCGCGAACTGGCTCTCGTCTCCGGCGCCAACCGCCTGGGGTACGGATATTATTCGGTTCGCGGCGGCAGGCTGGAAGCCAGGCTGGTCATTGAAGACGTCCGGAACGGGAAGATGACGGCCGAGCTTTCCGCCAACGCCCCGGCGGATGGCGTGATCGCGGCCGCCTCGGATCTGGCCCGGCAAATCCGCGGCGCGCCGCCGCCTCTCCAGCCGGTCAATGCGGCCGGATTGAAGGCTTACGTGGACGCCCTCGAGGGCAACGATCCGGACGCGGCCGAGCGGAGCCTCGAACAGGCCCTCGCCGCCAGCCCCGATTACGCGCCCGCCTACCGCCTTTTGGGACAATTGAAGGCCCAGGCGCAGGACCGCGCGGGAGCATTGGCGGTGCTTGCCCGGGCGTTTTCCCACGACCTTCGGCCGATCGAGCGGGCCCGCCTGGAGCTCGACGCCGCCGAACTCAGTGGCGACCGGCCCGCGCGCCTGCGCGCCCTGGACGCGGTTTCCAGGCTTGACCCTTCCGACCCCACCGTATGGCGCGCGCTGGCCGCCGCCGCCATGACCGCGCATCGGTATCCCCAGGCCGCCGCCGGCTTCAAGAAGGCCATCGAGATCGAACCGGAGGACGCCGGCACGCTGAACCAGCTCGGCTATGCGTGCGGCTATTCGGGCGACTTCCCGGGCGCG